>CAZVLE010000047.1:0-99081 GCA_964627855.1 uncultured Syntrophomonadaceae bacterium | reverse complement strand
TTAGTAAGAAGCGGTTCCTGGGGGGGGGAGTCCTTTTGGAACACCAACCCCGCCGTTGGAATCCGAAGATGAAGAATTACATCTTCACCGAACGTAATGGAATCTATATTATCGACCTGCAAAAAACCGTAAAACTGATGGAAACAGCCTATAATTTTGTCCGCGATACTGTTGCTGAAGGCGGCAGTATTATTTTTGTTGGAACAAAAAAACAGGCTCAGGAATCCATCCGTTTTGAAGCTGAAAGGTGCGGAACCCACTATGTGAATCACCGCTGGCTGGGTGGCATGCTAACCAATTACAACACCATCCGCAAACGGATCGATCGCATGATTAAGCTTGAAGCAATGGAAGTGGACGGCACTTTTGAGCGCCTGACTAAAAAAGAAGTGCTTACCCTGCGCCATGAAAAAGAAAAATTGATGAAGTTTTTAAGCGGTATCCGTAATATGAAGAACCTTCCCGATGCCCTCTATGTTGTTGACCCGCGTAAGGAAAAGATCGCCGTTGCCGAAGCGAGAAAACTAGATATACCGGTCATAGCAATAGTTGATACTAATTGTGATCCCGATGAAATTGATTATCTGATTCCCGGTAACGATGACGCAATTCGCGCCGTCAAGCTGATCACATCAGTAATGGCTGACGCAGTTCTGGAAGGCAAGCAGATCATTGACGCAGCTGAAGAAGCGGAAAGAGAAGAAGAAATTACCGATAAAATGGAAATAAGTTTGGAAGAAGAACCTGAAGCGGCTGTTAACCTGCCTACTGCTGAAATCGTTAAAGATGAAGAACAGGAGACTGAACAGGTGGCTGCAGCAGAAGCTAAAACAGAAGTGGAAGAATCAGGAGAAGTAGAAACAGCAGCAGAAGCAGCAGAAGAAGAACAAGAAGAAGAAAGTGCTGCTGAAATCGTTAAAGAAGATAGTGAAGAGGTTGAAGCCTAAAAAAGAGTATAAAGATAATCAGGTGCCGGTATTTAAAGCCTCGTCAAGCCGGTAACCTTGCAGAGGAGTGAATAAATGTGCAAATAGATGCAAAAACAGTTAAAGCTTTACGCGAAAAGACCGGCGCCGGCATGATGGACTGCAAGAAGGCGCTCCAGGAAGCCGAAGGTAATGAAGAAAAAGCGATTGATATCCTCAGGGAAAAAGGCCTCGCAGCTGCCGCACGGAGATCAGGAAGAGCTGCAAACCAGGGTATCGTCGATTCATATATCCACATGGGAGGTAAAATTGGCGTACTGGTAGAGGTTAACTGCGAGACAGATTTTGTTGCCCGCAATGATGAGTTTAAGGAATTTGTTCGCAATATATGTTTACAGGTGGCGGCGACTAACCCTACTTACCTGACCAAGGAAGAAGTTCCGGAGAGTATTTTGGATAAAGAAAGGCAAATTATCCGGACCCAGGCTTTGAACGAAGGCAAGCCGGAAAAAGTTATTGATAAAATTGTTGAAGGACGGCTGGAAAAATATTTCCGGGAGAACTGTCTCCTGGAGCAGTCTTTTATAAAAGATGAAGATTTAGCCATCAATGAACTGCTCACAAACCTGATCGCCAAAATTGGAGAAAATATTGTGATCAGGCGCTTTAGCAGGTTTGAGATTGGCGAAGGCTTGGCTGGTGACGAAACCTGCTGTTGCGGGTAAGTAAGTAAAAAGAACACTGAAAAGTGTTCTTTTTTTAAAAATTATTTTCTCAGGTGAAGGTTGTGCTAGTTTCTTTGTCGAATAAATAAAAAAACCGGAGGTGTATTTTGCTTAAGCCTGCATACAATCGAGTAATTCTCAAACTAAGTGGCGAAGCAATGGCCGGTAAACAGGGCTTTGGGATAGATCAGGAAGTAATTGAGAGCATAGCTCTGCAAATTAAAGAAGTTATCCAGTTTAATGTTCAGGTAGCTATTGTCGTTGGCGGTGGCAATATCTGGCGGGGGGCTCAGGCCGGCAGTAAAGGCATGGATAGAGCTACAGCTGATTACATGGGTATGCTGGCTACAGTTATAAATGCCCTGGCACTGCAAGATGCCCTCGAAAGAAATGATGTTGACACACGGGTTCAGACTGCACTGGAAATGCAACAAGTTGCAGAACCCTATATCAGAAGACGTGCTTTGCGTCACCTGGAAAAGGGACGAGTGGTAATTTTTGCTGGTGGCACAGGCAACCCATATTTTTCGACAGATACAACAGCAGCCCTGCGGGCGGCAGAAATTGAAGCAGAAGTTATATTACTGGCCAAGGGCAAAGTGGATGCAGTCTATGATGCCGATCCTCTGCAAAATCCCGATGCCAGGAAATTTTCTGAGCTTAATTACATTGAGGTCATTAACCAGGGGCTAGGCGTTATGGACTCCACTGCTGCTTCTCTATGCATGGACAACAAGATTAAACTGATTGTATTTGGCTTAAATTTTGGTAACATCAAAAAAGTGGTCATGGGCGAAAAGATCGGAACAATTATTAAGGGTGGGTGATTTATGTTAGACGCCATTTATAATGAAACCGAAGAGAAAATGAGTAAAGTTATCAATGCCTTTCAACGAGAACTTTCCACATTAAGGGCCGGGCGGGCAACCACATCTTTGCTTGATCGTATTGAGGTAGAGTACTATGGCAATCCTACACCCCTGAATCAATTGGCGGGTGTAACAGCGCCGGAATCACGACTTCTTGTTATTCAGCCCTGGGACAAACAGTCGCTTGGCGATATCGAAAAAGCTATCTTAAAATCTGATCTTGGGTTAACACCGACCAATGATGGTAATGTTATACGTCTCAGTATTCCACAATTAACTGAAGAGCGACGCAAAGAATTGGTCAAGTTAATCAGGAAACAAGCGGAAGAAAGCAAAGTCAGCATCAGAAATATTCGCCGTGATGCCAATGAAAATGTCAAGCAACTGGAGAAGTCAAGTGATATATCTGAAGATGAACGAAGGCGGGCCCAGGATGACATTCAGGATATTACAGATAAAAAGATTTCCGAGATTGATGAAATACTAAATCAAAAAGAAAAAGAAATGCTTGAAGTTTAAAGCAGCGGTTTATGACTTACTGTCAATAAGGTGCATAAGTGAACAGAGCTGCACAAAACTTTCCGCTGCAAGCTACACTACGGGATAATGCCGGTCAAATTGTCAAGCGGCTCTCTCCTGAGAATAAGGAGGAGCCGTTATTTGTGAAATGGTGGTATTTGATATGCCGGACGAAAATAGGGGAAAAGACCTGAGAAGCAAGATTGATAGAGATAATATTCCCTCCCATCTAGCGATAATCATGGATGGTAATGGACGATGGGCTGAAGAAAGAGGCTTACCCAGACGTGAAGGACATCGCCAGGGAGTGGAAACTGTGCGTACTACAGTTAAGAACTGCAACGAACTTTCCATTAAGATTCTGACCCTTTTTGCCTTTTCAACTGAAAACTGGCAACGGCCTGCCTGGGAAATTAATTACCTGATGAGCCTGCCGGAAAAGTATTTTGAGATGGAACTGCCCGAATTAATGCGCAATAATGTGCAGGTCCGTTTAATCGGGAATAGCGAAAAATTGCCCCGTAAAGTTCAGAAGGCAGTCTTTGATGGGCTGGAGGCTACCAAAAATAATACCGGAATGATTTTAAACTTTGCTCTTAATTATGGTTCCCGAGCCGAGATAATCAGAGCTGTAAATAATATTATAGCAGATACACGATCCGGAAAAATTAAAGGTAAACTGGATGAAAAAAAATTTACGAACTATCTTTACACCGCCGATCTAAGAGATCCGGATCTCTTAATCAGAACCAGCGGAGAAAAAAGAATCAGCAATTTTTTACTGTGGCAACTTGCCTATAGCGAACTGTGGTTTACAGATGTCTACTGGCCAGCTTTCTCGAAGTCAGATCTCCTGGAGGCTATATGTGATTACCAGCAGCGCAAACGCCGCTTCGGCAAAATTTAAATACTTAGCAGGGGATGAAGAATGCTCTACATAAGAATTCTATCAGCTGTCATTGGTGCTCCTCTGGTTATCGGAGCTGTATATTTGGGCAACCCCTGGTACCTTATTTTGTTGCTTTTCGTTGTAAATATCGGAGCCTATGAATACAATTATCTTTTAAACAATAAGGGTTATAGTTTTTCGGCAATAATTAGTTTTTGCGGTGTATCCCTGTTCCTGATTATCGTATTTTTCGAGCAAATTGAACTCATTTATCCCCTGGTAATGCTGCTATTTTTTTTGTTTTTCGTCTATGCCCTCTTTAAAATGGACATAATGAGTATCTCTCAGTCAGCAGTGACCTTATGGGGTATTATTTACATAGGGGGCTTGTGCAGTTACCTTTTGCTTTTGCGGATGTTGCCGGAAGGGGCGATTTATACCTATATTTTGCTGATTGGGGTCTGGCTTCACGATACCCTGGCCTATTTTGTTGGCATTAAATGGGGCCTCCGCAAGTTTGCTCCAAAAATAAGCCCGCAAAAATCAGTAGAGGGTTCAATGGCAGGAATTCTGGGTACTATGGCCGTTTTTCTTTCAGTTTCAATTCTTTTTCCGGACCTGACTCCTTTGCGGCCCGGTCAGGCTCTAATGTTAGCTCTCGGAATATCAGTATTTGCCCAGTTGGGCGACCTCCTGGAATCGGCTTTAAAGCGACAGTTGAATGTAAAAGATACCGGTGGTATAATTCCTGGACATGGTGGTGTTCTAGATCGCTTTGACAGCTTGTTCCTGACAGCACCTTTTGTTTATTACTTCTATTTATTGATGGAGATGTTATAATTTTTGCGGGGAATGGTAAGGCAATTTGAAGAGAATAGCAATTCTTGGCTCAACAGGCTCGATTGGCCGGCAAACACTGGCAGTTATTAAAGAACTTGATCAGCATTTCAAGGTAGTTGCCCTGGCTGCGCACAGCAACGATGTTGTCATTGCCGAGCAGGTAAGACAGTTTCAGCCTGAGGTAACTGTTCTTTGTGACCAGGAGGCTGCTTTAAAACTACAAGGACACAGCGGGGTAGATGCCACAACAATACTTAGTGGCCCTGAGGGCATGATTGCTGCAGCTACCTGGCCCTCAGCCGATCTGGTCGTGCTGGCCCAGGTAGGCTTTAGTGGCTTTGAACCCCTTGTTGCTGCTTTAAAAGCAGGTAAAAATGTTGCCCTGGCCAACAAGGAATCCCTGGTTATCGGTGGAGAAATCCTGGAAAAGCTTCAACTACTTGATCCGGAACGAATCTATCCTATCGACAGCGAGCATTCGGCTATCTGGCAATCACTGCGCGGTTCAGCTTATGAGGATATAGAAAAAATATATCTAACAGCTTCCGGTGGTCCATTTTTTGGTTATGAACTAGAGGCACTGGAAAGGGTAACACCGGAAATGGCTTTGAAGCACCCAAATTGGCAGATGGGTCGAAAAATTACCATTGACTCGGCAACCTTGATGAACAAGGGACTTGAAGTGATTGAGGCTAAATGGCTTTTTAACTTAAAGCCGGAGCAAATTGAAGTAATCGTCCACAGGCAGAGCATTGTTCATTCCATGGTAGAATTCATTGACGGATCGTTAATTGCCCAGCTGGGCCTGCCTGACATGCGGATAGCCATTCAATATGCCTTAACTTATCCGCAGCGAAAATATAGTCCCAGGAAGAGGTTTTGCCCCTTTGAACAACAATTAAATTTTGACTATCCGGATCGCCATAATTTCCCATGCCTGGATCTTGCCTTTCAGGCGTTAGCTGAAGGTAAAACGATGCCTGCTGTTCTTAATGGAGCTAACGAGATTGCCGTAACTGAATTTTTAGCAGGCAGGATCAGGTTTACAGAGATACCGACAGTTATTGCAGGGGTAATGGATAAACATATGGTTGTTCCCATTGACAGTGTCAGTGCTGTCATTGAAGCAGATCGCTGGTCACGGCATGCTGCAGCCGAGATCGTTTCTGAACTGACAGGAAGGGTGAATTAAAATGCAAACCTTTATTGCTTCTATTTTTGTTTTCGGACTGCTGATCCTGGTTCACGAACTGGGCCATTATTTTGTTGCCCGCTTGACTGGTATCAGGGTTTTAGAACTGGCCATCGGCTTTGGCCCTAAATTGATCGGCTGGACAAAGAACAATATCGATTATTCTTTACGTGTCTTCCCTCTTGGTGGTTTTTGTCGGATGCTTGGTGAAAACCCCGATGAAGCGGATGATCCAAACAGCTTTCCCCAAAAACCACTACTGAGCAGGGCTGCTGTGCTGGTTTCCGGGGCAGCTATGAACCTGTTGCTGGCTATAGTCGTATTTTTTATGATTTACTTTTTTATGGTCGGAATTTCCGTAACCGATACGGCGCGCATTGGCAATGTTGTTGAGGATTCACCGGCAGAGGCGGTCGGTCTTGAAGCGGGGGACTTGATTACTTCTATAGACGGTAATCCTGTGCATGAATGGAATGATGTTCTGACCATTATTTCAGCGAGACCGAATGAAGAGTTGACCCTGCTCATCGAAAGAGATGGAATGGCAAGGGAATATAATGTTACAGCAGAAGCTGCACCCGATTCAGACAGGGGTATGATCGGGATTATACCGGTAGTGGAAAAGTATCAGTTTTTCGCTTCGCTGCAAGCCAGTTTTGCACAGTTTACCTTTGTGGTCAGCTCTATTTTTCAGGTAATAACAGGACAGGCTCCTCTTGATGTAGCCGGACCCGTCGGGATTGTAATAATCATCGGTGAAGTGGCCCAGGTAGGCTTTGTGAATCTATTGATGCTAACCGGTTTGCTCAGTATCAGCCTTGGCATTCTAAACTTACTGCCTATTCCCGCCCTTGACGGAGGGCGCCTTTTTTTCCTCCTGGTTGAAGCCGTGCGCGGACGACGTATCGATCCGGAGAAAGAAGGCTTCATTCATTTTATCGGCTTTGCCCTGCTAATTCTGCTCATTCTCTTTATTAGTTATCAAGATCTATTACGGTGGGATATTATTCCCGGAGATTGAGCAGCAACTCTTAAGGTAGTGTCTGAAAAAATGAAATCACGATCGAGGGTTGCAGATGGATAAGCTAAAACGAAAACTGACTCGACAAATTAATGTCGGTGGTGTTGTGATCGGTGGGAATGCCTCGGTCGCAATTCAGTCAATGACCAATACTAAGACAGGCGACTCTTTTACAACCCTCGAGCAGATAAAAAGGCTGGTCGAGTGCGGTTGCGAACTTGTTCGTGTGGCTGTACCCGACAGTGCTGCTGCCGCAGCACTGTCAAAGATAGTGCAAGGCAGCAGTATACCGGTAATTGCCGATATTCACTTTGACCTGGATCTCGCCTTACAGGCCATTGAAAATGGAGCCGCAAAAATCAGGATCAATCCCGGAAATATTGGCAGTAAAAACAGGCTGGTCACCCTGGCCAGAAAAGCTGAACGCTATAATGTTCCAATTCGAATCGGCATAAATTCCGGTTCCCTGGAAAGGAACCTGCTCACTAAGCATGGTGGAGCTACAGCGGCAGCCCTGGCTGAATCTGCCCTGAATTCGCTGGAATTATTTGAAAACACCGATTTCACTGACCTGATCTTTTCACTGAAAGCGTCTGATGTTTATACGACGATAAGTGCTTACCGTCTGTTTGCAGAAAAAAGTGAATACCCTTTGCATCTGGGGGTAACCGGTGCCGGCCCGCTCAGGACAGGAGTGATTAAGGGTGCTGTTGGGATTGGTACTTTGCTGGCAGAGGGTATCGGTGATACAATACGCGTTTCATTAACTGCAGATCCGGTCGAAGAGGTCTTGGTAGCCAGGCAGATCATCCAGGCCCTGGGTTTAAAAGAGTACAGTCCTGAGTTAATATCATGTCCGACCTGTGGACGTTGTGAAGCCGAACTGCTACCACTGGTTGAAGAAGTCTCAAAGATGCTGGAAGCTTACGCTGCGCCCCTGAAAGTTGCTGTCATGGGTTGTGTTGTAAATGGACCTGGCGAAGCCAGGGAGGCTGATATCGGCATAGCGGCCGGGAAAAAACAGGGGCTGCTATTTAGTCACGGTAAGGTTATCCGCACTGTTGCCTTAGACCAGTTGCTGCAGGCCTTGCGGGATGCGATCGAGAATGAGGTAAGAGAACGAAATAGTTTGCCGGGGGAGCAGCTCTAAAATGAAAACTGCCGCAATAATACCTGCTTATAACGAAGAAAAGACTATCAATGATGTTTTGGCAGTTATGAAAACTACTGATCTTATTGATGAAATTATTGTTGTCAGCGATGGTTCTGAAGATGAAACAGTTAAGGTTGCCGGCAATCATGACGGTGTTCTGATAATTGACTTGTTGAACAACAGGGGTAAGGGCGGCGCTGTTCAAGCAGGCCTGGATCATTGTAGCGCTGAGGTAATCCTTATCGTTGATGCAGATCTGATCGGATTAACGACCGAACATGTCGAAGCGCTTCTTTCACCGGTTATGAATGAAGAAGCTCTGATGTCTGTAGGGTTGTTTGAAAAAGGCAGGGTAGCAACAGACTTAGCACAAAAAATGGCCCCCTTTCTATCTGGGCAAAGGGCGCTGAAGAGAGAGCTTTTAGAAAACATTTCTGACCTTGACCTTTCCCGTTTCGGGTTGGAAGTGGCATTGCATCGTTATGTTGAAGATAATGAAATTGTAGTTACCGAGGTTCAGCTGCCTGATCTTTCTCACGTAATGAAGGAAGAAAAGCTGGGCCTCTGGAAAGGAATCTGGGCCAGGATTAAGATGTATTGGGAAATCCTGATCTATGTCTTCAGGAGAGATGCTTAAACAAAGTTGTAAAATATTATATAGTTTATCCTGCCTTGCACAGATGCTTTTTTTATGTTAAATTATTGTAGGTGTAACGATTGATCTTTTAAGGGTGGGGATTTCCCACTCTTTGATCTTAGTAGGGCTTTTTTGCGTTGTTCTGAAAAAATATAGCGAGGCATAGCGGTCGATGACAAGAGAGGAAACCAGGCGGCAATTAATAACACTGCTCGAACCTTTGATTGAAAAAGAAGGTTTTGAACTGGTCTTCTTACAATACGTTGCCGGTAGAAACGGGCGCCTCATGATTTATATAGATCATGAAAACGGCATTTCAGTTGATGATTGTGCTCATATCAGCAGGGTAGTATCAGATCAGCTTGACCATAAAGATCTAATTCACGGTTCATATACCCTGGAAGTATCATCGCCAGGCCCGGAACGACCCTTAACGAAGATATCGCATTTTTATCGTTTTAAGGGCGAAAAAGTCAAGGTGCGGCTCAGCGAAGAAATAGATGGGACTAAAAAGTTTAGCGGTAGATTGAGAAGTGTAAGTGATAACTCGATAGAGCTGGAACTGATGGATAGAAGAGTGGTTGAGCTGCCCTATCAGTTGATTGAAAAAGCAAACCTCTGGTATACAAGGCCAGAAAAATAGTTTATTTCTTAGAGAAAGGAGGTTGCCAAGCATGAATAAGGATCTTTTTTCTGCCATTGAATTACTGGAAAAAGAAAAGGGCATCAGCAAAGAGGTGTTATTTGAGGCCCTGGAAGTTGCGCTCATATCTGCATACAAGAGAAACTTCCAATCAGCTCCAGCTGTGCGGGTTAACCTTGATCGTGAAACCGGTGAAATTACCGTTTTTTCACAATTGAAAGTAGTAGAAGAAGTTGAGCAGGATCAGCAGGAAGTTAGCCTTTATGAGGCAAGGGTTTATGACCCCCGGTGCCAGATTGGTGATATTGTTGAAATGGAAGTTACGCCAAGAGAATTTGGCCGCATTGCCGCCCAAACAGCAAAACAGGTTGTCATTCAAAGAATCAGGGAAGCGGAAAGAGAATTGATTTATGAAAATTTCGTTGATCGCACCGAAGAGATAATCACCGGGCTGGTGAGAAGGTTTGAACAGAGAAATGTAATCATTGACCTGGGAAGAACTGAAGCAGTACTGCCTGTAGATGAGCAGATACCCTATGAACGTTACCGCCAGGGAGAAAGGGTTAAAGCATATATAGCTGAAGTCAAGAAAACTACCAAGGGACCACAAATTATTTTATCGAGGACTCATACCGGTTTTCTGAAGCGCCTTTTCGAAATGGAAGTTCCGGAAATATATGAGGGGATTATTGAAATTAAAGCTACGGCAAGGGAGGCAGGTTATCGCTCCAAGATTGCTGTGCTATCAAACAATAAAGATATCGATCCTGTTGGCGCATGTGTCGGGCCGAAGGGGAGTCGTGTTCAGGCTATCAGCAATGAACTAAAGGGCGAAAAAATTGATATTGTTAAATGGAGTGAAGAATCGGAAGAATATATTGCCAATGCTCTTAGTCCGGCTAAAGTCTCCTCAGTCAATCTTGACTCGGAAAATAAAACGGCAGCGGTTGTCGTCCCCGATAGTCAGCTTTCACTGGCAATCGGTAAGGAAGGTCAAAATGCTCGCCTGGCGGCAAAAATAACCGGCTGGAAAATAGATATTTCCAGTGAAACGCAGTATACGGAAAAAAGTCTTTCTGCCATTGGCCTGGCAGATGAAAATGCAGAAGAGGATATCACTGCGGATGATAAAGTTGAGGCAGACGATGGTTCCCTGAACGGCGCTAATGATGATTCTGATGCAGGTTCAGAAAAAGAGGCAGTGGAAAACCAGGAAGATTCTGAGAAGGAACTACTTCCGGTGGAGGATCTGGAAAAAGATGAACAGAAAGCGTAAAATACCCTTACGCATCTGTGTAGGTTGCCAGGAAAGAAAGCCCAAAAAAGAATTGGTCAGAATTGTAAGAACCCCTGATGGAGAGACAGCGCTTGATCTGACCGGAAAGAAACCAGGAAGGGGAGCTTACATCTGTCCGTCGCAGGGCTGTCTTAAAAGTGCTGTAAAAGGGAAAAGACTGGAAAAACACCTGCAAATAAAGGTGTCGCCGGAGTTAATTGAACAGGTTTCCGTTTTGCTTGCGGAAAATTTTGCAGAGGATAGATAATAATAGGGAGGGTTTTCCTTATGGAGGTGTAGTAAATGAGCAAGGTAAGAGTTTACGAACTGGCAAAAGAGCTGGGAACAACCAGCAAAAAGCTCATTGAGGTTATGGAAAGTATGGATATTAGCGTTAATAACCATATGAGCACTTTAACTGACGATGAGGCAAAAAGAGTAATGGCAATTTTAACCGGTCAGGCGGGAGGGAAGCCACCCAGGGAACCGGAGAAAGAGGCAGCTAAAAAGCCAATCGATCAAGCTGAAGTTGCCACAAAAACTACAACTACAAAGAAAAAAGATAGAAATAAGATCGAAGAAAAAGCAGCCCCCGGTCGCAAGGAGCGCAAAGCAATACAGGAAGATAAGAGAGCTGCGGCTTTAAAAGCGCAAAGACCTAAATTGAGGCTTGAAGGTCAGGTTACTATCGCTGAACTTGCGGGCCATTTTCAGGCGGAACCAGCCCAGATGATCACCTACCTGATGGAAATGGGCGTAATGGCCAATATTAACCAACCCCTGACGCCTGATGATGTTGAATTGCTGTCAGAAGAATATGGATATGATATTGAGTATATAGAGGATCCTTTTGAAGAAGAATTGCTGGCCTTAAAGGATGATGTCGATAAAACAGAGATATTACGCAAACCCGTTGTCACCGTGCTAGGCCATGTCGATCACGGTAAAACTTCGCTACTGGATACAATTAGAAATGCTAAAGTCTGCGACGGTGAATTTGGTGGAATAACCCAGCATATTGGGGCTTACCAGGTTGATGTAAATGATAAAAAAATAGTCTTTCTGGATACACCGGGCCATGAAGCATTTACTGCAATGCGGGCACGTGGTGCACAGGTTACAGACATTGCTATTCTGGTGGTTGCTGCAGATGATGGTGTTATGCCCCAGACTGTCGAAGCAATTAACCATGCCAAGGCCGCCCAGGTTCCGATCCTTGTCGCTATTAACAAAATTGACAAACCAGATGCCAATCCGGATCGTGTCAAGCAACAGCTTTCTGAACAAGGCCTGGTATCTGAGGAATGGGGCGGTGACACTATCTTTGTGCCTGTAAGCGCCATCAAAGGCGACGGTATTGAAGAACTTTTGGAAATGATTCTGCTCCTAGCTGAAGTTGGTGAGTTAAAAGCAAGCCCGGACCGTTACGGACGCGGTTCCGTAATTGAAGCAAAACTGGACAAGGGTCGTGGTCCGGTTGCCACCATCCTGGTTCAGGATGGTACATTGCGAGTGGGTGATTCGGTAATCTGCGGTTCGACAGCCGGCAAAGTTAGGGCTATGATCAATGACCGTGGAGAGAGAATAGAGGAAGCAGGACCGTCAACTCCTGTAGAACTACTTGGCCTGAATGATGTTCCCATGGCCGGAGATCTTTTTCAGGTTGTCAGCGATGATCGTATAGCCAGACAGGTTGCCGAGAAAAGGGCTACAAAGATCAAAGAAGCGAGCAGAAGAATACAGCGTGTTACCCTTGATGACCTGTTTAAGCAGATCCAGGAAGGTGAAGTCAAAGATCTCAACCTGATTCTTAAAGCTGATGTGCACGGCTCTGTTGAAGCTCTACAGGATGCTTTATTCAAGTTAAGCCTTGAGGAAGTCCAGATCAAAATTATTCATACCGGTGTTGGCGCTATAAATGAATCTGATGTCATGCTTGCTTCAGCGTCAAATGCCATTGTAATAGGCTTTAATGTTCGACCTGATAGTAATGCCCGCAAACTTGCCGAGCAGGATCGGGTTGATATAAGGCTTTACAGGATCATATACGAGATAATTGAAGATATTAAGGCTGCTGTCACCGGGTTGCTTAAACCGGTGATGAAAGAGGTTATCCTGGGGCAGGCAGAAGTAAGACAGCTATTCAAGGTGTCACGTCTGGGCAATATTGCCGGCTCATACGTGCTGGAAGGTAAAATGACTCGCAATGCCTTGGTCAGGGTAATCAGAGATGGCACAGTAATCCTTGATAATGGCCGGATAGATTCCCTGAAACGTTTTAAAGATGATGTCAGGGAAGTATTGACAGGGTTTGAATGTGGAATACTCCTGGAAAACTTCAATGATCTTCATGAGGGAGATATTATCGAAGCTTATATGATGGAACAGGTGGCCCGTTAAAGTGGTTAAGAGGAAATAACCGACTGGGTGGGCCATAGGAGGTTCATAAAATGTCGGAAAACAGGGTACGCAGAGTAGCCGAACAAATAAAAAAAGATGTGAGCTCTATTATCAACTCGGATATTAAGGACCCCCGGGTTGCCGGTATAACCAGTGTTACCGAAGTTAAGTTAACCAAAGATTTGCGTTATGCCTCAATTTACGTCAGTATCTACGGCAGCGAAACGGAAAAAGATGAAACATTGCAAACCCTGATCAGGGCTACAGGGTTTATACGTAGTGAAGTTGGCCGGAGAGTAAGGTTACGCTATACTCCAGAAATTAACTTCTTCCTGGATAAATCGATCGAATACGGTGCCCATATTGAAGATGTAATCAAATCATTGAAAAAAGAAGAGATAGATAATAATGAGCGAACGGGCGAAGATAATTGAGTTAATCCAGCAAGAGAAGGCATTCTACCTTATCTCTCATATGCTTCCTGATGGTGATAGTGTTGGTTCACTTTTAGCCCTTGGCGAGGTTTTGCGGGAGATGGGTAAGGATGTAACTCTTTTTACCCCCGGGCGCATTCCTCAAAAATATAACTTTTTATCCGGCTCTGAGACAGTCAAAAATGAAGTTCTGATCGATAATCCTGATATTCCGGTTATTATTCTAGACAGCAGTGATATTGAAAGGCTCGGTATTTTTAAAGATGCAGTTTTAAATAGCAGGTTGATTGTTAATATTGACCACCATGTAACCAACCAGGGATATGGAACCCTTAATCTTGTTGATGCAAAGGCTGCTGCAACCGGTGAAATTATTTACCATTTACTTTTGGATCTTGGCCATAACTTAAACGAAAGCGTGGCAAGATCGTTATATGTGGCAATTGCAACAGATACAGGTTCTTTCAAATACGATAACACTACCTCGAGGACCCATAGGGTTATCGCCCACTTGCTGGAGTTCGGGTTAAGTCCAGGAACACTGTCCCAGATCATGTTCGACGAACGTCCTCTTCCCTTTTATATCATCCTTAAAATAGCCTTATCGACGCTTGAATTATATGAAAGTCGCAAGATCGCTGTTATGACTCTCAGCAAAGATATCAGGCAACGCAGCGGAGCTTCCAGCGACGATCTTGACGGTATTGTCAATTATACCCGTAATATCGAGGGGATCGAGCTTGGCATCCTTTTTTATGTTGAAAACAATGCGGAAGTTAAGGTGGGCTTTCGATCAAGGGCGCTAGACGTCAGTGTTTTAGCTGGAAAGCTTAATGGTGGTGGTCATGCCCGTGCTGCAGGGTGTCGCCTGAAAGGTGATTTTCAGAATGTAAAAGAGCGAGTGATGAGAGAAGCAATAAGTATGCTCAGAGATTTGCCGGATTGAAGGAGGATGGTAGTGAGAGCATGGTAGTGAACGGAATTATCATTATCAATAAACCTTCCGGCATTTCCTCGCACAGGGTAGTTGAGATGATCAGAAAAATCTTTCCGGGTATCAAGGTAGGGCATTCAGGGACCCTTGATCCAATGGCCGAAGGGGTCTTACCGATTTGCCTCGGAAAGGCAACACGAGTTGCAGAGTATATTACGGAATTGCCTAAAACTTATCGGGCGGGAATTGTTCTCGGCATTACGACTGATACTGAAGATGCCACCGGGGAAATTATTCAAACTAAAACTATCCCGTCTCTGTATACCGAAGATGTCGAAGCTATTCTCAAAAAATTTACCGGAAAAATCGAGCAGCTAGCACCACTCTACTCGGCTGTTAAGCATAAAGGAAAACCGTTTTACTATTGGACCCGCCAGGGAGTAGAAGTGCCCCCCAGGGTCAGAACGGCACATATCTACTGGATAAAATTAATAAATTTCAACTTGCAAAATAAACCTCACCTGGTGCTGGAAATAGGGTGTTCAAAGGGAACCTATATTCGCACTCTTGCTGCTGATATCGGCAAAGCAATCGGCTGTGGTGCACACCTTTCAGATCTGACCAGGACTGTAGTCGGTCCTTATTCGATTGAGGGTGCATACAAAGTTGAGGAAATAGCAGATCTCGCCGGCCCAAATAGTTACCAACCATTCCTTCACAACACCGATAGCGCCCTGCAGCATTATCCGAGGATTACGCTGCCAGATACGCTAATAGCTGCTTTAAAAAAAGGACAGGTTGTTGACATTGATGATAAAGACTTATTAAACTCTCTGTCTGACAGTAAGTTGATTACTATTTATGATCAGCAGGGAAGGTTTAAAGTCCTTGGCGGACTGGCAGAGTTGGAAAACAGAAAAGGTCTTAAAACTATTAAATACCTGGGTGATAGTTAATGCAAATAATCAATGGTGCGAACCGCCTGCCGGCAGTAAAAAAGCCTTTATTTGTTGCACTGGGGAATTTTGACGGAGTGCACCGTGGACATCAGGTAATCTTGAAAGCTCTTATCGACAGGGCGAAGAGACTTAATGGCTCCAGCGCCGTTCTAATCTTAAACCCCCATCCGGTTATAGCCCTGGGCAAGGATAAACCTCTGGGCCTGCTGACTGATATCGCAGACCGTTCCGAGATAATGTCAGAACTAGGCCTTGATTACTTGATTGTTGAACCCTTTACAGAACAGTTCGCTTCGTTTACACCGGAACAGTTTGTAAAAGATATTTTAGTAGAAACACTTTCGGTTAGAGGGGTTTTTATAGGCGGAAATTACCAGTTTGGCAGGCAGGGTGCCGGAAGCGCAGATACCCTGTGTTATTGGGGCAGGCAATTTGGCTTTAGTGTTGATGTGATTCCACTGCTCAGTTATCGGGGTAAGGAGGTAAGCAGTTCCCTGATCAGATCGCTGCTATTGTCTGGAGCGGTCAGGGAGGCCTCCGGCTACCTGAATTATTATTTCTATCGGCAGGGAAAAGTTGTCAGAGGTTATGGTATCGGTAAAAAGCTGGTTTACCCGACGGCAAATGTTATTGCCAATCCAAACCTGCTCTGGCCCGGCAAAGGGGTTTATTTAACCGCTGTTGGTAATGTGGGGGAGGCCTATAAATTTGGGGTAACCAATGTCGGTTCCCGGCCCACTTTTGCCAGGTATGAGCCGTCCGTAGAAACGCATATTATCAATTTTGACGGAATCCTTTATCAACATGAAATCAGACTCTGCTTTTTAGAGAAACTTCGCGACACCAGAACCTTCTCTGATCCGGCCCGACTTAAAGAACAGATCAGCAAGGATATTGAACAGGGTCAGGCTTTGGTTCCGGCTTTCCTTCAGGAAATTAAAGGTAATAGCTATTCTTTACAAGCAGGTTGTTCTGTGCTAAGATCTCAATAGTTTGAACCGGAGGCTAGGTATAACGATAATCCCGACGTTATTCTTGGCTTGCGGCGCTTAATAAAAGGGAGGTAGTTTAGTTAATGTTGAATCAAGAACGTAAGCTTGAGATAATTGATCTTCACAAAAGGCATGAAGGTGACACAGGCTCACCTGAAGTGCAGATTGCATTGCTAACAGAAAGGATCAATTACCTTACCGAACATCTGAAAATTCACAAAAAGGATCATCACTCGCAACGCGGTCTTTTAAAAATGGTCGGCCGGCGAAGGGGTTTATTAAATTACCTGCGAGATCGCTCGCCTGAACGTTATCAGGCCATTTTGAGTAAACTGGGCCTGAGAAAATAAAACAAGGCAGATTAAACACGGGGGCTTGCCCCCGTGTTTATGGTTAGATTAACATGAGCATTTGAGAGGAGTAATTGGTTTATGCAATCCTATGACATGAATTTGCAAGGCAGAACCCTGAACATGGAAACAGGTAGATTAGCAAAACAGGCAAGTGGCGCTGTTTTGTTGCGTTATGGAGATACTATGGTCCTAGTGACAGCTACTGTCTCTGATGAACCGCGGGAAGGCATTGATTTTTTCCCCATGACCGTAGATTATGAAGAACGTTTGTACGCTGTAGGAAGAATTCCCGGCGGCTTTATCAAGAGAGAGGGGCGACCGACGGAAAGAGCAATCCTTGGTTGTCGCCTAACCGACAGGTCATTACGCCCCCTTTTTCCGAAGGGATTTCACAATTCAGTCCATATCGTTTCAACAATCCTTTCAATGGATCAGGACTGCCCGCCTGAAACCCTTTCCATTATCGGCGCCTCCGCAGCACTTTCCATCTCAAAAATTCCTTTTGATGGTCCTGTCGCTGCTGTAATTGTCGGGTTGATCGACGGCAGACCGGTGATTAATCCCGACCAGGAACAAATCAAGCAAAGCAGCCTTCACCTGATGCTGGCCGGAACAAAAGAGGCTGTCATGATGGTTGAGGCCGGAGCCGATGAGGTCAGCAAAGAAGATGTTCTGCAGTGTATCGAAGCAGGCCACGAAGTTATTAAGGCGATCATCGATCTGCAGGAACAAATGGTCAGAGATCATGGCCAGGATAAAATGATAGTTACAACACAGGAGCTGCCGCTGGATCTGGAAGAAAAGGCTGCACCATCTATTCAGGAAGGGATAACTGAAGCCCTGCAAATTGCTGACAAGAAAGAACGTGAAGACAGGCTTGCATCCGTGAAGAAAGATATTCTCGAAAAATATTTGATTGATTACCCCGAGGATGAAAACGAAATCCTGAAAATTTTTGAAAAAGTCCTCAAGGAAACTCTGCGCAAGATGATTATTGAGGATGACAAGCGTGCCGACGGCCGAAGCGCAAAGGAGATCAGACCGATCGGCTGTGAAGTATCAATATTACCAAGGACGCATGGTTCGGCTATATTTACACGTGGTCAAACCCAGGTTTTGAATGTTTGTACTCTGTCTGCCTTGCGTGACATGCAGATGCTTGATGGCTTAGGTCTGGAAGAGTCGAAACGTTTCATGCACCACTATAATTTTCCCCCTTACAGCGTTGGAGAAACCGGTTTTATGCGTGGCCCGGGACGAAGAGAAATAGGACATGGTGCCCTCGCAGAAAGAGCCCTTGAACCCGTTATTCCATCCGAGGATGAGTTTCCCTATACAATCAGACTTGTATCGGAAGTGCTTGAATCAAACGGTTCAACTTCTATGGCCAGTGTCTGTTCGGGATCACTGGCAATGATGGATACCGGCATTCCTGTCAAGAAGGCTGTTGCCGGTATAGCCATGGGTTTGATCAAGGAAGCCGAAAAAGTTGTGATTCTTTCCGATATTCAGGGTGTCGAAGATTTTCTTGGCGACATGGACTTCAAAGTAGCGGGAACTGAGGATGGCATTACCGCCCTGCAAATGGATATTAAAATTAAAGGTATAGCGGGAGCGATTCTTGAAGAGGCGCTGGATCGTGCCGACACAGGTTACAGGCACATCCTGAAGATCATGAATGAAACAATGGACAAGCCAAGGCCTGAGCTTTCACCCAATGCACCCCGAATGATCAAAATGCAGATTGCCATCGATAAAATCAGGGACGTTATCGGCCCTGGCGGCAGGATGATTAACAAGATCATTGACGAGACCGGTGTGGGGATTGATATTGAACCCGATGGCCGGGTCTTTATTGCCGCCGTTGATCCTGAAGGGGGCAAAAAAGCTAAAGAGATGATCGAAGCCCTGGTCAGGGAGGTTGAACCGGGCGAAGTTTATACCGGAAAGGTCACGAGAGTAGAACGTTACGGAGCTTTTGTTGAAGTTTTACCCGGTAAAGAAGGACTGTTGCATATTTCTCACCTTGACCATAACCGGGTTGAAAAAACTGAAGATATCGCCAACCTGGGCGATGAAATCGAGGTAAAAGTACTCGATATCGACGATAAGGGGCGTATAAACCTTTCCCGTAAAGCCCTGCTACCTAAACCACCAGGTGGTGTAAGCAGGGACGGAGGAGGAAGCGACAGGAACAGGGCACGGCGCAATGACAATCGGCGATGATAAGCTGATTTTCTAGCAGGCTAAGGGCTTAATAAGAAGAACAAGCTGAATGGAAGATTCTTGATGGGATTCACGGAAATAAAAGTACAGGTTATGAAAACAGAAGATAGCGGGGACATTCCTCTTCCGGCTTACATGACAGAGGGATCTTCAGGAATGGATCTATTTGCTGCGGTAAAAGATCCTCTGACTATCAAGCCTGGTAAAGTGGCGTTGATCCCAACGGGGTTAATAGCAGCAGTACCTCCGGGCTTTGAACTTCAGATCAGACCTCGCAGTGGGCTGGCCGTCAAAGAAGGCATTGGTATCCTTAATACACCGGGAACGATTGATTCTGATTACCGTGGAGAGATCAAGGTAATTCTTATCAACCTGGGTCAGGGTAATTTTGTGGTTAAGCGTAACCAGCGCATTGCCCAGATGGTTTTGTGCCCGGTTGCCAGGGCAGTCCTGGAGGAAATAGAAAAATTACCGCCGACTGATCGCAGTAGTGGCGGTTTCGGACATACCGGATAGGAGGTATAGCTTGTCCAGAAAAAATAGAAAGAATAATGTTTTGAAGCTAATACCGCTAGGCGGTGTTGGTGAAATTGGTAAAAATATGTTTGTCCTTCAATACGGACGCGAATGTATTATTATGGACGTGGGCCTTAAATTTCCTGATGAAGCGATGCTCGGGGTTGATATAGTCATTCCTGATATAACTTATGTTATAGAAAACAAACTAACCATTCTCGGTATCATCCTGACACACGGCCATGAAGACCATATCGGGGCCCTACCATATTTGCTTGAGGAGCTCGATGCGCCTGTTTACGGCACGCGCCTTACCCTGGGATTGCTCGAAGCTAAAATGATGGAGCATCCCGCCGTAGAAGTCAAGCTGCATGAGTTAAATCCCGACCAAACTTTAGTGCTTTCAGAAAACTTTAGTTTAGATTTTTTCCGCACTAATCACAGCATCCCAGATTCAGTTGGGATTGCCGTCGACACGCCTGAAGGCAAAATAGTTTATACCAGTGATTTCAAGTTTGATCAAACACCGGTTGACGGTAGAACTACAGATTATTACAAACTTGCTGAGCTGGGCCGAAATGGTGTTGTCGCCGCATTAATTGATTCCACCAACGCAGATCGACCTGGTTATACCCTTTCTGAAAAAGAAGTTGGCGAGAGTATCAATGAAATATTCCGCCTTTCACAGCGGAGAATTATTCTTGCAACATTTGCTTCAAATATTCATCGCATCCAGCAAGTTGTTGATGCGGCTATTCGCTACGATCGAAAAATTGCTATAGTCGGTCGCAGTATTGTCAACTCGGTTGACATTTCCACGAAGCTTGGTTACCTGAACATACCGGAAAGTTTAATTGTCGACCTTGATAAAATCCAGGAAATCGATCAGCAAAAATTAGTTTTGATAACCACGGGCAGCCAGGGAGAGCCAATGTCGGCACTGACCAGGATCTCTCAGTCTGAGCACCGGCAGGTTGGTATTTTAGCGGGCGATACGGTGATCATAGCCGCGAATCCAATCCCAGGCAATGAGAAACTGGTTTCACGCACGATTAATAACCTTTTCCAACTGGGGGCAGATGTTATATACGGCCCAATTTCCGGTGTTCATGTATCGGGGCATGGCAGTGAAGAGGAAATAAAATTAATGTTAAACCTTCTGCGCCCCCGCTATTTAATTCCCGTGCACGGCGAGTACAGGCAGCAAGCCTATTGTTCGAAGATAGCACAAAAGCTCGGTATAGCTGCAGAGAATGTATTTCTGACAAAACCGGGACATTTAATGGAGTTTAAGGACGGGCGGGGACGAATAGCCGGCTCAGTTTCAGCCGGCAGGGTTCTCGTTGATGGTTTCGGTGTTGGTGATGTAGGTGAAGTCGTAATCAGAGACAGGCAGATATTGTCTGAAGACGGCATAGTAATCATAGTGTTGGCTTTGGATCCAGTTAAGAGCAGGATCCTGGCAGGACCGGAAATAATCACCCGTGGATTCGTCTATGTCAGGGAATCAGTTGACTTGCTTGAAGAAGCCAGGAAAGAACTCTTAAAAACGGTTGAAAAGATTAAAGGAGAAAAACTTCAGGAGTGGAACAAAATAAAATCAATTGTCAGAGACTCAGCATCTTCATTCTTTTACGAGCAGACAGGACGCAGACCGATGATTATGCCAATTATCATCGATGTTCCATCCAACGGCAAAAACGATAGCCCGGATATCGATTAAACGATTACCTCACTAACTAAAGCCATTCCAGGGCTGCCTGCAAAGGCAGCCCTTATGATAAAAAAAATAGGTTGGGAGTCGTAAGATGAGTATATTTGAGGCGATCATACTTGGCTTAATCCAGGGCTTAACTGAATTTCTTCCGGTCAGCAGTTCCGGTCACCTGGTGATTTTTCAGGACTTGCTCGGAATGGAGGAACCCGGTGTAACCCTTGAAGTATTACTGCATTTTGGAACGCTATTATCTGTTATATGGGTTTTCAGGGCAGATTTTCTGAAACTCTTTTTATTTTGGCGCGATCAACAGCAACAGTACTTTTTGATTATGTTGATCATCGGAGCTGCGGTTACGGCTGTCCTTGGTTTGTTATTCAGCGGTTATGTTGATCTACTGTTTAAATCGACACTACTGGTCGGATTTATGCTGCTGATAACCGGAACAATACTGAAAATAATTACCTTTATTCAAGTTGGAAATAAAGATCTAACCACCATGAAAGCCAAGGATGCCATCTGGATCGGTTTATTGCAGGGATTAGCAATCATACCGGGAATATCCAGGTCAGGTTCAACGATAATGGCTTCATTATGGCGAGGGTTGGACCGGGAAACTGCAGTTCGCTATTCATTTATGCTGTCAGCACCCATTATTTTCGGGGCAACGCTTTTGGAGATCAAAGATCTTTTTGCTGTCGGTATCGAGCGGGAAATGCTCATAAACTATACCATCGGCGGCCTGGTTTCTTTTCTGGCCGGGATAGTTGCCATCAGAGTTTTTATCCGCCTCTTAAGCGGGCAAAAACTGCATTATTTTTCTTATTATTGCTGGGCTATCGGCATTGTGGTAATTACGGTATCACTTTTACGAATTAATTGATAATGCAGCAGCAAATGACTTTACAAAACCGAACAAGTGTTTTATAATTTTAAAAATAACAAGTAGCAACCAAAGGAAGCAGGCAAATATTGGCTAAAAAAGCAAAAAAAACTGCAAGTAAAGAAATGCGTTTGCAAATCAAGGGAATATTGTTGCTGGCGCTGGCTGCTTTTTCTTACCTTGGCCTTTATCACACCGATCAGGCTGGTGGAGCCGGCCTTTACGTCAATACTGCCCTGCGCTCTATGGCCGGAACGGCAGCCCTGATCATACCGGTTATTATTGCCCTTTTTTCTCTGCACCTGCTCTGGCCAAAAAGTCGCAAACAATACAAGGGCAGAATAGTGGCTCTGCTGATTTTACCCTTACTTTACATGACCTGGATTCACCTTGATTTGCTAAAAACTACATTAACAAACACCATTCCGGCCAACATTTTTTTCGAAGGTCTCACCCTGGGCCTTGCGGGAGAAGGAGGGGGGATGCTGGGGGCTATTTTTTCAGGTGGCTTATTTTACCTGCTTGGCCTGACAGGAAGCCGAATCTTGCTGGTAGCCCTGGCCCTGATAGCTGTCCTGGTCGTTTTTAATGTATCCATTAAAAAAATAATCAAAGCGCTATTCTCTATTCTTGAAGCCTTTAGCACCCTGTGGAAGAAAGCTTTAGGCGCGCTAAAAAGCCTGATCAATAGTCTCGCCACTGACGCACGGGGTGAACAAGCACCTCAAGAAGGGGAAATGGACGAGATTAGTATTAGTGCTGCTGAGTACCGGCAGCAAAGCCTGGAAGAACGGAACAATAATGCTGCCGAAGCTAATGAGTCCGGTCCGGAAGAACATAAAGAAAAAAAAGATGAACTGAGTGAGTATCAGAAGGAGAGACTGCTACAGAAAACAGAAGCCCTGGAAGCTGCTGCAGCAGGTGATATTACTCCTGAACCACTGCCGAAGCAAAGCAGACAGCCAAAACTGTCAGATTATCAGATGCCACCCCTGCGTTTGCTTTCTCTACCCCGTCAGAACGGAGATCAGCATGTTAAGAGTAGCAGAAGCCAGGCTCGCCTGCTTGAAAATACGCTGCTCAGCTTTGGTGTAAAGGCCAGGGTTGTTCATGTTCAATCCGGCCCAACTGTAACCAGGTTCGAAGTACAACCCGAAGCAGGTGTAAAGGTGAGCCGTATCCTGAGCCTTTCAGACGATCTTGCCTTAAATCTTGCCGCCCCCCTGGTTCGAATTGAAGCTCCCATACCCGGCAAAGCTGCGCTGGGCATCGAAGTGCCGAATAAAATAATTGCTCTCGTTCACATAAGAGAAGTTATGGAAGACAATTCATTCCAAAAAAGTCCGTCACCTTTGACAATTGGGCTTGGCAAGGATATAACCGGCAATCCGATCATTGCCGATTTGACAAAAATGCCCCATCTACTCATTGCAGGAGCTACAGGAGCCGGTAAAAGCGTCTGCCTGAACACAATTATTACCAGCATGCTTTACAAGGCTGATCCGGATCAAGTGCGCCTTATGATGATCGACCCAAAGGTTGTCGAATTAAGTATTTACAACGGGATACCACACTTGTTAATGCCCGTGCTCACCGATCCCCGGAAATCGGCCCTGGCCCTGAAAAACATGGTCAGGGAAATGGGCAGGCGTTACGAACTCTTCGCCGATCTGGGAGTAAGAGATATTAGTGCATATAATGAAATGGCGGCGAAAGAAAATGAACTTGAAAAACTATCTTTTATTGTCATCATCATCGATGAACTGGCCGATTTAATGCTTGTTTCTCCGGGAGAGGTGGAAGACGCCATTGCCAGGCTGGCCCAGATGTCAAGGGCGGCTGGTATCCACCTGGTGGTCGCTACACAGCGGCCCTCTGTCGATGTTCTTACCGGGATTATTAAAGCAAACATAACATCCAGGGTCGCTTTTACCGTTTCTTCACAGGTTGACTCCAGAACAATCCTTGATATGGCCGGAGCTGAAAAACTGCTCGGCAGCGGAGATATGCTTTTTTCTCCTGTCGGGGCTGTAAAACCATTCCGTGTTCAGGGAGCATATGTCAGTGAAGGTGAAATTAAAAGGATCACTGACTTTATCAAGGCCCAGGGTCAGGTAGAATATGATCAGGACAATAATTTTTTAGCTATTCCCGATGAAAAAGAAGAGGAAGCACTTGATGCCCTATTTGCGGAAGCCGTTGATCTGGTAGTGCGTACAGGCCAGGCCTCAATCTCCCTGTTGCAGAGACGATTTCGCATTGGTTACACCCGTGCAGCCCGCTTGATTGATGATCTTGAAAAGCGGGGTGTAGTCGGCCCCTTCGAAGGAAGCAAACCACGTGATGTCCTGATTACGGAAGAACAATCAGCTCACCTCTGTGAGGAATTTAAGAAAAATAATCACTAATTGATCCATAAAGGTAAAATAATCTAGATGAAAACTTTAACTCTGGCGGCAGTCTCCCTTGGTTGTGCAAAGAATCGTGTTGACACTGAAGAAGTTCTTGGTTATTTAGCGGCAAAGGGCTATCTAATCACTGACAACCTGCAATTTGCTGATGTCATTTTTGTTAACACCTGTGCGTTTATAGATAGTGCCCAGCAGGAATCTGTAGATACACTGCTTAAAGTCGCCTCCGAAAAAAAAAGCATAAAGGTAAAAATTATTGCTGCAGGTTGCCTTGTTGAACAATTCGGAAGCGATATTTTAAATAAAGTACCGGAAATCGATGGTGCCATTGGTGTGCACAGTTACAGTTCGATCGATAAACTGATGTCCCTGGTTCAGTGTGGTAAACGAACATTGATCAGGAAAAAACCCGGTGACAGTTACTGCTCATTTTTCCCCAGGTTGCTGACTACACCCATTCATAGTGTAAATGTTAAAATAGCTGAGGGATGCAGCAATTGCTGTCATTATTGTCGGATTCCGATGATCAGAGGGCCTTACAGGAGTCGTGATCCTGAAGAGATTGTTGATGAAATCGGCGTTTTAGTAAAAAGTGGAGCAAAAGAAGTCAACCTTATAGCCCAGGATACTACAGCATATGGTAGTGATGAGCTTGCTTATCCCGATCTAACCGGTTTGATCAAAATGATTCTGTCTCTGAAAGATATCTTTTGGTTAAGAATCATGTATACTTACCCTGATCGAATTAACAATAGCCTCATTGAATTGATTGCCTCAGAAAAAAGAATCTGTAATTACCTGGATATTCCTGTGCAGCATTTAAGCAATGCTGTCTTAGCAAGGATGAACCGGTCCTATAACAGTGAGCAAATAGAAGAACTGATCAAGCAGATCATTCTGACTGTGCCTGATATTGCTTTACGTACTACCTGTATGGTTGGTTATCCTGGCGAGAAAAGCAGAGACTTTACACAATTACTGGCTTTTATTGAAAAGGGTTATTTTAAACACCTCGGTGCGTTTACTTTTTCCAGGCAAAAAGGAACTATAGCTGCCAAACTTTCTGACCAGGTGCCGCAGCGATTGGCAAATAAACGTTTTCGAAGGTTGATGAGCAAGCAGAGAAGTTTGTCTCTACAACAAAACCTTCGTCAGGTAGGCAATGAAGTTACTGTCCTGGTTGAAAAAATAGTTAACAGAAATGCCAAATGGTACTACGGACGGACAGAGTACCAGGCTCCCGAAGTCGATGGTGGTGTTTACTTCCGTTCTGAAAAGCCGCTTAAAAGTGGAGACTGGGTTTCGGTTGAGATTTCTGCCGCTTCACCATATCACCTGCTGGCTGTAAAGTCGCCTTTGCTGAAAAATACCCTTATTGAGAGGTGATCGTAAATTGCAGGCAGATCTGATCTGTATCGGTAACGAGCTTTTAACTGGTTTGATTGAAAACAGTAATAGTGGTTATCTGGCCAGAAAGCTCTGGTCAACAGGTATTCCTGTCCGGGAATCGATTGTCGTTGCCGATGAAATCAAATCGATAAAAAATGCTATTGACCGGGCTTTGCTTGAAAGTGACCTGATCATCCTGACCGGTGGTCTGGGACCAACCGATGATGATCTTACCAGGGAAGCTGTTGCTGCAGCTTTAGGTTTACCCCTTGTTGAAGATAGGCTATGGCTGGAAAAGATGGAGCATTTCTTCAGGAAACGTGGCATTGCGATGCCTTTGAACAATCGTAAACAAGCCCAAATACTCGACGGGGGCAGGTTATTAAAGAACAAATATGGAACGGCTCCCGGCCAAATAATTGAAATAGAAGGGCGAATCATTGTCCTTCTTCCCGGGCCTCCCCACGAATTGAAAATCATCTTTGAAGAAGAGGTTTTACCTTATCTTTTAAATAATAATCAAGGCATACAAACAAAGGTTAAAACAATCAAGTGTTTCGGCATCGGTGAGTCCCTGCTGGAAGAAAAAATTAAGGAAATTGGCAACGCGGCTTTATCGACAATATCATATGTTGCCAGGGGCTATGAAGTTGACCTGCAAATCAAGGGAAAAGGCACTAGTCTCCAAATAGAAAAGTCCATAGGAGAAGCTGAAAAAGGACTTCGAGAGAAACTGGGCGACTTCATTATCGGCAATGATGAAGACACCCTGCCGGGCATTGTAGCTGATCTTTTTATTGCCAATAATTTAACGCTGGCTATTGCAGAATCCTGCAGCGGTGGTCTATTGTCAGACCTTATTACTGACATACCCGGTTGTTCAAAATATTACAAGGGCGGTCTTATCGCCTACAACAGGGACATTAAGAAGAATATCCTTGGTTTAGAGGCTGAGATGCTTGACCGGGAAGGCGAGGTAAGTGCTACCACAGCTGAAGAGATGGCTAAAAAAGCGATGCTCTTATTTGGCGCTGATTACGGGATCGGGATAACTGGTCTGGCCGGGCCGGATAAAGCTAATTCAAATGAACCGGTCGGACTGGTTTATATTGCTGCCTGTTCGTCCAGCGAACTGATTCTTAAGAGACTTGAACTAAGCGGTGGTAGGCGAACTGTGAAAGAGAGAGCTTCATATTATGCTCTCGATCTGGTCAGGAAAATGGTCAAGAAGTATTTGCCTGAGGAGTGAAAGTTGAAACCATGAAAAACAATTTAAGGCTCTTCATTGCTATTGAACTCTCGGCGCAACAAAGAAAAGAAGTCGCTTTATTACAAAATATTACCCGCCATAAGTTACAGGGCGTGCGCTGGGTACGACCAGAACAGCTGCATCTAACCCTTAAATTTTTGGGAGATACGAATATTGATCATATCAACATGATTAAATTAGCCATGGATGAATCGGCAGCTTCTTTCAGGCAGTTTCAGGTCAGGTATGGCGGTTGCGGAGTTTTTCCTTCTGTCCGGAAAGCAAGAGTTATCTGGATAGGTCTGAAAGAGGGAAAGATAGAAATAGAAAATCTTTTCCAGGCGCTGGATCAAGCCTTGACCAGCAAAGGATTTAAACAAGAAACACGCAAGTATCAGCCTCATTTAACTATTGGTAGAATCACACGTTCTTTGCCGGAAGATGCTATTGAAAAATTTTTAAGCGATGAGCAATCATTTGAAAGTAGTCGCCATACCACAACTGAGCTTATCTTGTTTGAAAGTCGCCTGACAGAGAGCAGGGCTATTCACACCCCTCTTTATAAAGCCACTCTTGCTCTAGAATGAAAGGGCAAAAAGATATGAAAAGCAGCTGTTACCTTGAAGGATATCTGTTCAAAAAACAGAAGTAAGCTGATAGGATCATTATAACCTGGAGGAGGTTCAACTGGTTGGAAAAAGAAAAAGCACTGGAAGCAGCCCTTTTACAGATTGAGAAGCAATTCGGAAAAGGTTCTGTTATGAAGCTGGGCCAGGATGCAGTAATGGAGATCGCTGTCATTCCAACAGGCAGCCTTTCACTTGATCTCGCCCTCGGTGTCGGAGGTGTACCCAGAGGCAGGGTAATCGAAATATTTGGGCCAGAATCTTCCGGTAAGACTACCGTAGCATTGCATATTATAGCCGAAGCCCAAAAAACAGGTGGATTTGCCGCTTTTATTGATGCTGAACACGCCCTTGACCCCCAGTACGCAACCAATCTTGGTGTAAATCTTGACGAATTGCTTGTTTCACAACCCGATACAGGCGAGCAAGCCCTTGAAATCGCCGAGGCGCTTGTCCGTAGTGGCGCTATTGATGTACTGGTTATCGACTCGGTAGCCGCTCTTGTCCCGAGAGCTGAAATTGAGGGAGAAATGGGAGACTCGCATGTAGGGCTTCAGGCCAGGCTAATGTCTCAGGCTTTACGAAAGTTATCAGGAGTAATCAGCAAATCAAGAACCAGCGCCATTTTTATTAATCAAATTCGGGAAAAAGTAGGTGTAATGTTTGGTAACCCCGAGGTTACCCCGGGTGGCAGGGCCTTAAAGTTCTATTCCTCAGTGAGGCTTGATGTCAGGAGGATCGAGACCTTAAAAGTCGGGTCGGATCAAATTATTGGCAATAGAACCAGGGTGAAAGTAGTAAAGAATAAAGTAGCGCCACCATTCAAGGTTGCCGAGTTTGATATTCTTTACGGAAAAGGAATATCTGCCGAGGGATCATTGATTGATCTCGGTCTTGAAGAAAATGTCATCACTAAAAGTGGTGCCTGGTATTCCTATGGCGAGGAAAGAATCGGGCAGGGTCGGGAAAATGTGAGAGAATTCCTTAAAGAAAACCCTCAGATCAAGCTTGCCATTGAGAATAAAGTCAGAGAATCTATTGGGCTATTGGTAAAAACTCCTGATAATACCAATGCGAACAATCAAAAAGATAAAGAAGAAAATACAAAGAGTTAACCGGCATATACCTCAGGCTTCATTAAGCTACAATCTGTTCTTGCTAAAGTCTGCCTGCTTCTAAAGCAGGCAGACTTCATAAAGTCACCGTTAGATCGATACAGGTGGAGCTGAAATAATTTGAGTTTAGATTTAGACAGCAAAAGAGCTCGATCAATGCTTTTAAAATTTCTCACTTACAGATCGCGCAGTATTAAGGAAGCTATTGATTACCTGAAAAGCAAAGGTTTTACAGATGATACCAGCGAAGCCATTATTGGTGAAATGATTAACTATGGCTATCTTAATGATGAAAAGTTTGTTGATAATTTTATCGCTTATCGTAAAAACCAGGGTTATGGGATTTTAAAAGTGCGTCATGAATTAATCATTAAGGGTATCACTAGAGATCTAATAGAAGAAAAACTGGAAGCATCATTTAGCCGGGATGATGATTTAGTCAGAATCAAAGCTCTCCTGGAAAAAAGGGTTTCCCGCGAGCAGAAAATCGATGTCCGCTGGGTCAAACGACAGGCCGCTTTTCTGAAAAGACGAGGTTTTCAAGACAGCCTCATCTTGGCTGTATTAAACGAGCACTATTCTCAGGATAGCATTCTGTCAGAGTAGCATTTTCCTTGACATAATATTTTTTTAAAGCTAAAATTAAAGAAGATAAATTATGATTTTGTAATGTTCAGTTTACAACTGACAAGAGAAAGCCTGGTACGTTACGTACTGTGGATAGATTAAAACAACATAGAATCTTATTTGCAAAGGGGTAACTGTACCCATTTGCACACTTTCTCTTTTTAGCTGTGTTCTGAACACAGCTATTTTATTTTATGCAAGTTTTAGAGTAACTGCTTAGCCTGGAATATGATAATCATGATTGCCCGTGCGATTGCGTTTTAGATTAAAGAATAAAAGAAAGAGAGGTGAAATGTATGATAGTAACTATAATTATGATCGTAGCTGCTCTGCTTGTTGGTATCGGGAGCGGTTACTTTGCCCGTAAGATAATTGCAGAAGCAAAAATATCTTCTGCCGAAGCGGCAGCGAAAAAAATTATTGAAGAAGCAAACCATGAAGCAAATGCTTTGAAAAGAGAAAAACAGCTTGAGGCTAAGGAAGAAGCACATCGCCTGAGAAGTGATTTGGAAAAAGAAAGCAGGGACAGGCGTTCAGAACTACAGCGTATGGAACGCAGGCTCCTGCAAAAAGAAGAGAGCCTCGATCGCAAGATTAGCAATGTGGAAACAAAAGAGGAGGAGCTCAGGCGCAAAGAAGAAGAGAACAGGGCTTTTCGTGAAAAACTTGATCAGTTGCATCAACAACAGCTGATCGAGCTGGAAAGAGTTTCCTGTATGACCTCTGATGAAGCAAAAGAAGTACTTATGCAGAGAGTAAGAGAAGAGGTTAACCATGAAATGATGGTTATGGTAAGGGACATTGAAGTTCAGGCAAAAGCCGACGCTGACAAAAAAGCAAGAGAAATTGTCACCCTTGCCATTCAGCGTTGTGCCGCTGATCATGTATCTGAAACTACTGTATCTGTGGTATCTCTTCCCAACGATGAAATGAAAGGTAGGATTATTGGGCGCGAAGGTCGTAACATTAGGGCTTTAGAAACTTTGACCGGTATTGATCTTATTATTGATGATACTCCGGAAGCCGTGATTATTTCCGGCTTTGACCCGATTAGACGAGAAGTCGCCCGACTTGCCCTCGAAAAACTTGTCAGCGATGGACGCATTCACCCGGCCAGGATTGAAGAGATAGTTGAGAAAACCCGGAAAGAAGTCGATATGCAAATCAAGGAAGAAGGCGAACGTGCCACCTTCGAATCGAGGGTGCATGGCCTGCACCCTGAACTCGTCATACTGCTCGGAAAACTGCGTTTCAGGACAAGTTACGGACAAAATGTTTTACAACATTCCATTGAGGTCGCTCATTTAGCCGGAATTATGGCATCTGAGCTAGGCCTTGATGTAAACTTTGCCAAACGAGCAGGCCTGTTACATGACATTGGCAAGGCTATAGACCACGAGACAGAAGGTTCCCATGTCTATATCGGCGCAGATCTGGCAAAAAAATATAAGGAATCACCAGGTATTATCAATGCGATTGCTGCTCATCATGGTGATACAGACTTCAATACACTTGAAGCGGTCCTAATACAATCTGCAGATGCTATTTCGGCTGTCAGACCCGGCGCAAGGCGAGAAACTCTCGAGGCATACATAAAGCGCCTGGAAAAACTAGAAAATATTGCCGACTCCTTTGAAGGAGTGGAGAAAGCCTATGCCATCCATGCCGGCCGCGAAATAAGAATCATGGTCAAACCTGATCGGATAGACGACTACACTTCCATTCAGGTTGCCAGGGACATTGTGAAAAAGATAGAAAGCGAACTTGAGTATCCCGGGCAGATCAAAGTAACAGTTATTCGCGAAACCAGGGCTGTTGATTACGCCAAATAAACATTATGCTTAAATGCATTATCAGAAAAAGCGCCTTTTAGAGGTGCTTTTTCATTTGGTGCAGGAAAAGCCGGCCAAATAAAAGAAATGCCAGTGAAATGGGCTTTACTAAGAGAAGGGAAGTAAAAAATCGATGAAAATACTTTTCCTGGGTGATATTGTTGGTAAAACCGGGAGGAAATGTTTGCCCCTTACTTTACCCGTATTAATTAAAAATGAAGGCATTGATTTTGTCATAGCGAATGGAGAAAACGCTGCCGGTGGTGCCGGTTTGACGGAAAAAACATTTCAGGAGTTAAGAATGTGTGGCATAGATGTTGTAACCAGTGGAAATCACATCTGGGATCAAAAGGACATTTATAAATTAATCGACCACGAGCCGAGAGTAATCAGACCGGCTAATTACCCGCCGGATACTACACCTGGCAAGGGCGCGATTGTGACCGAATTAAACAATGGCAGATTTAAGGTTGCTGTCCTTAACCTGATGGGAAGAGTTTTTATGAAACAACTGGACTGCCCGTTTCGTATTGCAGAAATAGAAATCAAACGCTTAAAAGAAGAAACAAAAAATATTATCGTCGATTTCCATGCCGAAGCTACTTCTGAAAAACAAGCCCTGGGCTGGTTCCTGGATGGTGAGGTTAGCGCTGTAATTGGCACTCATACTCATGTGCAAACCGCAGATGAAAGGCTGCTTCTTAAAAATACTGCCTATATAACTGACGTGGGAATGGTAGGCCTTTATAATTCTGTATTAGGTGTCGATACAGAGGGGCCGTTGAAAAGATTTTTGACCCAAATGCCCCACAGGCTGAGTATATCTGCCGGCAAAACCCTCTTCAATGCGGTTATCGTAACTATAGACGGAAATACTGGGCAAACTGTTTCTATTAAGAGGATTAACGAAATAATCTAAGCAAACAAAATCAAATTATTCATATAATTCAGGCAGGATTTTTGCTCTTTAAGAAGAATAATATTTCTAATACCGCAAAGGAGGCAACATTAATGGAAGTATTAAAGGTCTCAGCAAAATCAAATCCCAATTCTGTAGCCGGTGCTCTTGCGGGAGTACTTAGAGAAAAAGGGGGGGCAGAAATCCAGACAATCGGAGCGGGAGCTCTGAACCAAGCCATTAAAGCGGTTGCGATAGCCCGTGGTTTCGTCGCGCCGGGCGGTATGGACCTAATCTGTATTCCTGCATTTACAGATATCGAAATTGATGGTGAGGAACGAACAGCAATAAGGTTGATTATTGAACCTCGCTAAGTAAACGTATAGTTGAGGGATTGTTACTATTGGCACCTTGAGGTAGTTTAGCTTTAAACTATCTATGGTGTTATTTTGTCTTTTGCCCTTATGATAGAATCAATTGAATCGTATTGGCGTATTTTAATGCCAATAAATAATTACTCTACGAGGAAAAGGATGAATAAGCCAAAAAGAGTTGATTTTCACATGCACAGCAAAATATCAGATGGGGTTTACAAACCTGGCAAGCTAGTTGCAATTGCCGCTGAAGCCGGTCTTGCCGCTATTAGTTTGACTGATCATGATTCAATGGATGGATTGAGCGAAGCTACCAGCGCAGCTGCAAAGTATGATCTGGAAATCATCCCTGGCGTTGAAATCAGCACTCTTCAATATGGTGAAGAAATTCATCTTCTTGGCTACTATCCCGAAAAAAGTCAGGCCCTTCATGATCTTCTTGTCATGCTCAGAAAAGATAGATTCTCAAGGATGAAAATAATGGTTGAAAAATTGATCAAGCGTGGTTTTAAACTTAAAATAGAAGATATTTATGCTGAAGCAGAAGAAGCAGCTCCCGGCCGTTTGCACCTGGCCAGAGTTTTGCTTAAAAAGAAATATGTTCACACCACTAATGAAGCCTTCTCACTCTACCTGAACAAGGGTAGGGCTGCCTATGCTCAGCGTAATCTAATGGAGATCGAAGCAGTTATGGCTATTTTGCGAGAGGCAAGAGCAGTCCCTGTCATTGCCCATCCGGGTAAAAGTAAAATAAAATCAATGCAAAGTCTTTTTAAGCTTGGGATAAAAGGTATTGAAGCTTTCCACCCAGACCATAGCGCAACTCAGCTTAAATATTATCAGAAACTTGCTCTTGATAATAACCTCCTGATCACAGGGGGTTCAGATTTTCATGGTCCTCTAAACAATATGGCCAGACCTCTCCGGGAGATGGCTTTACCCTACCGACATCTTGAAGAAATGAAAGAGATAAAAATACTTACCTGCTAATTTTTTGTAAAGTAACTGCTTAAGAAGCTTTTCATGCTTCGGATTAAGTGATAGAATCATTTATATGTTGTTTTGGAAGGGATATGATAACCTGTGAATAATTTAGATTTCGCCATTCAAGTAATGGTAGTCGGGTTTTTAGTTGTAGTGTTTATTCTCTTTTTACTCTTCGGCATACTGCTGATTTTTAATCGTATATTTTACAGTGAAGAACCACACCCTTCCATGAATAGATTAGTTCCAGCAAATAATACTAAATTAATTGCTCCGGGAATAGAACCACAAATAGTTGCTGCCATTTCTGCGGCAATTTATCAGTATTTGCTTAATGAAAAACCGGCATTAAACCAGGGTATTATTAGTATCTCTGCCGAAAGTACTTTTAAAAGAGGCAATGATTGGAAAATAAGTGGGCGAAAGGCTTTGCTGGATAATTCAGCTAAGCTGGCTAATATTAGGAGGCAAAAGCAACGTGAAAATTTTTAAGGTCAATGTCGACGGTCAGGAATACACAGTCAAAGTAGAAGAGTTGGCCGAACCTTTAAACAAGGTGCCAAGTGCTGCAGGCAGCACGGCAAATGCAAAGGTTTACTCGCCAACACCGGTAAAAACCCAGGGTTCTGAAAAGCGGAAAGAAGAACCTGCAGATAAACCCAGGCCTGCTTCCGGGGGTGGTTTTAGCGTTAAAGCTCCGATGCCTGGTTCCATAATTGAAGTAAAAGTTAAAGAAGGCGATACTGTTAATGAAGGCGATGTCCTGCTGGTGCTCGAAGCGATGAAAATGGAAAATGAATTGACTGCACCACAGTCTGGAAACGTTTCAGAGGTCCTTGTTAAAAAGGGTGATACTGTCAATAGTGGAGACCCCTTGATTACCTTATCCTGAATTATCGATTAAAAGATAGAAAGGGAGATGTTCCACTTTGCTGGATATGTTATTTGAGTTCATCCAAAGTACAGGTTTTTATCACATTCAATACCCTGAAATCATCATGATAACGATAGCCTGTATTCTTCTCTACCTTGGTATTGTAAAAAAATATGAACCTTTACTATTGGTGCCGATTAGTTTTGGCATATTGCTGGTTAATCTGCCTCTGGGTAACCTGATGCAGGCGGAAACAGGACAGGAACTCGGTGGTTTATTGTACTACCTGTCTCTCGGGCTTGAACTTGGTATCTATCCTCCGCTGATCTTTCTTGGCGTAGGGGCATTGACCGACTTCGGACCACTAATTGCAAACCCCATTACACTGCTGCTGGGAGCCGCCGCTCAATTTGGCATTTTCCTTACTTTTTTAGGGGCCATATTTCTCGGGTTTTCAGCACCACAGGCTGGAGCAATTGGTATTATTGGCGGCGCTGACGGTCCGACAGCAATATTCCTGGCCAGCCGCCTTGCGCCCGAACTGCTGGGCTCTATAGCGGTTGCCGCTTATTCATACATGGCGCTTGTACCGATTATTCAGCCACCGATTATGCGTCTTTTGACCAGCAGGAAAGAACGTCTTGTAATTATGGAGCAACTAAGACCGGTCTCAAAAAAAGAAAAAATCCTCTTCCCGATCATAGTAATTATAATCACCGGTCTTTTATTACCGGCTGCCTTGCCTTTACTCGGAATGCTCATGTTTGGCAATCTGATCAGAGAATCAGGTGTTACAGAACGCTTAAGTAAAGCTGCTCAGAATGAACTGAATAACATAGTCGTAATTTTTCTTGGTTTAACCGTGGGAGCCAAGGCAACTGCAGCGTACTTTTTGACTCCCGAAACTATTAAAATTATATTGCTTGGCCTAGCTGCATTTGCTTTCGGCACTGCAACAGGAGTTTTAATGGGCAAACTGCTTTATCTTATTACCGGTGGAAAAATTAATCCTCTGATTGGCTCAGCCGGTGTATCGGCAGTTCCCATGGCAGCGAGGGTTTCTCAGTCGGTTGGTAAAGAAGAGAATCCCAATAATTATCTGTTGATGCATGCAATGGGTCCTAATGTAGCTGGAGTTATCGGATCAGCAGTTGCGGCAGGCATCCTGCTGTCAATTCTTAACTAAGAGAGAAGCGAGGTGTTATCTTGTCGGATCCAAGGGTTAGATTCGCTCCCAGTCCGACCGGTGAGTTGCACATAGGAGGGGCCAGAACGGCCCTTTTCAATTATCTCTATATCCGTTCTGCTGGTGGAAAGTTAATTCTGCGCATCGATGATACTGACCTGGAACGTTCGCAGGAAGAATACAGTGACAAACTAATTCAGTCTTTACAATGGCTGGGTCTGGATTGGGACGAGGGCCCTTATTACCAGTCAAAAAGGCTCGATTTATATCGCAGGGAATCAGAAAGACTCCTTCAGGAGAATAAAGCTTACCGCTGTTACTGCAGTATAGAAGAACTTGCAGAAGGGAGGGAGAAGGCCAGGAAGGAAAACAGGCCTTACCTTTATCCCGGTACCTGCCGCCGCGTATCCAGTTGCGGTAAAGCAGATTCAAGATATGCAGAGCATAGCTACGTGATCAGGTTAATCACACCCGATCAGGGGTTTACAGTAGTAGATGACCTGGTCAGGGATAAGGTATCATTTGACAATAGCGGGCTTGATGATTTTATCATCATGAAATCGAATGGCTTGCCTACCTATAATTTTGCCAGTATGATCGATGATCACGATCTGCAGATTACCGATGTAATACGGGCCGAGGAGCATCTTTCAAACACCCCCCGTCAGATTCTTTGTGCCCGGGCCCTGGGTTATGATTTACCCCGTTTTGCCCATGTTCCCATGATTCTTGCTCCCGATCGCAGCAAGTTAAGTAAGCGTCATGGTGCCACTTCCGTTGAAGAATTTCGAGACCAAGGCTTTCTGCCCGAAGCGCTACTTAATTATATGGCTTTGCTAGGTTGGTCACCGGGTAACGATTTGGAGATATTCTCGTTAGAAGAGGTAGCCTCTAGTTTCAGCTTGCATAGGGTCAACAAGACTGCAGCGATTTATGATACTGACAAGCTAACCTGGCTTAACAGTCACTACATTCGCGAGTATGATCTTGAGAAGCTGGCCGCGGCAGCCAGACCTTTTTTTGTCAAAGAGGGACTTATAGCCGGCGAAGGGGAAGCAGAAGATTACACCTATTATCGCGAGGTTCTAGAGATTGTAAGGGAAAGGGCAAGGACTTTAGTTGAGCTGGCAGAGATTTCTACTTACTTTTTCAAGGACCAATTTGATTATGATGAAAAAGGAACCAGGAAACATTTTAAAAATGAACAAACAGCCGGACTTTTGCGTAGAATTGCGAACGATTTAAAAGCTCTTGAGGACTTTAACGGTGAATCTGCAGAAGAAGCAATTAATAAGCTGGCCGAAGAAATGGAACTCTCCTTTGGCAAGCTGGTCAACCCTGTCCGGCTCGCGATAACCGGAAGAACGGGTGGTCCGGGAGTTCTTGCGATAATGACCTTACTGGGCCGGGAAAGAACGGTTGAAAGACTGGCAAGGGCAGCTGAGTACATAGAAAACCAGTAGTAAAGGTGCCCTTTTAAGTTAACTATTCGTAATTGAGCTTGCTTATTTTTCTTTTTCTTTATTCTTGTCGTAGCCGCTTTTTAAAAAGAAAAAAAGGATAAAAAATATAGCAATAAAAACAATCCCGATAATCAGGTTAAACAAAAAAAGACACTCCTTGTTAAAAGATCCTAAAGATATTTCTTGAACTAGCTTTAGGGGTTTTTACAGAGACCAGGTTATGCGGGTGTCGCTGCTGGTTACTACAGCAACTTTTCGCATCGACATGATAATTTTTTCAAGGTCTTCCTTACTTTCTGCCTCAACATAAGCGATAACATCATCAGGCCCTGTAACCACGTGAGCCTGCTTTACTCCGGGAATATTGCGAATTGCGGCGATGATTTCCACCGGGGCGCCGGCACCAAATTTCATAAAAACATATGCTGAGACCATCTTTTTATCCTCCTGTAGTGTCAATTTTGGCTGCGGGACTAGGGATCGAACCTAGGCTTGGTGATCCAGAGTCACCCGTGCTACCGCTACACCATCCCGCATTTAACCTGTTAATATTATAAACAAGCCCGCCGGCTTAAGCAAGCTATTCATTTTCAGAGATTTTAACTTGTTAGTTTGTCCTTGAAGGGATCAACCTATTGATAAAGGTGCGTAATTAACTCAGCATTGAACTGTTATTTCTCTTGAAATTCTTGTTCCTACTTTTACGATATGGCTTCCTTTTTAAGGGGGCACAAGTCTTTTCTTCCAGTAAATCTTCGTAAACCTGCAACATCATCTCGGCACAGTGAGAAGATGATATGAGAGAAGCATTCTTAAGGGCCTGTTTGCTCATTCGTTCATAGAGTTGCCTGTCGGCAAGCAGTTCAATGATAGCCTCTGTGAAGGAGGGGAGGGAGGGATCGGTCAACAAACCATCTTCACCATGCAAGACCATTTCTGCCGGCCCAAAAGCGCGAATAGCAACAACCGGCAAACCGGTCGCTTTTGCTTCGCCGATCACAAGACCCTGTGTATCTGTTACAGAGGGAAAAACAAAGAGATCGGCGCTGGCATAACAATGAACAATTTCATGTCTTGGCAAAACCCCGGTAAAAATAACCCGATCCTCAATTTCCAGCTGCCTGCTAAGTTTGTGAAGATAATTCTCCAACGGACCGCTGCCTACTAGGGCCAGATGTGTTTCCGGAAAATGTTCCTGAACCTTTTGAAAAGCTTTCAGCAGGAAGGTCACATTTTTTTCTTTGCCTAATCTACCGACGAAAAGCAGGATCCTATCCGATTTATTGATAGCATACTTTTCCGCGAACCAGTTTGTATTAAGCTGCCTGAATTCTTCAAGGTCCAGGCCGGTTGGTATAGTAACAACTGAAGATTCAACACCAATTCTTCGCAGGTAGTTGACGACCAGCTGGGAAGGTGCCACTACCATATTGCAGCGGTTACAAAAATCACGGGCTATAGCCTGGACAACCTGTTTAGATGCTTTTTCAGCGAAGGGGAAATAATGAACGTACTGCTCATAAAGAGTATGAAAAGTAAATAGCAACGGTAATTTATAGCGTCTGGCAGCTCTTGCACCGAGACTGCCAAGCAAGAAAGGGGAGTGGACATGAACAATATCTAGATCAATCTTCTTCATAGTCAAACCTAATTGAGCAGAAATTGGAATAGGTAGTGAAAAATCCGGATTTGTTGGCCAGGGTACGGAAATAAAACGAAATACTCCCTCTTCCCTGGGAGGTTGGAGGAGCGGATAGTCGGGGCCAAAAATATAGACTTTGTGTCCCCTGGAAACAAATTCGCGGGAAAAAAGCTCAATAGATCTCACAACACCGCTAGTATAGGGCCTATAACTGTCGGTAAAAATACCTATATTCAAGTCAGATTCCTCCTGAAAAAAGAGTCACCGTGCTGCCGGAATTATTTAAGATTCTTTTGCATCGCTTCCGAGATAGTTCTTACTTTTTCAAGATCCTGCGTGTGGCCGTAAAATTCCACAACTTCTCGATTGCGTTGATCCCACATCTTAAGATCTTCTGCCTGGGCTTCAGTAACGTGATAGTCGTCGGGAGACCCGGCAAAAAGTTCGGACAGAGGAATAATGCGGTGACGCCAGTCAAGGTTGACCCAGGTTATTTCATAGTCGGCGTCACTGATCCAGGCCTTCTGGTTATCCATATCTTTGATCATTTCAATTTCAAGCATCAGGCCGAATTCAACAAAAGGTGAAGGGATATGATCAAAACGGCGGTTCTGGTTGGAAATAAAATTACCGAGAGAGTAAACAGCCAGTGTAGATCTCTCGGTGCCGTCTTCATCTAGATTAAAGAACCATTCGATGGGTTGGATATAGTGGGGATGACCGCCCATGATGAGATCGGCTCCGGCAGCAGCCATTTCAGCGGCAACATCACGCAGGCGCTGCGGCTGCGGCTCAGAAAAGTACATTTCACCCCAGTGAGGGAAGACTGCAACCAGGTCAGCACCATTAGCACGGGCTGTCTGAATGTCATCGAGAATCGGTGTAATATCGTAGAAATCAGTAATGAGGTTAACGCTATATTCATGTCCTTCTAAAACCGGAATACCATTAGTGCCATAGGTATAGCCCAGAAAAGCAATTTTTAGGCCGTCAACATCGATGATTAAGGGGTTGTTACGTTCTTCCCAGCTCTTATAAGCACCAAAGGTTTCAAGGCCAAGGCTGCGCACGTGGGTCAGGGTCCTGATAACACCGTCGTAACCGCGATCCAGGGTATGATTATTGGCAAAAGTCAGGGCATCGAAACCGGCTTCTTTTAAAGCTTCCGAGAATTCATCGGGAGCATTAAATTCCGGGTAACCGGTGTAACCGGTAACACCCCAGCCTATGGAACGAAGGTCCGGACCGGCCTGGCAGGTTTCGAGGTCTCCCACGGCCAGATCAGCTGCCTGCAGGTAGGGAGCAATTATTTCAAAGCTGGGCCGGAAATCATAACTACCATCCGGTAGTAAAGCCTGATCAATCTGGGGCACATGAGCTGTTATGTCGCCGACAACTGCCATCCTGATGGTGCGCAGATCAGGTTCGGGTTCAGGTTCGGGTTCAGTAGCTTCAACAAACTCTTCACTGGTTTGCGTGTTATCTTCAACGGTAAGGACCGTTTCACTTAAGTCCCTGTTCAAATTGAAAAGAGGCATTATATTAGTAGCCTGAAGAACGGCTAAGGCAAGGGCAACAATTAAGAGAAAGGCAATTAGGATAACTAATAAACGGCGCAGAACGAACCACCATCCTTATCTAAAAGATTGCTTTAAGTAACTACTCAGCCTGGAATATGACAATGATGATTGCCCGTTCCAAGGTGCCAGCGCTGCCCATACACTTAAGCTGCTCCTACTCTACTAATTTATGGGCATCGCGAGCGACTTGGAACAACCATACACTTAAACTTATAGCTAAGCAGTTAAGCTTTAATCATTATAGCACATCCTGATTCTAACCCCGGGTTGAGCCATGAAGCCAGAGCAGGAGGGAGTATAACCATGGCCACTGTGCACCATCTTCGCCGTCGGTGTTTGAGCCGGGCGCTTCAGGGTCAAAGCGGCCTAATTCCGGGTGTGGCCCCAGGAGCAAATAACGCCCCGTACCGAATGAACCTGCCACAACGGCAGCTTCATCATTTAAGTCGTAACGGGCTATTATATCGACAGACTCTTCATTGTCGGGATTCACAGTAAAATATGGTCCGTCGAAATAATAGACATCGATCTGATCAGGGAATCCTTGATTGGGAACAGCATCACTGTTAATGATTAATGCTGCCGCATCGCCCCAGTTAAGTTCGCCATTTAATGGTCCGGCGGCAGTGCCGGGGAAAATACTCAATGGATATTCATAGGCAGTGCCCTGCCAATTAAAAATAGTGGCGGCATAATAAGCGCCGGCACAAATACCAACATATGAACCGCCATTTTCAACGAATGAGCGTATTTTTTGATGATTTTTAAGGGCATGACGATATTCTGCAGCAAAACCACCAGGGAATATAATCATATCAACTTCCTCGTAGAAGTGATCTGAGTTTATACTGTCACTGTTAAACTCCTGCCATTGGAAATTGTATTCGGCCAGGAAGTTCTTAAAAGCAGTAACATTCTCCGGCCAGCTTCCTTCACCTGAATAAATACCAATTATTGGTAGATGAATGGTTTCATCCAGCTCGACCTGGACACTTTTTTCCTGAGGAGGCCCAAGTGTTTCTTCGGTTTGATCCACAGCCTGGTTATCCACAGCCTGGTTGAGGTCATGATCAGAGCAGGAAAGTAAAATAAAGAGCAAAAAGATAAAAATGAAAAGCAAAGCAGCAGCAATGATTCTGTTCAAAAAAAGAAAACCTCCGTAAAATAATCGTCATGAAATTGATCAAACTTTTATTACTTCATATATTATAACAATAGAAAGGCTACCTAAAAAGGGCTCAATGAAAAACAAAATAACAGAGAAACAGCCAGCGCTTGCCTTAAAAGCTTCTGGTGCAGGCAATCCTGATTATTGTGATCCTATTTAGTTTACATAAGATACATTATCGGAAGTAATATCTGGCTTTCTATGACCCTCTAATTATACCTATCCCGGCCCTTCTCTCTCAGACATTGCGACCCCAGTGCCTTAGAATATCAATAAAAGAGGTTCCGCACCTTGGACAATCTCCCCTGTAGCGAAGGACATAACTGCACTGACTGCATTTTAAGGCCGGTATGCTGACTTCGCTTTTATCCATCCCCTGCTCTGCGAAAACTGATATCACCGGTTCATCATGGCTGCCAGATTTTCCATTGCTTTCGTTATTAGCCTCTACCTGATTGTAAGTTATGCCGGTGGGCCTTGTTTCCTTCTCTAGGCATGTTCTATTATCATATTCTAATCCCTTACCTGAGTAATCGCTATCCAGGCAGGGAGCTCCACTACGCCTGGAATAATTATCTCGCGGGTGCTGATCAAAATGTTTGCCGAACACCTGTTTAGCATAAGCCCTGGTTGTTGAAAGATCGCTGTGACCGAGTGATTTTTGCAATAGTTTGAGATCACCGTATTCACGATAAAATTCAATGGCAAAAGTGGAGCGCAGCAAGTTGGGATGGATATTATTGCCAAGACCGGCCTTGCGAGCCAATCTCTTTACCATTTCCCTGACATAACGATCTTTAATCCGGTTGCCATCGAGAGTTGAAAAAAAATACTGACTGTAATGCGGTTTGATGAGGCGCCATTGTTCTAAGAGCCGCAGTTCAGAATCGCCGACCCAAAGCATGCGCGAACCGGCTGTACCGCTCTCTCCCACCGTTATCTTACCGTTGACCCAATCAATCGATTTTTCCCTTAAATTGATCACCTCTCCCACCCGCAGCCCGGTTTTTAGCATCAGGGTTATCAGGCAAAGGTTTCGCAAACCCGTAGGAGCCTTCGGATTTGGTTGCCGCAAGAGGGCTAGCTGCTCAGAATTGTTTAAATAAGTTTTTTTGCCGGTTTCAGAATTCATGTCAGCCACCACTTGGAAGCATATCTGATCTTTAATGACATTTTTCTGGCATGAAACAAGAAAAACGGAATTATATTTATATTCTGAATGAGCAATCTCTTTTTGTCAAGGACCATAGCAATAATCTAATCACTAAAAAGGCTTCCACTTGCTTGACAAAATTACTTTGATATTGTAATCTATCATCTAAGTTCGTAAACATTTTAAGAAAACCCTATACTACAAGGTTATGATCGGGACTAGTAGTGGCCCAGAATCCGACCCAGAGAGCCGCCGGCTGGTGTGAGGCGGTCCGGAAAAGCCGTGAACTCCCCCGTGAACCGTCGATTGAAACTGGCCTGCACCTGATGGTCAAGAGTAGATCCGGCCGGAAGCTTCCGTTACTATAAAGAGTGGGTGGTAGAAGTTATGCCGCCAAGAAGAGTGGTACCACGAAAATAAACTTTCGTCTCTCCGGCGAAGGTTTTTTTATTGCTCTCCCCCACTCTCATGTTCATATTACATTAGGAGGAGATTAAAATGAGCGAAGAAAAAAGATCTGAAAATACAGCGGAGAAAATTTACCTTTTTGACAGTACTCTGCGTGACGGTGAGCAAACTCCGGGGGCACGTTTGAATTACGAGGAAAAACTGGAGGTAGCCCGTCAGCTGGCTCGCTTAAATGTCGATATTATTGAAGCCGGTTTTCCAGTCTCATCTCCAGGCGAATTAAAAGCTGTACAGGCCATTGCCAGGCAAGTTAAGGGTCCTACTATATGTGCCCTGGCAAGGGCTGTCCAGGGCGATATAGATGCTGCCTGGGAGGCAATTAAGGAGGCAGAGAGGCCCAGGCTTCATGTCTTCCTCGGCGCTTCTGATATTCACATGACCCATAAGTTAAAAAAAGATCCGCAACAATTAATGGAACAGGGTGTGGAAGCTGTTAAATATGCCCGTCGTTTTACAGATGACGTTGAATACTCGCCGGAAGATGCAACAAGGGCCAGGGAAGAGTATCTATATAAGCTACTCGAAGAAGTGATCAAAGCAGGTGCTACCGTTCTAAACATTCCCGATACTGTGGGTTATGCCATTCCGGAGGAATTCGGAGCAATGATCAGGCGCCTGCGAGAAAATGTCAAAGGCATTGAAAAGGTCATTATCAGTGTTCATTGCCATAATGATCTTGGGCTGGCCGTTGCTAATTCACTGGAAGCTGTAAAAAATGGGGCCAGACAAATAGAATGTAATATCAACGGGATCGGTGAACGGGCCGGTAACGCCGCCCTGGAAGAAATAGCGGTAGCCCTGCGAATCAGGCAGAACTCCCTTCCCTTTTATACCGACCTTAATTTTCCTGAAATTTACAGAACCAGCCGCCTCGTCAGCAAGCTGACGCGCATAGCCATCCCTGTCAATAAGGCTGTTGTCGGTCTGAACGCTTTTGCCCATTCATCCGGTATACACCAGGATGGGATTCTAAAGAATAAGCAAACCTATGAAATAATTGATGCCGAATTGATAGGCGGAAAAGCAGCGCAAATGTGTCTTACTGCCCGTTCAGGTCGCCATGCTGTTCTCGATCAGCTCAAAAAGCTCGGTTTTAACCTGGACAGCGAACAGCTTAACAAGATTTATGAACATTTTGTCAACCTTGCCGACAAGAAAAAAGAAGTCTACCCGGAAGATCTCGAGGCCCTGGTTCTCGATCACCTCTCCTTTACCGAACCGAAATACAGGCTTGATTATTTGCAGACAGTCAGCGGCAGCAAGAGCATTCCTGCCGCGATCATCCGACTCAGGAAGGAAGATGACAGCACCATCGAAGAAGTTGCCGTCGGTTCCGGCCCTATTGACGCCGCCTATAATGCTATCAATAAAATAACAGGACTCAGTATCGGCCTGGAAAAATATCGCATCAACGCTGTAACCCAGGGACGGGATGCCCTTGGGGAAGTTCAGGTTCAGCTTTCATACCAGGATCGCACCATCACCGGTCGTGGAACCAGCACCGATATTATCGAGGCCAGCGTAAAAGCTTACCTGAACGGCCTCAATAAACTGGTCAGGCTTGATGGGAATTAGGACAACAGGTTACTTAACGACAACCATATAGTCACGGATCATATTGACAAGCTCATCGTATCCGGCAAGAAACTGACGCAATGTTTTATTGACAGCACCAAAACTGTCAAACTCATCCGGCTGCATTCCCTCCGGTTCATAGCTCTTGACAAACTCCGGAATCAGGCTTTTTAGGGTGTCAATAATCTTGCTATCAACAGGTGTATCGATTTTAGGTTCTACAGTGACTGCTGATTCGTTGAATTTTTTAATCCAGGCATGTGGCATGGTCAATACAATATCGCCACCCATCAGCTCTGTCCACTGATAGCTATTACGGTAAGCCGCGGCTAAAAGACGGGTCCTGTATCCATGTTCCTGAAATAAGCCGTATGCCTTTTTCATAATTGCCACACCGGGCCACTCCAGGTATTCCGGGTTAATTTCGATACCATCACGTTTAACAACATCTTTGAGCCAGTCGTCTATTCTGCCGAGCATGATTGTGCAGACCGGGGACATCTTCTCAATATCCTTATTTTCCGCCTTTCGTCGTTCCAGGGCTCTTTCAACTGCTCCTGCCACTGCCAGTGCCTGAGGCACACTGAAACTAACTGTTGCATTAATACTCACTCCATGATATGTGGCTTCTTCAATAGCCTTTATTCCAGCCTTAGTTACAGGCATTTTAACCTGAATATTTGGCGTCAGTGTGTAGAAATGCAACGCCTGCTCATAAAGCTTTTCCCAGTTGCGGTAGTATTTAGAATTAGTTTGTATTGACAGTCGCCCTTTTTTACCATTAGTGGCTTCATAAACCGGCCTCAGCAATTTTGCTCCGGCAACGGCCATTTCTTCATTCAGTTTCCAGGTTAACTCATCTTCAGTTGCTTTCGGGAAAGCATTGATCATTTCGATGATGCGGTCTTCATATTGTTCACGTTCTTCCTTGAGAACATTTCCGACTATAACCGGATTTGTTGTTGCACCTGTCGCCCCGTAATTTATGGCATAATTAAGCTCATCAATTGAGCACGAGTCATTCCAAAAGTCTGTAAGCATTGTTTCGGTCATTTGATGCAGCGGACTTTTAAACACAGCTGGTTCCATCTAAAAAACCTCCTAATGGCAATAATAAGCGCATTAATTTATTGAAATTAAATTTTACCGCTGAAGCCCATTCTTTTTGAAATTTGCAGGCCGGTATCTATTACCATTTTTACCCGATTTTCGATCTTGTTATCAGAAAAATTAATGCTGGCCCCTCCAATGCTAACAGCAGCGATAACCTTGCCCTGGGCATCCCTGATCGGAGCTCCTACTGAGGTTACTCCATCAGTCACATCTTCTATACTTTCAGCGTAACCTCTTTTTCTTATTCTCATGATGTCCTGCCATATTAATTCCTGATCGGTTACTGTGTGTTCAGTCCATTTAACCCTGTTTGGATTTCTGTTGAACCATTCTGCTATCTCCGTATCATCCAAGTTAGAGAGGATTATCTTTGGTCCGGCTCCGATATAAAGCGGCATTTTTTTGCCGACTTCCAAAAATAAAACCCGCAGGTAATTGTGCCCTTCAACAGATTGAATACACAGTGCTTCATCCTGGTCTCTTATAATTACATAAGACGTCTCTCCAGTTTTAGAAGTTAGATTACGTAGAAAAGGTAGAGATTCAGTACTTAAGTTCGTACGCGACATCACTATACTGCCCAATTCAAAAAGCTTCGTGCCAAGTTGATATCTTTTAGTTTGATCATTTTTTTCAATAAAGCCTTTTTTTTGTGCGGTTATCAGGATCCGGTGAATACTGCCTTTACTGACTCCCAGTTTTTGGGCTAATTCATTCATGCTGAAATCGGGAGTGTCGTGTGTGTAACATGCCAAAACATCAAAAGCTTTTTCTACTGATTTCAGGGTTGGTGTTTTTATTGCAACCTTAGCGTCTCTTAAGCTACTGGCGGCAACGTCCTTCTGTAACAATTCCATCACTCCCCATGTCAAGTGATAATACTTTTTTAGCAACATGACCAGACCTTTGGCAAATTGCAACTGATAATAACTATGACTGCAGGTCTTAGAGGGCCATTTTCATAATATTAAAAATATCATCCTGACAAAGACTTTTTATCGCACCTACATTCCCTCTTTCGGTGCACTTTTGTGACATCTCCTGCAACCTTTGATCATCAACACCAAGTTCAGCCAGGCTTGTTGGTAGTCCAATTTCTTTGAAAAAACTTTCCATACTATTTATTCCCTCTAATGCTGTCCTGACAGGGTCGTCAAAATCGTACTCTGCGTTCCAGACACGCATCGCAAATTGAACAAACCTGTTCAAATCTTCGCTATATACATAACGCATCCAGGATGCAGTAACCGCAGACAAAGTTGCACCATGTGTACTGTCGTATAATGCGCTGATCTCCATCCCGATCATATGAGATCCCCAGTCGCCGATCCGCCCGGCTGTAAGAAGATCGTTATGTGCAATTGTAGATGCCCACATAATTTCTGAACGGGCATGATAGTCAGCAGGATCTTTTAATAATATTCGAGCGTTCCTGATAACAGTTCTCAGCACAGCTTCACATAGGCGGTCAGATAAATCAACGTGCTTGACCTTTGTGAAATAGCGTTCCATGACGTGTGACATGATATCTGCAACACCGCAAAAAGTCTGATAAGCCGGCAAGCTGAAGGTAAGTTCCGGATTTAATATGGCAAATTTAGGTCTTAATACTTCATCAATAATTGCCAATTTGTAACCGCTTTTCTCATTGGTTATTACTGAACCATTACTACTTTCACTGCCTGCTGCCGGAATTGTAACAATTGTTCCCGTTGGAAGAGCTTCTCCAAAGCTGTTTTTACCGGTAAATAAATCCCAAACATCGCCATCATAGGGAACACCTGCCGCAATTGCTTTAGCAGTGTCGATCACGCTACCCCCACCAAGGGCTAGAACAAAATCTAGACAATTCTTGCGACATAGCTCTATCCCTTCATAAACTGGCTCGAGCAGGGGATTTGGCTTGATACCGCTAAGTTCTTTTATGGTTATGCCGGAATTACCAAGTGAAGCAATTACCCTGTCATATACTCCGTTCTTTTTTAAATGTTCACCTCCGGAATGAACAAGCAAAACTGAATCGCTGTAAGGCTTAATCTCGCTGCCTACTGTATTTTCGGTATCTTTTCCGAAAATGATTTTGGTCGGATTGTGAAATGTAAAGTTTTCCATGATAACACTCCCAGTTATAGTTAATAATAATATAATGCTTTTTAATCGGGAAACACACCATATTTTCTGGCGCTATCAGCCAGGGCTTGCATATTTTCAGGGGGCGTATTGCTTCCCAGCAAGCATCCCGAGCTCAAAATCAATCCACTGTGGGGCATACAAATATCAATTATTTCCTTCGATTTCTGCTCAACCAGCTCCGGTGCTCCACTTAGCATCACTCCAGAGCAGTCGAGATTACCAAGCAGTGTAACTTTTCCAACTGTCAAATTTCTCGCCAGTGCAAAGTCAGTTTTATGATCAATCTCAAAAATTTCTGCTTCGGTCTGAATCCATTTTTCCAGGATTTGATCTGTTTTTCCACAAATATGGATGGCAAAGGGTATTCCCAGCTTTTTGCATCTATTTGCCATATCCACTTCATAAGGGAATGAATACTCTTCATAAAAAGCCGGTGATACTACCTCTGGTCCTGATATAGAATCTCCGGTCGTTACTACATGAGCTCCAACCGATTTTAAGGCTTTAATAAAAGTATACATACACTCATTGCAATACCTGAGTAATTCATGAACGGCTTCCTTTTCTTCACCAACGGTTAGATCCATGAAAAAGTTTTCAAAACCGCGAATCATTGAGGCAAGACTGAATGCGCCCTGATCAGCACGGGCAACAATTAGCTTTTCATGGCCAACTTTTTCCACCAGAAGCCGGGTAGCTTCAACCCATACCGGCAACCGGGCATCTTTAAGGGGATTAAGTGCTTTTAGTTTTTTAATATCTTTATACGAATCAAGACATCCTGCCACTGGAGAGGGCCCGATATCTTTGGAATACCTCACTTCAACACCCACCGCTTCAGCTAAAACTACCGTATCAGCGCCCATGATAATGCCATCAAATCCGAATCTTTCACAACATTCGATCTGGGCACTGGCAATCTTTTTGGGATCTTTGGCAAACTCAAAATGATCATAACCAGCGAGCTTAGCGGCCACATGTGCATCCTGGGGAATCACAGGTACCCTGTCCGCTTTTTTATGAGCTATTACAGCAAGGCTTCTTTCAAGGGAGTTCACGGTTTATCACTTCCTTCACTTTATTTAAGTTTTATGATTCGATCATACCCTGTTCAGTTATTCTCTTCACCTTTTCAACGCCGCTATAAAGGACAACTTTAAAAGATGTGTCAATCCTCTCATTGCCATTAATTTTTATTAGAGCTCCACCTTGTTTTGCCAGATCATAGTCAGACGGATAACTGCTCCAAGGTTCCAGGCCAATATTATATGTACGGCTATACCACGGATAACCAGGCAACCCTCTCAACACTCTCCAGTACCAAACATACGGAAAGATATTGATATCCCACCTGATTCCAATACCCAGGCGGAGACCAGTATTGGTGATGGCAAACCAGCCTTCATTTAGCCCCTTCAAGTAAAGCAGCTCTGCGGACTTTTCTGCCTCAGGAGGAAATCGACTGAGATCAATTTCTTTTCCTGAACGGGAAACAGTCAAAGGCCATTTTCCCTTATAGCCGGGCTGAAAATAAGAAGTCGGTGATAAAAAATTATTGCAGACAGTAAATTCGCTTGCCGGAATATCTATGCGACAAGTGCTGTCAAGAAATGGCTTTCCAAATGTTGGATGTTGACCCCACATAAAGTCAATAACTTCGCTGCTTTCATTTGTCAGGCTTTCATCTATAGAAACTACCGGATTATTACTCTCTACAACTATACGTTTTTGGACATGAAATGGAAACCGGACTGTTCTACAGGAAAAAATCACGGATATTAGATCTACATCGTCTCTCTCAACATGAAAGCTCCAGGGTAACAATGCCACTTCGCCATGCAACCCCAGTTCTGCTCCAGAATTTATACAGGGTGCGGCACAGGGTAAAGATTCGTGCCATCCCCCTTCATAATAATCGAGGTTATTCCCCAGAGAACTGGCAATGGTGGGAATATGTTTTGCCGTTTCCCGTATACCTCCCGGTGCTTTCCACATGAAGTCAATATCTGAAGGTTTGTGTACCAGCTCGACTATATCAGCACCTTTATCGGCAAGAACCGAAATCTTTAAGATTTCGTTCTCCATGGATACCATGGTCAATCCCCTGTGAGTGTATTCGAGGATTCTACAGCCGTGATTTCGTTCCGAAGAGTAATCCATTTAAAGTACCCCCACCTTGTCTAGGATTATAACTTTTTATAAAACTTCTCCATTTGGTAAGATGCGGTTAACCTTCTCTAAGTCAGAATAAATAATCACCTTTATCTCTGTACTTATAGTTTGACCACCAGCAATACTTTGCAGTGTTTGATTATTTCTTGCCGTTTCCAGTTTATCAGTAAAACTGTTCCATAATTCTAAACCTATGTTATACGTGCGCCCATACCAGGGGTAACCATAACTACCATTACAAACCTGCCAGTAAGTTAAATATGGAAAAACAGACAGGTCCCATGAAAAACCTATCCCTATTTGTTTATCTATATTTGTTATCGCATACCATCCTTCGGCCAGGTCTTTTAAATAATATAAATCAGAAACTGGTTCCGAAAGAGGTGGCACCAAACTCAGGTCAACCAATATTTCATTTTTATCTTTATCTAAAGGCCATTTACCCTGATGTTCGGGATTAAAAAGTGCTGTAGGTGAGTTATAAAAATTACTGGTGTGAAAAGTTTTCGCCGGAACATCAATGCGGCAGTTTCCATCCAAAAACGGCTTCCCATAGGCCGGGTGATGAGACCATAAAAATTCAATGCTCTCGTCGCTTTCATTAATAAGTTTTTCTTCAAGATTTACAACGGTACTTCCACGCTGTAATGTTATGATTTTTGTCAACCTAAATGGGAACCTGACCGTTTTGCAGTTTAAGCGTAAAGAAACCTTTTCCGCTGTATCTTCCTCGATACTAAAACTCCACGGTAATAAACAAACTTCACCATGGAGCCCGATTTCAGCTCCATAAGCAAGAAAAGGTCCCCCACCCGGTAAGATTTCCTGCCAGCCTCCAGAAAGATAATCAAGGTAGTTGCCGAGCGAGCTTGCACTGGTCGGAATAAAACTACCCGCCGGCCTTATACCTCCGGGTGCTTTCCACATGAAATCAAGATCTAGAGGTTTATAAGCCAGTTCTATAATATCGGAACCGCGATCAACAAGGATCGATATTTTAAGAAGATCATTTTCCATAGTCAGGATGGTCAGACCCCGATGTTTGTATTCTGTGATTCTGCAGCCATGGTTTCTAGCGGATGAGTAATCCATAAGATCACCTGTCAGTTGATATTTTAATCAATTGCATACGACATACAGAGAGAATTAGTATGGTGATGCAAACATTTGAAATGCCTGCATCACCACTCCCTGTCTTCAACTAATAACCCTTTAAAAGCTGATTACTACAAACCTCTGAAGGAAATTAGCCAATCTACCTCTTTAAGGTTTCTTCATAGGTATCAAAGTTCTCAAGGGTTACGAAAATACTACCGGAATCATTTTTGAAGTTTTCAGGTTCTTTACCTTCCCTGATGTAATCCACCAGGAACTGTGCCCCCATGTAACCCATCATATAGAAATTTTGGGCCATGGTACCATAGATTACGCCCTCTTTGACGAAGTCCATGGTTTCGGCAACATCATCAATGGCAATGATTGTAATGCGATCTTCAATAGCCATTTCTTTAACGACCTTGGCTGCAGCAGGACCTACTTCGCCGGCAACTCCGATAACAACATTAAGCTCCGGATAGGTATTAAAAGCATTCTGTAACCTTTCCATAGCAATCATCATATCCGAGTTGTTTGGTTCATTCAGAATCAATTCAAATCCACCCGGATAGTCTTCCAGCGCAGCTAAGTAACCATCTCTTGCATTGTTGGCAAAGGAAGCATCCATGGTTGACTGCTGGATATAGGCCTTTATGGGCTCTCCATCCATTTTGGCCATTAGGCCTTCCGCACCCTGCCTGCCCAGTTCTGCTTCGTTTGTGCCAATAAAAGCCAGCGCAGTAGATTCGTCATCTTCTGCACCAACAAATACTACAGGCATACCGGCTTCTTCGAGCTTTTGAAATGCAGGTCTCATTGCCTCCGGGGCAATAGGCATTGTAATAATGCCATCGACCTGTGAAGCAAGAGCAATTTCAATTTGATTTACCATCTCTGCCGGATCAATACCCTGTGGCCCAACATAATTAGCTTTGAAGTTTAAATCACGAGCGGCATCTTCAAAGCCTTCCCTGGCAACATCCCATACGGGGTGAGCAACCAGGGGTGTTACAAAGGTCAATTCAATCATTTCTTCTTCTCCAACGGCACCTTCATCAACATCAACATCAGTCTCGGGCTCCACCGGATCGGGGTCGGGTCCGCTATCTGTCGCGCAGGCAGAAAAGATAAGCGCTACAGAAAGCAACAGGACCGCAATAATCAACCACTTCTTCATTTAAATTACCCTCCTAAAGGTTTTATATTTGATTAAGGAGCACAGAGACTCCAGTAATCCACTCTAATAATTTCAATAGATTCTTCAGTTTTAGAAAAGATCATCATATTTTCTTAGCATTATTACTTTCTTACAAAATACTTCAGCATAAATAATTCGTAGCTGCCTTGATGAAAAGCTCTTCTGTAATATCTTCGTGTTCAAAATGGCCGGTTACTCTACCTTCGCAGAGGACGATAAACCTGTCGCAGACAGCCATAAGCTCAGGCAGTTCTGATGAAATCATGACGATAGCAACCCCTTTTTGTGCCAGTTTAAACATTATGTTGTAGAGTTCAACCTTTGTTCCAACATCGATCCCACGGGTTGGCTCATCTAGGAAAAGAATCCTGACATCACTCATTAACCATTTACCCAGTACAACTTTTTGCTGATTACCTCCTGAAAGGTTCAGAATGCTGGTTTCCAACCCGGGTGCTTTTACTCTTAATGCAGTAAACTGTTCTCCTGTAAGTCTGACCTCTTCTTTTTTGTTGAGAAATCCCTTACTGCTGATTTTTTCGAGGCTGGCCAATGAAATATTTTCCCTGATATTCATGGTACCAACAAAACCGGATGCCCTTCTATCTTCAGTCAATAAACCGATTCTATGCTCAATAGCATCGGCTGGTTTTTCAATTTGAACTAATTCACTGTCGATATAGATATCGCCGGAAGTTTTTCTAATCCCTCCAAATAAAGCATTGACCAGCTCACTTCTTCCTGAACCAACCAATCCTCCCAGGCCGAGTATCTCTCCGCTCCGGACCATGAAAGAAACATTCTCAATTCTATTTTTCTCAATGACATTTGAAGGGACGGTTAAATTGTCTACCCGAAAAATCTCTTCCCCTAAACTCACATGTACTTTTGGGTACCTATTCTCCACTTTTCGTCCTACCATATCTTCAATTACTTTATCCGGAACGATGTCACGTTTTTCATAGGTTGAGATAACATTGCCATCACGTAAAACAATAATTCTATCGGTCAAATTAAATACTTCATCAAGTTTATGCGAAATATAAATACAGGAAATACCCTGTTTCTTTATGCTTTCTATAATTTCCATTAACCTGTGAGTCTCACTCTCCGTCAATGCAGAAGTGGGTTCATCAAGAACTAATATTTTTGGTTTTCTATATAAAGCCTTGGCTATAGACAGAAGCTGCATCTGGCTTGTCGATAGTTTACGTACCATCTCGTTAATATCCAGTTCAAGTCCGACGTAAGAGAGGGCTTCTCTGGCTTCCTGGTTAACTTTACCCCAGTCAATAAAACCTTTTATTCTGCTTTGCGGCAAACGCCCGAGCAAAATATTTTCTGCAACCGACAAATCATTCATGAGGCTGATTTCCTGATAGATCATCTCTATGCCGGCCTTTTCAGCATCAGCGGTTATAAAGAAACGCTGTGTTTCGCCGTTTACGATTACTTCACCATCATATGAGTTGGCTGGATAGCTACCCGAAAGTATCTTCATCAAAGTCGATTTACCGGCCCCGTTTTCTCCGACAATTCCCAGAACTTCCCCTTCATATAGATCAATACTGACATCACTTAAAGCGGTCAGGGCATAAAACTTCTTAGTAATATGCTTCATTTCAAGCACTTTTTTCTCAGTCACAATATTTGATACCTCACCTTGCCTTATAATCTGCATACCACCATCAAGCAAATAAGCTTAAATACCGCTTCTTTTCCGGTTATACAAATCTATACCCACGGCCAACAGAATAATTGCCCCGATAATTACTTTTTGTAGAAATACTGAAATAGCCAGCATAGCCATGGCATTGGTAACTGTAGTCATTAACAATGCGCCAATAGCAGTCCCCAGGACCGAACCAACACCACCGAACATTGATGTTCCACCGATAATAACCGCAGCAATAACATTGAGTTCCATACCCATGCCGGCATTTGACAGAGCCGAACCCAGTCTTGCAGCAGTTGTTACACCGGCCAGGGAAGCCATGACCGCACTAAAAACATAGATGATTATTGTAACTTTTCTCACATTTATCCCCGACAATCTGGCTGTTTCCAGGTTGCCGCCGATGGCAAAAACAGACCGGCCAAATGCAGTTTTGACCAGGATGACATGACCGATTATTCCAACTACAATAGCGATAATAATTGGCCATGGAATTCCAAAGTCGGCTGTTAAGGCCAGTCTGCCCTGGCCAATTTGATTGAAAGCAAGCGGGAGAGGATATACTGGCGTGCCTCGTGTCAGATATTCACAAATACCTCTGGCTATATACATCATTGCCAGAGTAACTATTAAAGTAGGCATCTTAAAAAAGGCTATAAAAAAGCCGTTAAACAAGCCAACAGCTACACCGAGAAGAAGCCCAATGATCACGCTGAGCCAAATTGGCAGTCCTGCCAGTAACGCGAGACCGGCAATCACTCCACCCAGCCCTAAAACAGAGCCCACTGAAAGATCAAGGCCGGCAGATATCAAAACAAAGGTCATGGCAACACCGATGATGAAAATAAAAGAGGCTTGGAAAAAAATGTTTGTGATATTTTGTGTTCCGAAGAAAAGGGGATTAACCAGGCCCGAACCAATAAAAATAATTACGAGCGGTATAAAAATGCCAAACTCTCTTTTGTTAACTATGCCCTTTAAGATCTGGAGTGGACCATTATTATTAAAGTTATTATTATCTTTCATACTCACATCACCGCCATTCAATTAACTGTTCAGGATCATGCTGTAAAGTAAGGCTTGTTAAATAGGGTAAAGCAGCACCTTATAACCGGATTTATCTGCAAAAATTTGAAACCCCTCTTCCCAGCTGGTCATCGGTAAAATTTCAGATATTAACGGTTTGATACTGACCTTGTTTAAAGACATCAGCCTGAGAGATTTTTTAAAAGAAGAATATGTCGATGCATAGGAAGTTGTTAAAATAGCTTCCTTACGCAGCAATGCATCTAGATCGAATTTAACAGGCTTGCCAAATAAACCCATCTGGTGATAGCTGCCCCCTGGTTTAAGAAGTTTTATACAGTTTTGTGCCGATATTTCTACTCCGGCGCACTCAATAGCTACATCAACTCCTTCACCTCCTGTCAATTCCATCACTGTTGCAAATAGATCATCAGTAGCATTAATTGTCTGATAAGCGCCTAATTCTTTTGCCTTGTTTAACCTGTCGGAATCTTTATCAGAACCACAGACAAGCACAGTGCCGCCTTCAATCTGGGCAATTTGTTGAGCCAGAAGTCCAATCGTACCCGGACCTGAAACAAGAACAAAGTCAGTTGAGCGTATTCTTGACATTTCAATTAAACCACGAACACAGCATGCAAGTGGTTCTGTCAGCACCGCCTCTTCAAAACTAACATTGTCAGGAATTTTAAAAAGCAGATTTTGATCTAAGACAATGTATTTAGCAAATGCTCCGTTCACATGGGTCCCAAAGGATTGACGTTCCTTGCATAACATTTTTACACCGGAAATACAATACTCACAAACACCACAGGTGTAGTATGTTGTAAGCGCAACAACCCTGTCATTTACCTGGTAGTTAATTACATCAAGGCCGGTTTCACAAATAATTCCAGAAAATTCATGGCCGGGAACTAAAGGCAAGTTATGCATGTATTCATTATGGAGAATGTGGTAATCGGTGCCACAAATACCTGCAAATTTAACCTCGATTTTTACCTGACCCGGGCCAACCTTTGGCTCAGGCAATTCTTCCAGGTGTAGTTTTTCTTCAGTTGTTTTTTTTATTAAAGCTTTCACTTATAGCCTCCAGACGAATGAAAAATGGGCACTTATAGGTCTAACTGTTTCAATGTTTCTTTTGTTGGTATTCCAGTTTCATCCCAGCCTCGATATGCATAATACTGACTCAACATTTCCCCAAGATGGGGCAATGAATCTGCTGCTCCTCCCTCGCCTCTTTTTTGGCTAATCATTTTTGGCGGAAGAATATCATCTTTTCTGGATTGTCCGCACTTAACATTATATAAGCGCTTAAGATTCACAGCCCTCGCTCCACATTCAAGTAACTCGCTCTGTGACATATTCCAACCTGTTACAAGGTTGAGCCACAGCAATATAGTTTCAATGGCCTGATCACCCAGACCAAGAACAACAAATTTACAGCCGGTTAAAGAGTCCATTAGTGACATCAAATCCTGGAACTTTGCAACGAGTTCCCCTTTCCCTTCATTGGTGAAACGATCCAGTGTTTCTGGATAACCAAGTTCAGGCATTGAAGCGCCCATTTCGAATTCATAAGAAAATGCGCTCAGGTGGCAGGCGCCTCGTGCGCTGGTCGCATAAGCCAAAGCAGTACTAAATTTAGCTCTAGGATCATGAGCGGGAAATTCCATACCTCTTACCTGAACGGTATATTCAGAAGCATTATGGCCAATGATTTCTGCAGCAATTCGCGTCCCCTCACTCAATGCTGCTCCAATATCTTCTTTGAAGGCAATTTTTGGTATTAAGTCAATCAAAGCTTTCGTAGAGCCCCACTCAAGAGCCAAGCCACCTGTTTGGTCTTCTTTTATTAATCCGTTTTCATAACACTCCATAGCAAAAGATACTGCTGCTCCAGTAGCAATAGTATCTAATCCGTAGCGATTACATAATTCGTTTGCCCTGGCGATTGCATGAAGATCATCGATCAGGCAATTTGCTCCCATCATGCCCAGTGTTTCATACTCCGGTCCACCGCCCTCAGCGATTTCCCCGTATTCTGATTTGATTTGCTTGATCGTTCTGCCACAACCGATAACACATTGAGAACAAAAATATTTCTTTTTCAGGATTGTTTTAGCCATTGTCTGACCGGATATTTTTTCAGCGCCGGCAAATCTACCAGCACTCCAGTTCTTTACAGGGAGATCCCCGATTTCTTCTACAGTCATCATCCCTGTTGAGGTCCCATATTCAGCAAGACCGTGTAACCTCTCCCTGATCAAGGTAGGCCACTTTTTAACCGACTTGACAAGTTCATCACGGTTAAAAACGGGAACCTCAAGTTCTCCTTTAAGCACAATTGCTTTTAAATTTTTCGAGCCCATTACAGCTCCAACCCCACAGCGTGCTGCTGTTCTGCCGTGGCGTCCGTCATTCATAATAGCTGCTATTCTAACCTGGTTCTCGCCGGCCTGCCCTATGCTGCAGGTAACAATATTAGGGCCTAATTGCTCTTTCAAGATAGCGTCGACCTCATAAGTATCTTTACCCCACAGGGAAGAGGCATCATTAATTTCAACTTTTCCATTCTCAATCCAGAGGTAGACCGGTTTATCCGCTTTTCCTTTAAATATTATTCCGTCAAAACCGGCTTTTTTTAATTCAGGACCCCAGCTTCCACCGGCGTTAGCCTCTCCATAGGCGCCGGTGAGAGGCGATTTTGTAACAACCTGATACCTGCCAAAATTAATTGCCCGTGTGCCAACCAGTGGCCCGGTTAAAAAAATTAGGATGTTATCTGGACCTAACGGATCTGTTTCAGGCCCTGTTTCATCTAAAAGTATCTTTGCCCCCAGACAACTTCCTCCGATATATTTCTTCAATGTTTCTTCAGCAAATTCTTGGTATGTCACTTCTCTTTTTGATAAATCAATCCTTAAAATTTTACCCATGTAACCGCTCACTTTATTTTACCTCCTCAAACTTTTTACTTTCAGCAATCAGACTCCTGATTTTATCCTCCACACAGAGGATAGAGTATTTTAATTTCGTCGCCACTTTTTATCGCGTCATTTTTTTGTAGGGCGTTACTATCGATCATTATTAGCAAGGGAGGCACTAGATCACCTTGATTAGAGGCAATTGATTTTTTGTTCAGTTGAGGGAAATTGTGTAGAAGCAGAGCGATAAATTTTTCTACAGATACTTGATCGGCAGGCAGTTCAACATCGGCTGATTTATACCCCAGCCAGTCGCAATAAGGAGGATAGAATATTACTTTAACCGCCATATCTTACCCTTCTTTTTAAAGATGATCTAAAAGCTGGCCCTGCATTATTTGTAAAGTGTTTATATTTTCGAGTAATACCTCAGTTAAACATCGGCAAGCTCATTCTCTATCGCTATAAATAGTCATAAACCTGACAAAAAATATAACAATGCGGACCTATGTATAATGTATAGGAGAATTATAACTTTTCTATGTTTATTCGTCAACGTTATTTTTTCATCTCTAACGCACTTAAGCGGGAATTATCTGTCTTGAATTGCGATTTATTAAGTATTGCTCTGTTTTTGAACTTAGCGACAATCAGCTTGCCCGCTCTTTTCCTGTGCATTTTTATATTATGAAAGCCAGCATAGCCATTATTTCGACAATGCTGGCTTGGTTATCAACATTCCAACTGCCCCGGATAAACCGGTGCATTATAATCGTTTATTGCCTAAAATATTTTTTCATTATACCATCTAACTCCACTGCTACCTGGCTGTCATCCCTGTCAATGTATTCATATTTACCATTTACTGTCCCTATGATAGGAGAAAACAAAGATTGGATGACAAGCCCTTTTTATGACATACTATTTTCATCAAGGCCTTGATTGATCATGGGCTTTAAAATAGACATCCCTAAATGCATAGCGCGAGCAGCAATCAGAATATCCGGCACGAAGACCTCTCTATTTTTAAACCTGGCTCCAATTATACCCATTCCAGAAATTAAGCCCTCGTCAATGATTATTTTGGGTGGAATGTTATTATTTAATGCTTCTTCAACGTGCTGCGTTATTTCTTTATCCTTTCCATATACGACAGCATTTTTAACATTATCCAGCATAAATGACATGTTATTGTTACTCCTTTGTTTTGTTATTAACTGAGAAAGCGATTTATTTTTGCTTATCGCCCCCAAAAATATAACTATGCGGACTAATGTATAATATTAAGCAAAATTATAACTTTTCGATGATCGTTTGTCAACGGCCTATCTACTTTACTGTCAGCGCTATAAGGGCCAAAACATTTAGATTTAATATAATAACTCTATAAGATTGTCGATACTGCTGACCGCTATCAGGGGTAAATTGATTTTCCAGGATCTCGCCAAGTACTTTTGGTAACTGGGCTTTTTAGATATTTTAGAAGCTGTTGTAGAAAAAACAAGTAGTATAAATAAAAAAACATCCTGACTATTTCTAAAGCTGGAACGAACTAAAATGATGCGCTTTCTCAGCTAAAGCCAGCGCGCCGAGCACACCGGCCATGTTGCCCAGGTCTGGTAGTACAATGTAACGGCTAATTGTCTCCGGTGAGGCCAGGGCGCTAATATAGCCGTTAAGTAGAATAAGCACTTCTTTTTGTACCAGTGGCAATAGAGAAGCCTGTTTCAGAACTCCTCCTCCCACGATAATGCGTTGGGGCGATATTGTGCAGATCAGGTTGTGTATCGCCAGTCCGAGGTAATTAGCTTCAAGCTTCCAGGCAGGATGGTCAGTCGGCAGGGCGCTGCCGGGGTTACCCCAGCGTTCCTCTAAGGCAGGGCCTGAAGCCATGCCTTCCAGGCAGTCACCATGATAGGGGCAACAACCCGGGTAGGGATCGGTCTCCCAATTATGAGGAATCAGAATGTGGCCGATTTCGGGATGAACCAGGCCATGGTGAGCTTGACCTTCAATAAAAGCTCCGCCTCCTATTCCTGTACCTACGGTGATATAAATGAAAGTATTCACATTCCGGGCAGCGCCCCAGGAATACTCAGCAAGGGCAGCGCCATTGACATCAGTATCAAAGCCAACAGGAACATTAAAGATTTCTTTAAGCCTGCCGGCAATGTTTGTATTGCTCCAGCCCGTCTTGGGTGTTGAGGTGATATAGCCGAATGTCGGAGAAGAGGGATCCGGATCAACAGGTCCGAAAGATGCTATCCCCAGTGCTGACAGCGGTCCATGGATTTTTTCTTGATCTCTGAAAAATTTAACAACATTGTCTATTGTTTCGTCGGGATTGGTAGTTGGTATGCGAACTGTTGCCCTCAGATCGGCTGGGTTTTTACCGACAGCACATATGAATTTTGTGCCTCCTGCTTCTATGCCGCCATATATTGAAAGTTTAGTCTGAATCAGTTATCACCCTGTTTCCAATATTCTTGCTAGCCCTTGAGGAAAACTTACTAGATATTTTAAACTATTATTTGTGATTGATAAAGCTGTTTCGGGTAAACAAAGGTTTGCCCGCTCATTGCTGTTATGTTATAATTATGCACACCAACCAACCCTGATTCTCAAAAGAGGTGATCTTTTGGAACCCCTGACTGCAAAGCAAAAAAGAGTCCTCATGTTCATTGAAGAAGAAGTGGCTCGCTGCAATTATCCTCCCTCTGTACGTGAAATCGGAAAAGCCCTGGGCATTAACTCTACCGCTACTGTGCATGCTTATCTCGATACCCTGCAAAGGAAGGGCTACATAGATAGAATGCCCACCAAACCAAGAGCTATAAAAATTATCAGAAGCACTGAAGGCAATCGGGAAATGAAATGTGCTTTTGCCCCCCTGGTTGGAAAAATTACTGCCGGTACGCCTGTTCTTGCTGAAGAAAACAGGGACGGTTACTTTCCCATACCTAAAAATCTTCATACAGGGGAAGACTGTTTTGTGTTAAAAGTTAGCGGTAGCAGTATGAGTGGCGCCGGTATCTTTGATGGCGATTATGTTATAGTCCGACAACAAAATATTGTCGATAACGGTGATATTGCCGCTGCCTTAATTGAAGATGAAGCAACCATTAAAAGATTTTTTCACGACGACGATCAAGTCCGCCTGCAGCCCGAAAATGATGCCTATGAAACAATCTTTGTCAGGGAGGTTCAGATCCTGGGAAAGGTCGTAGGCCTCTTTCGTAAAGTCTGACAGCCCAAATATGACAATAATGATTAACCCTTCCAAGTTATCCGCGCTGCCTATAAATTCGTAGGATCAGCTTAAGTGTATGGGAAGCCCGGGCACCTTGGAAAAGCCGTACACTTAAACTATAGCGGAGCAGTTACAAGATCTTAGAATTAAAATAATCTTACGGCAATCATATCAATCTTTATTTCTTTTCTCACCGGCCGGGTCTCTGAATTTATTAAATTTGCCTGCATGCTCCTTGTCTACGATAACGCTTACCTGAAGATAGTCCGGTTTATACTGCACTTTTTCCACTTTTCCTCGCTCCTGCAGCTCTGCATATGCTTTCCCTTCGCTATATGGTAAGTAAAGCTCCATATGGCAGCGTTGTCTGTCGATAAAGGCTGCAATATTATCTTTCAGATCGGTAATTCCCTCCGCTCTTGTGGCAGAAACGAATGTTGCAGAAGGAAACTCCCGGATCAGGTATGCTTTCATGGCTAAATCATCGACCAGGTCAAGCTTATTAAAAACGATCATTTCATGTTGATAATAGTCTGCTTTAATGTTGCTTAAATGTTCACGGACAACCTTGATTTGATTGAGATAATCGTGATGGCTGATGTCTACAACATGCAATAGAATATCGGCCGCGGAAACTTCCTCCAGGGTAGCCTGAAAAGCGGTAACCAGTTGATCCGGAAGTTTTTCAATAAAGCCGACCGTATCGGTAAACAATACTTCCTTACCACCGGTGACAACTCCTCGTCTTACCATCGGATCGAGAGTGGCAAATAGTTTATCTTCAGTGTAGAGATCTGCTCCTGTCAGGGTATTAAGCAGGGTAGACTTACCGGCATTGGTATAACCGACAAGGCTGACGATCCAGAAACTCTCCCGCTTGCGTCGTGCACGGTGTAGTTGTCGATGTTTGCGCAGGGTAATAATTTCTTTTTCAAGTTCGCTGATCTTTCTGCGAATCACCCGCCGGTCAACTTCAAGCTGGGTTTCCCCCGGTCCTCTCGTTCCAATGCCACCTCCCAGTCTTGATAATTGATTACCAAGGCCAATTAACCTTGGTAGAAGGTATCGCAACTGGGCCAACTCTACCTGTAATTTCCCTTCCCTTGATAAGGCTCTGCGGGCAAATATATCGAGGATCAGATTAGTGCGGTCGACGACTTTAACTCCAAGGATGCGATCCAGGTTGCGAATTTGCGATGGTGATAGTTCATCATTAAAAATAATCAGATCTGCATCCCGCATTTGCGCCAGCGCAGCCAGTTCTTCTGTTTTACCTCGACCGATATAATAGGCCCTGTCTGGTGAAGTTCTTTTTTGAACAACCCGATCAAGTACGATTGCACCTGCAGTCTCTGCCAGAAGGGTCAATTCGTCAATTGAATTATCAATTATCTCGCTGCTGCAACCTTGATCCAAACTTACCAGGATGGCTTTTTCCTCTTTTGTCATAGACTACTCCTACTGGGCCGGACAAAGCCCTTTCACTATAAACCGTGAAAAAAAGACACTCTCTCTTTTAATTGAAGTGTCTTTTTTCTGATTAAGCCCTTTAGTATAGTTTATTCTTCTTCTTTTTGCTCTGAAAGTACCTCTGCATTTTTTTCTTCCTCTGCAGTTCTCAGGTTTATATTGCGGACAGGAATGATTGTTGAAACAGCGTGTTTATAAACCAACTGTTGTTTGCCTTCCACCTCAAGCAGTATTGTGAAATTATCAAAACTGCGCACTATCCCCTTAATCTGATAACCATTAACCAGGAATACCGTCGTTAGCATATTTTCTTTACGAGCCTGGTTGAGAAAAGTATCCTGTAAATTGATCGTTCCCTTCATCTATGGGGCTCCCTTCTTGTCTGTTTCTCTCTAAAAATAGTATTCGCCCGTTACAGTGCTAGATCCTTCACTTTTTTACAAATAATTTCCGCCAGGGTTAACAATGAATGTCCTTCTTCAATTTTCAACCACTCAATCCCTTTTTCCCGTCGAAACCAGGTTAATTGCCTTTTGGCCAGGTTGCGGGTTTGTTTTTTAATTTCAGCGACGGCCTTATCAATGCTGTTATCACCTTTCAGGAAAGAGAGCAACTGCCGGTAACCAAGGATCTGCATTCCAGGATCATTTTCATCGTAACCTTCACGGTATAGAGCTTCCACTTCCTGCAGAAAACCGTCTGCCATCATACTATCGACCCTGGTTTCAATTTTACGGTAGAGCAGTTCTCGATTAGCATTAAGGCCAAAATAAACTGGTTCGTAGGGAGATTCACTGACTACAGTTTTAGCTGCCTGTTCTGAGATAGGTTTTCCTTCCAGTTTAAAAACCTCAAGAGCTCGAATTATGCGCCGGCGATCGTTGGGATGGATCTTCGAGGCTGCTTTCGGATCGACTTCTTTTAGCTTTGCATAGAGGGCTGGCAAGCCTTGTTCTTCGGCAAGCTGCTCAAAAGCCTGCCTGAAACTATCATCTGCACCTTTAGAGCCGAATGCATAACTTTCGAGTACCGCTTTGACATAAAGACCGGTTCCCCCGACCATGAAAGGCAGTTTACCCGCCTGCCGGAGGTCCCGGATGACCGCTTCGGTATCTCTTTTATAATCGGCAACACTGTAGGGTTCATCAGGATCAACCATATTAATAAGATGATGCCTGATGCGAGCCTGCTCCTCAGGGGATGGTTTTGCTGTTCCCAGATCCAGCTTGCGGTAAACCTGAGCAGAATCGGCACTGATAATATCTGTATTTAAAAAATCGGCAACATAAAGAGCCAGGGATGATTTTCCCACTGCTGTAGGCCCCACCAGTGCCAAAACCGGTATTTTTGATTTATCCATTTTAAGCGTCAACAGTCAATTCCCTTTGCGGTGGAAACTCTTTTCAAGTTTAGATCGATCAAAACTGATCACCGTTGGCCTTCCATGAGGACAGAAATTCGAATCTGGAGTTGCTGCCCATTCATTTAACAGTTGCTCCATTTCTGCCCGTGAGAGATGCTGCCTGGCCTTAACTGAGCGATGACAGGCCAGCGTTTTTCGGATTGCTTCGCGTTTCTCCTCTTCGCTGTAATTATCTTTCTCAATCAATCCTGCTAAAATATCGTATAGTTCTTCAGTACCAGGCTGGTTGCGGGCCATAAACGGAACGGCCCTGATAACATAGCTGTTGTCATCAATTGGGTTAATATCAAATCCATATTCTCTGAGCAAAGGCACTAAGGTTGCCATTTGCTCCTGCCAAGCAATCGGCAGATCAAGGGTTAGCGGTAGTGTTAACTGAATCCCTCTTTCCTCCCTATGTTTCGGTTCAGGACAGCTTAAATGGTGATAATTGACCCTTTCATGTGCCGCATGTTGATCGATAAGTAAAAGGTCATCATCCTTTTGCACGACCAGGTAGCTCTGTAAATACTGGCCGATCAGGTAGTACTGGTCGCTGGTTTTCTTTTCGTCGCTATCTTCATTCTTTCGGACTTTTGCATTGACATTAGTTTCATTGAAGTGAATCCGGCCTGGCTCATAATGAGCAGATGCTTCAAATAGTGATGGAATAGTTTCACTGTGTTTTGGTTGTACCGCTTCAGGCCATTCGGGTAAGTTATAACCCTGTAAAAGAGCCGCTTTTACAGTCCTGTAAAGGAGGTTTTTTATCAGCTCAGGTTTCTGAAAACGCACCTCTTCTTTGGCAGGATGAACATTGACATCTATTTCCTGACCGGGTAGATTTAAGTGCAGTACTGCCATCGGAAAGCGGTTGCGAGGCAACAAGTCACCGTATCCGCGTTGCAGGGCATTGACAAGCAGAGCGTTCTTTATGATCCTGCCATTTATGATCAGGGTTATCCACCGCCTTGTTGACCTGGTCTGATGTGGTACAGTTATGTAACCGCTTATATTCATCTTAATTGCCGCTTCTTTGCCCTTAATTTCCAATAGCGCTTCTGCAATGTCATTTCCATAAAGTTCAGCCATAACATGGCGCAAAACACCGTCTCCCGAAGAGTTGAAAAGTCTTTTTCCATTACTTGTTAGAACGAAAGCTACCTGCGGATGAGCCAGGGCCAGAGCAGTTAGCAGTGAACTAATCCTGCTTGATTCTACACTATCTGCCCGTAAAAATTTCTGACGTCCCGGTGTGTTGAAAAAAAGATCTCTAACCTCAACCCTCGTCCCGGGCGGTGCTCCCGCCTCGCAGTGGTTGGTTATATTACCGCCGTGAATTTCAATTTGTGATCCAGCCAGCCTGCTCTTTATCCTAGATACCATGGTTACTTTCGAAACCGCAGCGATACTGGGCAGGGCCTCACCCCTGAACCCCAAACTGGTAAGGTTGTCGAGATCGTCGAGTCGGTTCAGCTTGCTGGTTGCAAAACGTTTGAAAGCCAAAGGCAGTTCTTCCGGGCTTATTCCGATGCCATTATCAGTAACAGCAATCCTCTTTTTGCCCCCACCTTCTGTTGATACCTCGATCCGTGTAGCACCGGCATCGATGGAATTTTCAATTAGCTCTTTAACCACCGATGCCGGGTTTTCAATCACTTCTCCGGCAGCAATCTGTTCTGATGTTTTTTTATCAAGCTCTCTGATGCTCATCTGTTAGCCCGGGTCCCTTTCAGGAGTCAACGTGAATGTCTCCGGTTTTTTCTCTTTCAAGCAGTTCCAACTGTAATTCATATAGTTTTTGCAGCGCTTCAAGTGGTGTAAGCCTATTAAGATCAACTTCTTTGAGTTTTTCGGCCACAGCTAATTCAGCCTGGTGATCCTGTTCCGGTACGGTAAACATGGGCACCAGGCTCAATTGCTGCTCTGCAGCAGAAGATGCGGATAGTTCTAATTCTGAGAGAATAATTTCAGCCCTGACCAATACTTCAGGAGGAACTCCGGCCAGGCGGGCTACATTGATACCATAACTTTTATCTGAACGCCCTGGAATAACCTGGCGTAAAAATATTACCTCTTTACCTTTCTCCTTGATGGCCATGGTATAATTCTTAGCACCCGGCAATTCACCCTCCAGTTTCGTTAGCTCATGATAGTGTGTCGAAAAAAGAGTTTTTGCCTTGATTCTGCGGCTCATATACTCTATAACACTGCGGGCAATACTGAGGCCATCGTAGGTGCTGGTACCTCGTCCGATTTCATCAAGAATAACCAGGCTATCAGCGGTAGCTTCTCTCAAGATGGTCGCTGTTTCCTGCATTTCTACCATGAATGTGCTGTGGCCTCGGCTAAGATCGTCACTCGCTCCGACCCTGGCAAAGATACGGTCGAGGATCGGCAACTCAGCCTTTTCTGCCGGCACAAAACTACCCATCTGGGCCATAAGGGCAATCAGGGCAGCGCTGCGAATATAGGTGCTTTTACCGGCCATGTTGGGACCTGTAATAATCAGCAGATAATGGTCGTGATTCATGCTGATGTCATTTGGCACAAATCTTTCAAAACTGAGCTGCTCAACAACGGGGTGACGACCCTGCCGGATCAGCATTTTTTTGTTATCGGCAAAATAAGGCCGGCAGTAATGATTTTTTTCGGCACACTCTGCCAGGCTTTGCAGGCAGTCAAGAGAAGCCAGTTGATATGAAGCAGCCTGAAGGGCCTCCCCGTAAGTGGAAACCTGCTCTCGCAGGGATTCAAATAGCTGATACTCGAGTATCATCATTTTATCTTTAGCCCCGCTTATTTGCTCCTCCATCTGCTGCAGTTCATCGGTTGTGAAACGTTCAGCATTTACCAGGGTCTGTTTGCGATTGTATTCGGGAGGAACCAGATCAAGATTGCTCCTTGTAACCTCCAGATAATAACCAAAGTTGCGGTTATAACCCACCCGTAAAGATTTGATTCCGGTTCGCGATCGTTCATTTTTTTCATAATCAATTAGAAGATCTCGTCCTTCTGTTGATATTTTTTTCAACTCATCTAGCTCTTTACTATAGCCGGTCTTAAAAAGCCCTCCTTCTTTTAGAGCAAGCGGAGGATCTTCAACTACAGCTATGTCCAGCAATTCAGCCAGATCATTAAATAGAGGCAAACAGTTATTAATTGTAACTAAATAGGCAGTGTTGAGGCTGGACAGTAATTCTTTTAAAGGTTTGAAAAGGAATAGACTGTTTTTCAGGGTTACAAGATCACGGGCATTGATACGCTGATAGGAAAGGCGGCTGCAGAAACGTTCCAGATCGAAAATTTCATCAAGTAATTTTCGCAAGTCCCTTCTTTCTAAGGGCTTGTCAACAAGTTCTCCAACAGCATCGAGTCTATCCTCAATTGCCGGGCGGTCAATAAGTGGTTCTTCCAGCCAGCGCCGCAGCATTCTGCGCCCCATCCCGGTCATACAGCGATCAATAAAGGCCAGAAGGCTGCCCTGTTTTACCCCCTCACGCAATGATTGCGTTAATTCCAGATTGCGGCTGGTAATGTTATCAATAACCATGACCTGCCTGTTAAAGTAAAGTCTTAGTTCGTGAAAATGCTTTTTTTCAGCCGGCAATTGTTGTAATAGTCTGAGGTAGGTAAGGGCTGCCCCAGTTGCGCAAGCAGCAAGAGGATATTGTTCAAGGTTCAGACTTTGCCAGGTTTCCCTGTCCCACTGTTCGGTAATCAGATCATTTGACTGCTTTAAGTCAGGTACATTTGGAAGCCTATCGATTAAGCCGATGTGATTAATTTTAAGGGTTTTGGAGCATTTCTGATGTAAATCTTCTGAGCCACAGAGAATTTCCGACGGCTGAAAACGCCGCAACTGATCGATTATGATCGCCCAGGCTTCTTCCCCTCTTTGCTCTGTAGCTAAAAAATCACCGGTGGAAATATCAACGGCCGCGAGGCCATAAGCGCTGCTTCCCTCTTCAACAAGCACGGCTAAGAAATTATTCAAACCTTCATCCAACATCTCAGGGTCAGTTACGGTGCCGGGTGTTAAAATACGGGTTATTTCGCGACGAACCAGTCCCTTGGCCTGAGAAGCGCTTTCCACCTGGTCACATACAACCACCTTGAAACCCTTTTTAAGGAGCCTGTTAAGGTATGTTTCTGCAGCATGAATCGGCACCCCGGCCAGGGGTATAGGGTTCTCACTGCCGGCGTCTCGTGAAGTCAGGGCAATCCCCATTTCCCTCGCCGCCACTTCGGCATCATCAAAAAATAATTCATAGAAATCCCCGACCTGAAACATCAACAGTTTATCGGGATGTCTGGCCTTAACAGCTTTGTATTGTTCCATCATCGGGCTGTTACGAGTCAAGAATAGTCTCCTTCCAGTTCACCAATCAGGTTCCAGGTGCGCACATCGGTAATTTTTACCTTAACCAGCTGTCCTTCAAGATTCGCGGTCGAATTAAAATGAACCAGTTTATTGCTCCTTGTTCTTCCTGTTTGCAGGCTGGGATTGTTCTTGCTGGGACCCTCTACCAATACTTCGATAATCCGATCGGCCAGCAGTGCATTAATCTCTTTACTGATCTGATGCTGGATGTTGTTAAGATACTGAAGGCGCTTTTCTTTTTGTTCATGTGAAAGGGTATCATTAAGACTTGCAGCTGCTGTATGCATACGTTTGGAATAGATAAACGAAAAGGCATTATCGAATCGGGCTTTTTTCAGTAAATCAGCCGTTTGCATCAGATCTTCTTCCTCCTCGCCAGGGAATCCGACAATCAGATCTGAAGTAATCGCCACATCACTAACGGCGCTCTTGATTTCACCAATAAGAGCAAGGTATTGTTCGCGGTTATAACGACGGTTCATTGTTTTTAAAATGCGGTTACTGCCTGATTGGACAGGAAGATGAAAGTGCTCGCAGATTTTTTGCCCGCCTGCTACCACATTAATCAATTCCGTTGAAAGGTCTTTTGGGTGTGAGGTCATGAAACGAATACGCTCAATGCCCTTGACGCTGTCAAGCTCGGCCAACAATCCGGCAAAGGTAATATTAAGAGGCAGATCATGGCCATAGGAATTGACATTTTGCCCAAGTAAGGTAATCTCCAAATAACCTTGTTCGGCCAGTTCAACAGCTTCTTTAATAATCTGATCAGGCTTTCTACTGCGTTCCCTTCCTCTAACATATGGGACAACACAATATGAACAATAATTATTACAGCCATAGATTATCGGTATCCAAGCCTTGTATGCGCTTTTACGTGATATTGGCAGATTTTCCCTGTCCAGGTCACTTTCATCAAGAGCAATTACTGTCTTTTTTTGCCTGGATGCTTTGTAGAGTAATTCAGGCAGGCGGGGCAGAGCGTGGGTTCCAAACAATAGATCAACAAATTCAAAACGTTCACTTAAATATTTTACGACATCTTCCTGCTGTGCCATACACCCACCAACAGCGATCAGTAAATTACTATTATCTTTTTTTAAAGCAGCATACTTACCAAGCAGGGAAGCCACTTTATCTTCTGGTTTTTTTCGCACAGCACAGGTGTTAATCATGATAAGATCTGCCTCTTCAGCAGCTGTCGCCTGACTGTATCCGATACCTTCAAGCATGGCCATGATAACTTCTGAATCATGTTCGTTCATCTGGCAGCCGAAAGTAATTAAATAATATGTTTTACCTTCACCGATCTGTCCGGCCTCATCAGCCTTTTCATATAAAACCTGGTTCAAATACTAACCTCCCTTTTCCCCATTATAACAAAAAACACCATTGTAAAAAGGTGTTTTATTGCCACAATCATTTAACTTTTGTTTCTATTCCATAACCCCAACTTCATATTTGCTAAAAGCAACAATTAATTCCATTGAAGACAACAAAAATATCCACTGACTGCAAATACTCCTAACTATCTGCTCTCTCTTCTTTTTGGACCTGGATAGCAAAGTCAGGGCAGAGGTATTCGCATAGCTTACAGCCGGTACAGTCATCCGGATTAATTAATTCTGGGCTTCCATCTTCACTTGCCTTGAGGTTTTTCTTGGGGCAGAACTCAAAACAAATGCCACAGTCCTTACAGCGTTCGTTGTACACCCTGAGACTGTATCTTGTCTTGCCCATAAATAGACATCATCTCCCGCCTCATACCTGCTAAAGGTATGATGATCTTATTATTATAATAATCTTTCCAGCCGGCTCAGTCAAACATTGCCCGCCAGAGATTAATAGCTGACGGCAGTTATGCCGTTGCCCACATCTGACCTTGAGGGCTGACCTGAAATGTTCTAGAGCGAAGATTTTTTTGCTTTGAAGTAGTGAAAATAAAGATAGATCAAAAACAATAAAATTCCAACAGGCAGGGCAATCAGCCAGGGCGATAAACCCGATAGAAATTTGATCATTTTTAAGGTCAAGCTAACAGTGCTGGTCAGGGTTATGCTAAGAAGGATTGCCGCTAAACTAAACAGAGCTCCCCCTAGAAATGTATAAACGATAAAAAGGTGAATATTCATTTTCATAGCCCCGGCCGGATAGGAAATAAAGGTTCGCGTAACACCCCAGAGCTGGGCCATGAAAATTGAAAAATTGCCGTATTTACGCCATAATTTTGCTATTCGTGAAGGTGAGTCATCTATGCTTTGGTCATACCTCTCAATCTGGTGATGGAAAAAAGAGGTCTTAACTTTTTTCCCAACTATACTGCCAAGCATACCAAGAAAATAACTAAAGATGCTTCCCAGTGTTATGCCAACTGTCGATGCTAATAGAATTGACCAGAAGGAAACAGTTCCCCTTAAAATCATCGTTCCCGCAGTCAGCAAGACAATCGCAGAAGCAAATGGCACACCGGCGCTTTCAGCAAACATAGCGACCGCAATGCCAAGAGCTCCAAACCTGGCTATCATTAAATCCAGCATTTCAAAAATGTATTCAAAAGCTTCAATATTCTCGAGGGTTTCAAGGCTATTGTTGAGGTTGTTCATTTTAAATCACACCGCCTGCCCGGTTAAAAGAGCATACATGCCCCAAATGCCGGCTTCCGGCTCCAATTGAGAAGGTAGCACTTTAACTGAGCTGATTTCCACCGATGGGCCGGCAGCATCACGAATCATCCGTGACGAAGCTCTATTAAAGTAATCAGGTCTGTTAGAAGCAACACCGCCACCAATAACAATGCAAGAAGGGTTCAGGATATTGACAAGGTTAGAAAGGCCTGTGCCGGCAGTATCAGCTGCCTGGTCAATAATTTTTTTAGCCAGCTCATTTCCTGCATCAGCCTGTTTGAAAACCCACTCGGTTGTAATCGGTCCCTCTTCAACTTCATCATCACCCCACAAAGATTTTGCACTATCTGTTATGGCAGTTCCCGAGGCCCACGTTTCAAGACAATCTGCACCCCCGCACTTGCAGGTACGTCCCTTGCCATAAGGCTTCAAATGGCCGATTTCTCCGGAAAAGCCCCCGGACCCACGATAGAGACGTCCATCCAGAAATAGACCGCTGCCGATACCTGTGCTGATCGTAATATAAATCACATGGTTATGACCGCGGGCAGAGCCAAAGATTGCTTCTCCAACGACTGCCGCATTAGCATCGTTTTCAACAAGGGTTGAGCAAGATAATCTTTCAGCAAGGATTTCGCCAAGGGGAACCGGCTTCAGCCATTTAAGGTTCGGGGCGAGATAAACAAGGCCACTTTCGTGATCGACAAAACCGGCCATACAAACCCCAATCTGTGATGGCTTGTCCAACTCAGGAATACTGCCTTCAAGACTAACTCTCTCAATAATTGAGCAAACTTCATCGACAACAGCATCAGGTTCTGATGGTTTGGGTGTTTCAGTTTTTTCCCGAAACAAAATCCGGCCGCTGTTATCAATGATTACCAGTAAAATTTTTGTACCACCGATATCTACAATCCAATAATGATCTTTCTTTTCCTGCTCTTTAATCATGCTAACCTTGATCATTCCTCGCCGGTGTCTTGATCTTCTCATAAAGGTAGTCTTCATAGATATAGATTAGCTCTTTATCAAAAAGAGTCCTTTTTAAATCAACTGTTACCTCCCGGACTGCTTCCAGCAGGTCTGCCGCCTCCTCATCAGAAAGGTCAATTCCGTATTCTACAAACTTCATTTTAATCGCTTTCGAACCGGAATGCTTGCCGATAACGATCTGCCTCTCCAGGCCAACATCCTCTGGGCTAAAAACCTCGTAAGTTGATGGATGTTTTAAAACCCCATCGGCATGAATACCGGATTCGTGAGCAAAGGTATTGGAACCGACGATCGGTTTTCCGGGATACAATTGCCGGCCCGATGCCCGGGCAACATACTCACAGAGATTCTGAAAATCTTTTGTATTAACTCCCAGGTTTACATCAAATAAATGCTTCAAAGCCATTGCCACCTCTTCAAGGGCTGCATTGCCTGCCCTTTCGCCAAGACCGTTAATGGTTACTCCGATAAAACGTGCCCCTGCTTTTAAACCGGCCAGGGCATTTGCTGTGGCCATCCCAAAATCATTATGCGTGTGCATCTCGATATCCATATCGGTTTTATCGATCAGTTCACTGATAATGTCGTAGGTCTTAAATGGCTCAAGAACGCCGATTGTATCACAAAAACGCAACCGGTTTGCTCCTGCTGACCGGGCCTGAAGGGCAAACTCAACTAAAAAGTCCATATCACTGCGCGAAGCATCTTCAGCGTTGACAGATATATAGAAGTTATGTTTACTGGCAAATTCTACTGCCTTGGTCATGCTATCCAAGACCCATTGCCGTGAAGTTCTCAGCTTGTGGGCAATGTGAATATCTGAGGTGGAAATAGATATAGCCACAGCGTCAACACCGCAATCAACTGAGTGCTTCACGTCTTCAATGTTTGCCCTGTTCCAGGCCATTATACTTGCTCCTAAATTATATGAAACAATCTCCTTAATGACTTCTTTTTCATCTCCGCCCATCACCGGTATACCGGCCTCAATTTGATGAACACCAAGATTATCGAGCATTTTGGCTATTCGCAGCTTCTCCCTGTTGGAAAAAACAACTCCGGCAGTCTGTTCACCATCTCTAAGGGTTGTATCAACGAGCATCGGTAATCCTTTATCCAATCCTTCAAGAAATCTTTTCACTTTTGATCCAAACCTCCTTTTTAACCCCTTCGCAATTCCTCGGCTCTTTTTGTAGCTCCAATAACACCCTTCAACAGACAGCTTCTAAAACCATATTCTTCCAATATTTGCATTGCAGCAGATGTTGTTCCCGCCGGTGATGTTACAATATTACGTAATTCAGCGGGGTGGTTTGTATTTTCCAGCATCATGCGCGCAGAGCCGATTGCATTTTGGATAACCATTTTCGATGCTACATCCCGGCGTATCCCTACAGCAACCCCTGCATCGATCATCGTTTCAATGAAAAGAAAAACATAAGCCGGCCCTGTTCCACTCAAGCCAGTTGCTGCATCCATCAGCTTTTCAGGAAGGCGGATTGTCAATCCGAGGGGTTTCAGTAAGTTATCAACTTCTCTGTATTCGTCTTTAGTTACAGTTTCGCCGATGCTGATCACAATAGTTCCTTCACCAATCAGGCAGGGAGTGTTTGGCATCAGGCGAATGATTTTCGTACCTGCAGGAAGACAGCTTTCAATAAAGTCTATGGTTATACCGGCGGCAATTGAAATGATAATCTGCTCAGGCTTAACAAATGGCCTGATTGAATATAGCAATCCTTCGGTGTCCTGTGGTTTGACGGCAATAAAGATCTTCTGGCAGGCATTGGCAGTTTCTTCGTAACTGGCAGCAGACCTGGCACCAAGTTCCTCTGCAAGCTCTTCCTGTCTTTCTTTGTTTAAATCAAAGAGGTAAACAGTAGTCGGGTCAATATTTCCTCGTTTTATCATTCCTTTAGCCATGGCTGAGCCCATTGCGCCGCAACCAATTAAACCAATCCTTGTGCTACTCATATAAGTTCACTCCCCCTTAGATCTTAGAATGTATTCTATCTGAATGATCATTTTTATGCAAGATACACTTGTGTTAAAGGATTTTTAGCTAATTTTGCTTTCAACTGCTTGACTGATTTGATCTGTCGTGCAGAATGTAAAAGTCAGGAGGGTTTTAATGAATAAAGATATATAAATATAATGGATAGAGGCAATCCCCTGTTGAAATAGTTACTACTTCAGGGTTTCAGTTGTTTTTTCAAAAAGGTCACGGTCATAGCGGAAACAGGTGCTGGCTTCACTGGAGAGACATGAATTACCGGTTGTAATCATGGCCGTTATATTTTTTCCCACACCAGGTCCGAGCATTAGGCCCTGACCACACATCCCTACGGCAAGGATTAAACCTTCGAGGCCGGGAGCGTAATCAATGATTGGCACACCATCTGGTGTCATCGGGTAACAGCCACGCCAGATACGCCTGATTAAAAGGTTCTTTAACCTCGGCAAAAGAGAGATCATCCGGCTGGCCAGGACCGGTAAAAATTCCGCCAGTGACTCCCGATTAGTTCCGATAAATAGATCTTTAGGGGTGTAACAGAAGATGATCTGCCCTTCTTTATTCTGGCCAAAATAGAAATTGGTGGTTTTCCCTTCGATACCGGGACGCAGATCGACTACCAGGGGAGCGAGGAACGGGGCAATCGGCGCAGAAATACCGGCTTCATGGGAATCGGGAGTCACAGGAATTTCAATACCGAGTAACTCTGAATGCTCTGCCGCATCTGCTCCGGCTGCCAGGACTACCCATTCCGAAGAATATTGCCCTTTGTCGGTTTTAACCCCTGTAACCCGCTCCCCCTTTCGCAGATAGCCGATAACTCTCTCATTAAAACGGTATACTGCCCCGTGTTTTTCTCCTTCTTTTTGAAAGGCAATCGGAGCCAGAATCGATGAAACCTGACCGTCATCAGGTGAGAAGGTCCCTCCACGCAGACCTTCACGGTTAATACCTGGGATTAATTCTGCCACGTCACCCGGTCCGACCCAGTCAATTTTCATTCCGCATTGCTTCTGATAAGGGATCAGATCTTTCAATGTTTTTTCGATATCCGGCGTGTAAACGGGAAAGCAGTAACCACCCGGTTTCCAGCCAATATCAAACCCGTATTTTTCTTTCCATGTTGAAAAAATGTCAATACTATAGAGACAGGTAGATATTTTCCCGGGATCGGAGTGTGTCGCCCTGACTCCACCAATAGCGGTCTTGTTATCTCCCTGGCCGGCAGAGGCCCTTCTATCCAAAACTAACACCTTTAAACCAGCCTGGGCCAGCTGAAAAGCAGTGGGGTTCCCAACGCTTCCGCAACCGACTACAATTACATCGTAATGCTCTTTAGGTTCCATCAACTTAACCCCTTGTCATTGCAATCCTGATTACTCTTATCTTTGGTGACAAAATCGCCTAAATGAACTTCCGCTACCAGGGGCCGATGGGTCGGCATGGTAATTTCCCCGATCGGCACATTTTCCTCACGGAAGATACGCAGGATCAGATCGGTGCAAGTTTTCCCGTTGCATCCCCCCAGGCCGGCCCGGTTCAGCGCTTTGAGCTGATTCATATCCCTTACGCCAGCCCTGATGGCGGCGACAATTTCGCTTTTCCTGACCCTTTCGCAACGACAGACGATCGGGTCATTTTCATCCATAGTCATGGAATCCAGGGGCAGGCCTGGCTCCAGATCCCTGATCCTGAAACCGGCTACCTTCAACCTGTCCTTGTAAGGCACTTCTAGAAGAATTAAGAACCTGCTGTTCTGACTTTCCCTTTCCTTAAAGGCAATCACCCTGCCTCTACCGACAATCTCACCTTCAAGTCCGGTTGTAACAACTTCCCTGCCGACAGGTATTTGCTGCCTGTAAAATTCATAGGGGAGCATTAAGAGAGCTTTTTCCTGTTTACTGTCATAATCGTTAACCAGCAGGGTTATGGCCAGGCCGGGACAGGCCAGCACACAGCTACCACAACCAATACATTCTTCACTGAATTCAGGAAGAGCAAGAATCGAGCCATTCATGGTAATACACCCATTAGGGCAGGCTTCCGTACAGGGGTTACAGGGTATTTCCTGGACACAACGCATCAGAGGAAAAACAGCACCATCAACGTCACCTGGAGTAAATTGTTCCGCTTCAGCTGGCCGGTGTTTGAGAAGTGAGCCAAATTCCTCCCAGTTACCTGGCACGGGTAGATCTATACCCATATCCTGGGCTATGCGCCTGCCGACAATCTTGCCGGAAAAAATTGCTGCCGAAGCTTCAGCTATCTCTTCCGCATCTCCGGCGGCATAAACCTGAAAACCATATTCACGGGCCTTCTGGTAAACTTCGTCAACCGGACTGAGGCCAACAGCGATCAAAACAGTATCGACAGCATAACTTCTTTCTGTTCCGGAAATTGGCTGAAAATCACTGTCAACTGCAGCAGTAATAACCCTTTCAACCTTTTCATCTCCCTCGATCCGCAAGACTGTGTGCGAAGTCATTACCGGGACACCGAGACGTTTAATCTTATCTTCGTGAACTTTATAGCCTCCGCATTGCGGTAGTGCTTCAACCAGTCCCACCACATCTATACCGGCCTGCAGGGCATGATAGGCCCCGATTAAACCGACATTTCCGCCACCTATAATAAATAACTTTTCAGCACACTTAACCAGGTCACGGTTAACAAGGGTCTGAAATGCTCCGGCCCCGTAAACTCCCGGCAAATCACAACCCGGAAAGGCAAGGCTTTTTTCCCGGGCCCCAGTAGCGAAAAGAGTCTGTTTTGCTTTAACCAGTCTGAAAGTATTTTTTATGGAAACACCATACTTCCCATCGTTAAAAACGCCGATCACTGTAGCATTAAGCCATGTTCGGACACTGGGAATTTTAGCCATTTCTTCAGCCAGGATTAAGCCAATATCAATTCCGCGATAACCTGCGTAGCAGTCATTAACCGAGCCAAAAAAATTATGGGTCTGTAAACTGAGCTTACCGCCAAGCTCCTGTTTGTCGTCAACAACGAGAACGTCAACACCGACACTGCCCAGTTCAATAGCAGCGCTAATGCCTGCAGGCCCACCGCCAATGATTAAAACTTCAACCTCCTGCACAGGAGGATTGGGACTCAATTCATCAATTAGTGCATCATCGTCGAGAACAGGCAAGCCTTCCATGCTTTCAACTTTCATACCGTCATGTACCAGTGTCATACATCCCTTTACCGGTTTTCCGTCAGCAATTACCATGCATTGAGAGCACTGACCATTTACACAGTAGATACCCTGTGCTGCACCGTCATGGTGGTGATGGCCAAAAATAGTTACACCTGCCGCATAAAGTGCTGAAGTAATCACTTCTCCCTCCAGGGCTGACATTTCAATACCGTTAAATGAAAATTGCAGCTTTGGGCGTTTTATGGGCGCAAGGATAGGGTGGCTATTGATGCGGCGGTGCTCTTCTTCTGGTTTAGTTGAGCCATTCAGCAGTTTTGTAAGTAAATATTTTGGTCTTTCCTTAACTGTTAGCTGCCATGAGCCCGGTCGTAGCAACAGGGCATACTGCAGGCATTCTTCCGGGTTAGAACAATATAAATCACCCTGATCATCGATCAGTTTATGCAAAAAATACATCCTTTGCTCGGCGCCCAGGTAAAAAGAAAATTTATAACCGCAGATTTTTTCTTCGAGCCCGGCAATCTGAGCAGGAGTTACTAGCGGGATATTTTCAGTTTTGACGGATGGCTCTGTTTCGTCGAAGGCAATGATTCGTTTCCACTTGTTATCAGCTAAATCCCGGTCGGTGAAAATTGGGTAAGCAGTAACATTGTGCTGCTGTAAAAACCCGGCAGTATCTTTTAAGTTCTCCATAATAACAGGCTCTTCCAGTAGCAGCGAAGCCATGAGAGCCAATTCGGGGATGCGATCAAGATAGATGGCTGTTTCGCTTGTCACCGGTTCAGCAGCAAAGAGCTCGGCGATGCTCTCCGGTAAGCTGGGAGTCAGCTCCGGCCTGTTTTTTAACCATGCAACAACAGCCAGGGCAAAATCGAGGTTGAAAACTATTTCTCCTTCTCCAATCTGGTAGGCTTCCTGCAGCGGTGATGGCATATCATCCAGACCAGCGACAAATTCCTGCCTGGTTCGTTCCGGGCCTTCCTGCCCGGGATCAGGTCTAAGATAGGCAATCCGTTCTCGCTCAAGGCCGCATAGTTTGAGCAGTTCACCGGCCACTGCCGCTTTGGCTTCACCACTTTCACCGCCCCTGCTGTACGGACAGCTCTCCCGGTCACGACAGAGCAGGGCCACTCCCCTGGCCCCTGCCGCAATGCAGTAAAGGAGAGTTGATAAATCAATACTGCCGATACAGCTGACCCGGATGATTTCTTCATGCCCCTCTGGAAGTGGTGAGCGTGAACAGGCAAAGGTTACCGTCTTATCCTTGAGGTCTGAAGCATGCAATCTGCTCTCATGAGCGGCCAACTCCGTGGTTTCCTGCTGCCCGATAGCCCCTGTAGGACAGGAACCGGCACAAATACCGCATCCGGTGCAGGTTGAAGGCGATATTTCAGCCAGAGAGGTACTATCCCGCTTCATTTTCAAACGTGGTATAGCATAGGGGCAAACTTCTTCGCAAATTCCACAACCACGGCAGAGTTCTTCTTCAACGCTACAGATTGGCACGGTGAAAGTTCTATTCCAGATTGTCAAGACCTGATTTTCCTGCTTTAGAGGAATCGCATCTGTCGGGCAGATAAAAGCGCAGGCCCGACAACCTGTACAGTCAGCGGCGATGCCGGCGTAATCTGGCCCAATAAACTTGTCAACTCCTCTGCTCAGGGTCGAAATAGCACCCGGACCGCAATCCTGGCAAACCCTGGTGCAAAGGCCGCAGAGGATACAGTTATCTGCATCAGTTTTAGGATCATATGGAGTGCTATCGAGCCCTTCCAGGCGCGCGAGATCTTTTATTACTTCAGAATCGGGACAACGAGCCAGGTATAACTCAAGAAGATTGCGGCGTGTTTTTAGAACTTCTTCTGAACGGGTTGAGATGATCAAACCATCCTCAGCCGGATAGAGGCATGAGGTTACAATTTTTGATCCACCCTTCCATGCTTCTTTACTGATTTCAACTACACAAAGCCTGCAGGCACCACTAGGCGCCAGGGAAGGGTAATTGCACAGCTGGGGTATAAATATTCCCTCTTTATTGATGATATCAAGAAGCATGCTGGAGCTTTCCGCTTCAATTTTGCGACCATCTATAGTCAGCTTGATTTTTTTCTCCATAAAGTCAGACTCCCGGTCTAAGATCTCATTCAACCAGGATGGCTTTGAAATTGCAGAGATTTATGCATAAACCACAGCGATTGCAAAGCTCCTGATCGATAAAATGCTTTTCTTTTTTATTGCCACTGATGGCATTCTGTGGACACTGCCTTGCACAGCGACGACAGCCTGTACATAGATCGGTGATCTCATAGCTGATCAGGGCACGGCAGACGCCGGCGGGACATCTTTTTTCCGCAATATGGGCCATATACTCTTCTCGAAAATGTTTAAGGGTGCTTCGAACCGGATTGGGAGCTGATTTACCCAACCCGCAGAGGGAGGCATTTTCCAGAACGTGAAGCAGCTTTTCGATTCTGGTAAGATCCTCTTCCTGTCCTTCTCCCCGGCAAATTTGTTCAAGAATAGAGTGGAGTTGTTCAAGCCCAAGGCGGCAGGCGGAACACTTACCACATGACTCCTGGGTTAAGAAATCGGTGAAATAGCGAGCTACGTCAACCATACAGGTATTTTGATCCATGACAATCATTCCGCCGGAACCCATCATCGAACCTTCCCTGGTCAGGGTGTCAAAATCAACAGGCAGGTCCAGCTTTGATCCGGGAAGGCATCCTCCGGAAGGTCCCCCTGTCTGCACAGCCTTGAAAGCCTTGTTATCCTTAATTCCACCACAGATATCAAAGATAATTTGTCTGAGAGTCGTCCCCATCGGTACCTCTACAAGTCCTGTATTTTTCACTTTGCCTACAACCGAAAATACCTTGGTTCCGCTGCTCTCTTTCGTTCCATAAGCAGAGAACCATTCAGGGCCATTCTCAATAATCACCGGTAGGTTGACAAATGTTTCGACATTGTTCAATACCGTTGGCCTTTCATAAAGACCCCGTTCAGCCGATCGAATATACTTGGCCCGCGGTTCGCCCACATTTCCCTGCACTGATTGCATCAGTGCAGTTGATTCACCACAGACAAACGCACCGGCGCCACGCACAATTTTAATAGCAAAAGAAAAATCAGTTCCCAGGATATTATTACCCAGTAAGCCTGCTGCATAGGCCTGGTCAAGGGCCAGCTGCAAGTGAGTGAGAGCGCGAGGATATTCCTCTCGGACATAAATAAAACCTTTTGCAGAGCGAACAGCGTGGGCACAGATAAGCATACCTTCGATTACAGCGTGAGGATCTCCTTCCATGATACTGCAATCCATAAAGGCACCAGGATCTCCCTCGTCTCCATTACAGATAACGTAGCGCTCACTTGACTCTATTGAAACTGCGGTCCTCCATTTTCGTCCGGCAGGAAAACCGCCTCCGCCCCTGCCTCGTAAGCCTGAATGTTCAACAGCGCTTATAATCTGCTCCGGTTCCATGGAAGTCAAAGTCTTAACGAAAGCGTTGTATCCACCATGGGCAATGTAATCACCAATATCGAGAGGGTTAATTAAACCAACGTGACGTAGCGCAATTTTAAACTGCCCCTTGTAAAAGGGAATTTCACTGTATTGTTCAATGCTGTCCTGGTCTTTTTCGCTGCGGTAAAGAAGACGGTCAATAGTTTTACCTTCCATGACGGTCTCTTTCACAATTTCTGGAACATCCTCAGGAGTAACACCGGCATAGAAGATTCCTTCAGGATGCATAATTAGCAGTGGTCCTTTTTCACAGAGACCGTGGCAGCCAACTCTTTTTAAACCCAAAGTAACTCTGGTATCAGTTTTGGGAAACTCAAGCTCCCTGCTCAGGGCTTCCGCTACCTTCATGCCACCCTTTGCCAGACAACCAGTCCCGCAGCAAACAAGAATTCTTCGCTCATTTGGCGCAAGTTTTTTGATCAGTGACTGTTGCATTTGTTTAAATTGTTCAGGTGTTTTTATCGCACCCGTTAAGCTGCTCTTAAATTTTTCCTTCCCTGCAGTACTTTCATCTTTACAATCAGTACCGCACTGTTTGAGCTCTTTTGTCAGTTTAGCTGCAGTCATCTCACCGTGATATTCACCGTCAATAACTACGACAGGGCCCATAGCGCAGGCTCCAACACAGTGAACAGAGTTAAGTGTGTACTGACCATCTGCAGTCGTCTCGCCGCCTTTTAGATCCAGTTGCTCAGATATCTGGCTCATTAATATTGAGGCACCCCTGATATGACAGGCAGTGCCTTCACAAATGTCTATTTTGTGTCTACCGCGTGGTTTTAAAGAGAAAGATTTGTAGAAGGTAGCTACAGCATGAACCTGAGAAGTTGGCAGGCTAAGGCTTTTTGAAACATGTTCAATCGCTTCTTGCGGTAAATAATTTAATTTGGTTTGGATATCCTGAAGAATCATGATCAGGTTGGCAGGGTCATTTTTGTACTGTCTGATTACGGAATCAGCTACTGCTAATTGTTTCTCCATCGGCTATCCTTTAGTGAAGTTTAGGCCATTATATGAAGCATTTACTGTCAAATACCCGCAAAATACCTTTAAAATTATAACACTCTGCCACTTAAGCTGTCAACGAGAAGGAATGTCATACCAGTACATATAAAAACCAGGTCCCAACAGGCCTTATCAACTTACCGACGGACTTTCTTCGCTAACCCATCTACAGCTGAGCTTCCGCCACCACCTTTGGATGGCCTTCCCTCAACCTCCGGGCAGCTACTCATTATCCGTGCTGTGAACTCCGGCATTTCCCGGTCGTAGACCTTTCGTCTACCGGCTCTTTCAGCAATTTGTCCCCGGGGATTATCCTTACCTGGATTCCAGTTGCCCTTCATCCATTCCGGTTATCCCCGAACTCCAAACCCGGTTCGCTGTCCAGTCTCTCGGAACCTGGTAAAGTAAGTATTGATCATATATTTTGATTTGTCAATACTTTATTTATAGTTTATTTATTTTTTTCTCTGAAAACTTTTTCGATACGCTCCAGGGCCCAGTCGAGTTCATCTTTTTTGATAATCAGGGGAGGAGCAAGTCTGATCACGTTTTCGTGGGTTTCCTTAGCCAGGATGCCCAGTTCCTTCAATCTCTCACAATAGGCTCTTGCTTTCACCTTTAGCTCAATCCCAACCATCAGACCCTTACCCCTTATTTCCGCGATAATCGGATTATCAATAGCTTTCAACCGGTTAACAAAGTAGGTTCCCAGTTCGGCAGATTTTTCGATCAACCTCTCTTCAGCAAGTACTTTCAAAGACTCGATTGAAACTGCACAGGCCAAAGGATTACCGCCAAAGGTAGATCCATGAGAACCTGGTTCAAAGACACCGAGGATATCTTCATTGGCAGCAACCGCAGAAATAGGCACTATACCGCCGCCGAGGGCTTTGCCGAGAATATAGACATCAGGTTTGACTCCTTCCCAGTCAGAACAAAACATTTTACCGGTTCTGCCAAAGCCCGTTTGGATTTCATCAGCCATGAAACATATGTTGTTATCCCTGCAAACAGCATAGGCTTCTTTGAGATAGCCCTCCGGGGGAATAATGATTCCACCTTCACCCTGAATCGGCTCCACCAGGAAGGCAGCAGTTTCCGGCGTTATTGCTTTTTTCAATTCGTCGATAGATCCATATTCAATCAGCTTGAAGCCCGGTGTGTAAGGGCCAAAATCTGAACGGTAGGCTTCATCCGAGCTAAAGGAGATGATTGTAGTAGTCCGGCCATGAAAGTTCCCCCTGCAGGCAATTATTTCTGCTTTATCTGGGGCAACTTTTTTCACCCTGTATGCCCAGCGGCGGGCTGCCTTTATGGCTGTTTCTACCGCTTCAGCTCCTGTGTTCATGGGTAAAACCATCTCTTTATCAGTAAGTATAGCTACTGCGCGGCAAAATTCGCCCAGTTGATCATTGTGAAAAGCCCTAGATGTAAGCGTAATTTGATCGGCCTGTTTTTTTAGGGCAGCAATAATGCGCGGGTGACAGTGGCCAAAATTCATCGCCGAGTATGCACTAAGCATATCGAGATAGCGATTTCCTTCGGGATCACTTACCCAGACTCCTTCGCCCCTGGAGAGAACAACCGGCAAGGGCAGGTAGTTACGGGCACTGTATTGTTCGGTCAGGGAGAGAACTTCATTAGTGGTAGACATGCTTTTAAACACCTCTTTAAATTTATTGACTTGCCACCGCACATTTGCAGCACTGTTAAGCCGCTCAATAAAGGTTCAACTGAAATGAGATGCTGCTATAAAGGCAGCATCTCACATTACACAATGGCAGGGGAGACAGGACTTGAACCCGCAGCCTGCGGTTTTGGAGACCGCTGCTCTGCCAGTTGAGCTACTCCCCTAATATTGCTTATTGTATTGTATTTATGCTCTTCTGTCAATCATTCTGCAATCAATTCCCGGGCATTCTTTAACCTGCCCTGCCAGGGAAAATTAAAATAAGTCGTGCGCCCTGCGCGCTATGATCTCATTTTGCAGTTGTTCACTCAGGTTGTTGAAATAGTCACTGTAACCGGCAACTCTGACAATAAGATTACGATACTGTTCCGGGTTCTGCTGTGCCTTTTTCAGGGTATCGCTGTCAATAACATTGAACTGAATATGATGGCCATCCATCCTGAAATACGCCCTGATCAAGTGCATCAAGCTGTCCAATCCCTTCTCACCGGCAAGAAGTCTAGGAGAAAACTTGATGTTGAGCAATGTGCCCCCCGTAAGCAAATGGTCCATTTTAGCGGCAGACTTGATCACTGCCGTTGGGCCCTTCAGGTCCGCTCCCTGCACAGGAGAAATCCCTTCTGAAAGAGGCAGGCCTGATTTTCTCCCGTCAGGTGTCGCCCCGATTACCGAACCGAAGTAAACATGACAGGTAGTAGGCAGCATGTTGATCCGGTAAGTTGCCCCCCGATAACTTCTTCTACCGTCAACGATGCTGTGGAAAAGCTTGAAAACAGTCTCCATTATCTCGTCTGCATAATCATCATCATTACCATAGTGCGGTGTTCTATGCATCAAAAATTGACGCATGCTTTCTTTTTCCGAGAAATTATTATCAAGAGCCGAAAGCAGATCCGTCCAGCTATATTTTCTGTCGTCATAAAGGTGTTTTTTAATGGCAGATAAACTGTCGGTGATGGTTCCGATACCAACACCCTGTATGTAGTTCGTGTTATAACGTGCTCCCCCGGCATTGTAATCTATCCCATTTTCAATACAGTCATCAATGATCAGGGAAAGAAATGGCGCAGGCATTTTTTCAGCGTAGAGCTTCTCAATCACTTCGTTGCCCTTTATTTTAATGGTAATGAAGTGCTCGAGTTGCTTTTTAAAAGCTTTGATAAGTTCTTGAAAAGAAGCAAATTGTTGGGGGTTTCCAGTATTAATACCGATCATTTTACCCGTTCGTGGATCTTTACCGTCGTGCAACGTGATTTCCAGGATCTTAGTCAGATTGAAATAGCCGGTTAGAATATAGCTTTCCCGGCCGAAGGCCCCTGTTTCTACACAGCCACTGGTCCCGCCCCGTCGCGCATCAAGGAGGCTTTTGCCTTGAACCAGCATTTCCTGTATTATTGCCTCAACATTAAAAACAGAGGGTTGTCCCCATCCCTGGCGAATGACTTCCCCCGCTTTTTTGATAAATAGATCCGGGTTTTTTTTGCTAACCTGGACATTGCTGCTGGGCTGCAGAAGACGCATTTCTTCAATCACTTCCAACAGCAGGTAGGTAAGATCATTGACCCCGTCATGGCCATCAGGCCTGAGCCCACCTAAGTTGATGTTGGCAAAATCTGTATAGGTGCCGCTTTCCTGCAGGGTAATACCAACCTTTGGCGGTGCCGGTTGGTTGTTGAACTTAACCCAAAAACATTCCAGCAGTTCCTTTGCCTTTTCCCTGCTCAGTGTGCCATCAGCTAGGCTACTTTGATAAAACGGCTCCAGGTGCTGATCAAGCCTCCCCGGGCAAAAGGCATCCCATGTATTAAGTTCAGTGATCACTCCCAGATGAATGAACCAGTAAGCCTGCAGCGCTTCGCGAAAATTCCGTGGTGCCCGGGCAGGGACATGCTCACAGACCTCGGCAATGGTATGAAGTTCTTCTTTTCTACGGGTATCGCTTTCAACTGCTGCGAGTTGTCTGGCCTTTTCAACATACCTGCGGGCAAAAGTAACCAAAGCTCCGGCACATATCTTCATAGCCTCCAGTTGTTCTTTTTTTGCTTCTGCCGCCTGATCATCAGAGGATTGAAGAACCAGGAGGCGCTCATCTATTTCATCGATAAAATCAAGCATTCCTTTCGCATAGATTTTTTCACCGGCAACAGTATGGCCGGGCGCACGTTGTTCCATAAATTCTGTGAAGATCCCGGCCAAGTAACAGTCATGCCACTCCCCGGACATGAGGGAAAATATTTGATCACGCATCGAACGGCCTTTCCAGTACGGAATAATTATTTCGGACTGTTTTTTAAATACGGCATCACCGACTGAAAAAGATATTTTTTTGCGATCCCTGACCATTTTTAAGTCATCAAGGCTGTGACAGCAAAGCTCTGGATAGGTAGGAGCCTCCTGAGGGCCGGTGCCGCGCTCACCGACTATTAATTCCTGATCATTAATACAGATTGATTTATGCTCCATCAGGTGCTTAAAGGTTAATGCCCTGAGCATGGGAGCTGATACCCGGCCTTCATATTGCTGATAAACTTCTGTTACCAGGACAGCCCTTTCAATGGAAATTGAAGGAGCAGTGTTTTCACTTTGGGCTCTTAATAATTTAATGCGTTCATTCATACCCCGTTCAATGCTTGTCATTATTCAGTACCTCACTGGTTATATTAATGCCCTTAAGGGCAAATAGCTCTTTGGCGGCAAAAATTTCTGCCGCTGTAGGTTTCTCTTGAGATGTGTACCTGTATTCCAGGTCAAGGTTTAAATATTTAGTGTAACCAAGGCTGTGGTAAGGAAGCAGTTCCAGTTCTTTGACTGAGCAATCCGCTAAAAGTTTTGCCACCTTGTGAAGATGTTCATGACCTGTATTGATCCCCGGAACAAAGGGCATACGTACCTTTGTTTTACAGCCTTGCAGGAGCAACTTTTTTAAATTACTGATCACAAGTCTGTTTGAAGCACCGGTATAGGTAATGCTCTTTCCTTCATCGATAAGTTTAAGATCATATAGGAACAGGTCAGTCCATTTGGCAATTGATTCCAGCTGAGACCAGGGGGCATAACCCGAAGTCTCAACTACAGTATGAATGGCATTTTTTTTCAAAGTAACCAGCAAAGCAAGTAGAAATTCCGGCTGCAGGAGGGGTTCACCGCCTGAGATGGTGACGCCTCCACCCGATTCTTCATAAACCAGCCTATCTTTAAGCAATTCTTCAAGAAGATCATCAACGGTTACCATCTTGCCGGCTGCCTGAAAAGCGCCGGTCGGGCAAAGCTCAACACACTTCAAACAAAGATCGCAACTTTTACGATTAAGCTCAACACAGCTTCTCCCTGGCCTGATCGCTTCCCTGGGACAGTTAAGAAGACATATTCCACAGTTCAGGCACTTGTGACTGTAATGAAAAAGATCTATGCTGCTTTTAATACCTTCGGGATTTTGGCACCAGCAGCAGGACAATGGACAACCTTTGAAAAAAACAGTTGTTCTGATTCCAGGGCCGTCGTGAAGCGAAAACCGCTGGATGTTAAATACAATGCCGCTTCTAACCTCTTCAATAATGCACATCATTCTTAATTATAGCAGAAATAAACCTTATAGTAATCAAAAACAATCGTAAATACTCCAATCTGAAGATTCCTCTAAAATGGCGCACTTCTCGATTAATTTAACACTGATCGAAGCTTCTATCCATGTTATAATTAAGGCCAGCAGAGCTGCAGGGAGGGTTTGGCAATGTCGCGTAAAACTAAAACTGATAAAAAACAGCTTAACCAACCTCCTTATTTGGACAGGATTGAAAGGCTGAAACAAAGGGTCCTGGAAACGCGACCTGAAATGGATCTTGAAAATGCCAGGTTACTGACCGAAGGCTTCCGGGAAACTGAAGGTCAACCACTTGTTCTTCGCAAGGCAAAGGCTTTTCGCAAGCAGTGCTTAGAGAAAACTATCGTGATCCGGGATGACGAATTGATTGTTGGTTGTTCAGGCAGTAAGATCCGGGGTGGAATCCTCTGTGCCGACTCCTGCTGGTCAGTTCTGGACAGAGAGCTCGATACAATCAGTAACAGGCCTTATGATCCTTTTCATCTGAAAGCTGAAGATCGCGAAGCTTTCATCAGCGAAATACGCCCCTACTGGAAAGGGCATTCCAATTATGAGGAATGGCTGGCCCAGATTCCAGAGCATACCCGTGCCCTGCGTGACAATGGAGTTATCTATATTGATCGTAAAGCAGTCCGCGGGTGGGGCGAAACAACGGCGGGTTATAGCTGGCTGATTGAATCGGGTCTTAAGGGCATTATCGAAAAAATTAAGGCCGTGAAAGTAAAACTTGAACTAACCCGTCCCGGTGACTATGAAAAAGATTATTATCTGGAATCACTCCTGATCGTTGCCGAAGGCATAACCAAACTCGCTCAGCGGTATGCTACTGAGGCCTCGCGCCTCGCTAAACTTGAAAGCAATGAAAAAAGGAAACAGGAATTATTGGGAATAGCAGAGATATGCCGGCAGGTTCCTGCCAATCCTGCCCGGACCTTTCGGGAAGCGCTGCAGTCGCTCTACTTTTATCAGACCATGATCTTCATGGAACAGAATGCTGCCAGCTACAATCCCGGGAGGATGGATCAGTATCTCTGGCCTTATTACAAGGCCGATCTTGTTGCCGGACAAATAACCCCTGAGGAAGCACAGGAGTTACTGGACTGTCTCTGGATTAAATTCAGCGAGCCCTGCCTTTTCCAGGATGCCCTCACAGCCGAGTTTGCTGCCGGCTACCCCATGTTTCAAAATGTATGCGTTGGTGGTGTTGATGACACCGGAAAAGACGCTGTCAATGATCTATCCTACATGATCTTGCAGGCGACAATGGATGTTCAACTTTACCAGCCTTCCCTTTCCGTTCGCTATAGCATGGCAAAAAATCCTAACACATTTTTGCGCAAAATTGTTGAATTGATCAGCCTGGGCACCGGTTTTCCCGCTTTTCATAATGATGATCTCGGCATCATGATGCTAATGAATAAAGGTATTCCTTTAAAAGAGGCTTACAACTGGAACCCCTGCGGTTGCGTGGAAACAAACCTTGAAGGCCGGCTACGCCAGTATACTGCCCTGGCTGACATTAATTTAGGCAGTGTGGTCGAGTTTGCCCTGCTGGATGGACTTAACAGAAAAAGCAATTTAACTATTGCAGAGAGAACGGGCGATCCGCTTTTCTTCAAAACCTATGATCATTTTCTTGAGGCTGTGAAAAAACAGCTGTCTTATGCTATTCGGGCTGTTGTTGCCGGAAGCCACGTTATCGACGAAATTGGCTATCACCGGCCGGTTCCTGCCCTCTCGCTTACTTTCAAGGAATGCATTGAAAAGGCCATGGATTATGCCTGGGGCGGGGCTAAGTATAATACCGGTAACGGTATCATCCTGATAGGGGTGGCCGACCTGATTAATAGCATCGCTGCAGTGAAACATCTTGTTTACGACACCGGCCAGGTTACCATGCAGGCTCTGCTTTCTGCCCTGGAAGCTGATTTTGCCGGCCATGAGCAGGTCTTTCATAAATGCCTGAAAGCCCCTAAATACGGCAATGATGACTATCAAGTTGATCAAATCGCCGGAGAAATATTTACATACATTGCCGATGAGATTGAAAGCTATGAAAGTAAATTTGGCAAAATGACTCCCGGTATTTTACCGGTTTCCGGCAACACACCTTTCGGCCTCGAAGTGGGAGCCCTGCCCTCCGGTCGAAAAGCCTGGCAACCCCTGGCCGATGGGATTAGCCCCAGCGGAGGTACAGATTTTAAGGGACCGGGAGCTGTTATTAAGTCAGTATCGCAAATTCCTCATGGCCGTTTTGTGCAGGGCACCCTCCTCAACATGAAAATTGAACCGGCCATGTTAAAAACAGATCACGGGATTACTCAGCTGATGGCCATGTTAAAAAGCCTTTGCAGTTTAGGTGTTTACCACGTTCAATTCAATGTTATCGACCAGGAAACACTGCTCCGGGCACAGCAAAACCCCGAAGAGTACCGTGGTTTGCTCGTTCGTGTGGCCGGCTATACGGCTTATTTCGCTGAACTGGGTCAGGATGTCCAGAATGAAATAATTAAGCGAACCATTCAACAGGGAATAACAGTAGGGTAAAAGATATGTCTCAAGGCATCGAAGCGATAAGAGGTTCTGTATTACGTATCGAGAGATCTTCCATTCACGACGGTGAGGGTATGCGAACAGTACTTTTCTTAAAAGGCTGCTCCCTCCGTTGCACCTGGTGTTCAACTCCTGAATCACAAAAGTTTGAACCCGAAAAAGGCTACCTCTCAGAGCTCTGCACAGGTTGCGGCAGGTGTATTGAAGCCTGCCCTTCCGGAGCCCTGGTCACCGGGGATGATAAAAATTATGTCATCCTTGAATGGGAGAAATGCCTGTCATGTTTTTGCTGTGTCGATACCTGTTATCAAGGAGCCCAGAAAAAGTACGGTCACACTCTTTCCGTAGAAGAAGTCATTCAAGAAGTAGCCCGTGATGAAGTATTCTACTTTTACTCCGGCGGTGGTCTGACCATCAGCGGCGGTGAACCCTTTAATCAAGCTTCTTTTACAGCTGAAATCTTAAAAGCGTGCAAGAAAATGGGCATCAATACGGCTGTTGAAAGCTCGCTTAATGCCCCTTATGATGATCTGAAAAAGTCGTTACCATGGCTCGATCTGCTTTATGCCGACATCAAACAGATGAACAGCGACATTCACCGCCAATGGATCGGCGAGGGTAACAGCCACATTTTGAGAAATCTAAAAAAAATTGATCGTTCTGCTCATCCGCTGCAGATTACTATCCGTATTCCTCTCATTCCAGGTTTTAACGATGATGATCAAAATTTACTGGCAACCGCTAAATTCTGCAGTCACCTGGATAAATTTAAAGAAATCGAAATATTACCCTATCATCGCCTCGGTATAGATACATACAAACATCTTGGTATTTTATGCAGCTGTGCTGATCTTATTCCCCCTGACCCGGATTACACCCTCGCTAAGGCCAGGTTTATCAAAAATAAATTTCCCGATCTTTCAGTAAAAACGGGCAGTAACACTATCTGAGCATGAATCCATCTTTTAAAGGATCATTCGGATCAATCAGAAGAGTATTGAAACCACAGACATGAGCGGCTCCCGTTATTTTTGGAATTACAGCCCTGTAGGACCCAAAATTAGTTTCTGCTACTATCTCACCCTCGAAGGTAGACCCCAGGATCGATTCAACGGTAATGGCTTCTCCCTTTGCAAGGTCCCCACGGGCATGGTGCAGAGCCACCCTGGCGCTAACGCCGGTCCCGGTGGGACTGCGGTCTATTTCGCCGTCGGCAAAGACACAGACGTTGCGACTATGATTGCCCTGATTTTCTGCTTCACCGGTAAAAATCACCCCGTAAAGAAAAGAGAGATCTTCTTCAAAGGGATGTTCGATAACCTGTACTGCATTAATGGCGGATTTTATTAAAGTGCCCAGTTCAATTAAGCGGCTGAATCCGGAGGCATTCAGTGCAACCCCGACCTGGGCAGCGTTGACGATGGCATAAAAAGCTCCACCATAGGTAAGGTCATAGTTGATTGGACCCAGACCAGGCACCTCAGTGCAGCAATCCATGGCATACACAAAGGAGGGAACATTGCAAAAAGAAACCTTTTCAACCTGCGTCCCCGCCCAGTGGGGATAAGCGGTAACTCTTCCGGCAGGAGTATCGATTTTCAGTGAAGTCTTGCTCGCTGCTTTAACCAGGCCATACTCCAGGGCAACTTTAGTTACAGCTATAATGCCATGACCACACATGCTGCTGTATCCTTCATTGTGTAGAAATAATACCCCGAAATCTCCATCTTTGCTGACTGCTTCGGTAATCAGGCAACCGTACATATCGGCATGGCCGCGCGGTTCCCACATTGTTGCGGTTCGCAGGTAATCATAATTTTCGGTAGCGAAACGTCTCTTCTCTAAAATTGTTTTGCCCGGCAACTCGGGATAACCGTCAATGTAAATTCTCAAGGGCTCTCCCGCGGTATGGGCATCGATGGTGGTTATCTTATGACAGCCGGCAGGAATGTGCCATTCCATAAAATCCCCTCCTCCAAGATAAAACTTCTTTTCTGATCGCACAGAGAATCAATGCCAGGTCAGCAGAAGTGCCAAATGTTATTAAGAGCCCCGTCATGTTATCCATGTATGCGAGCATAAAAAAAGGGGATCACACCTGGAACAATCATCAGGGTGCCGGATGCAAGCCTGAAAACCCGACTGCACCCTTAGGCCATCATAATCAAACGCATCATGATAACGGCTATAAAAAAGATAACCAGATCAACAGATAGGGATAAATATTAATCTATACTTTTCAAATTAGGCTCTAATCCCGATAAACAACTACTCACCTAGGTAAGCCTTGACAATGCTTTCATCCTTGCTTAATTCTGCTGCATTACCTTCCATCACTATTTCGCCGGTCTCCAGGACATAGCCCCTGTTGGCCAGTTTAAGAGCTGCCTTGGCATTTTGTTCAACCAACAATATAGTTGTTCCTTCTTCGTTAATCCGCCTAATGATATTCATAATATTATTGACAATAATCGGCGCCAGACCCATTGAAGGTTCGTCAAGCAGTAGCAGCTTTGGCTCAACCATCAAAGCTCTGCCGATGGCTAACATCTGTTGCTCACCGCCTGACAAAAAGCCACCCATCTGTTTTTGCCGTTCCTTTAAAACCGGGAAAAGCTCAAAAACACGTTCCATTCTCAGTTCCCGTTCTTTATTATCGCGAAGAGTAAATGAGCCCAGCTCGAGGTTTTCCTTTACAGTCAGCTCTTTAAAGATCATTCTACCTTCGGGAACATGAATAACGCCCATCTCAACGATTTCATGCGGATTAATATAGGTAATATCTTTACCCATGAATACAACGCTACCCGCCGAAGCCTGGATTAAGCTTGATATGGTTTTCAGAGTTGTGCTTTTACCGGCACCATTAGCACCGAGCAGAGCTACAATTTCACCTTCCTGGACGTCCATATTGATGCCGCGCAGAGCATATATCTGACCGTACCGAGTTTCCAGGTTTTTCAGCGATAATACTGTTTCGCTCATGCACTTTCCTCCTCTTCTTCCTTGCCGAGGTAGGCTTCTACAACTTTCGGATTATCGCGCACTTCCTTCGCTGTTCCTTCTGCAATCTTGACACCGTAATCAATGACAAATATCTTTTCTGAAATTTTCATAACCAGACCCATGTCATGTTCAATGAGGAATATGGTGATCTTCCTGTCGCTACGGATACGGTGCATCAACTCAATCAAACGAGCCTTTTCATCGCTGTTCAAACCTGCAGCCGGTTCATCGAGAAGCAGCAATTTTGGTTGTGTGGCTAAAGCTCGTGCCCACTCAACCCGGCGCTGATCGCCATAGGGGAGATTTTTAGCCATATAATGCTTTTTGTTGAGAATGCCAACGAAGTCAAGGCATTCTTCGGCCACCTCACGAATTCTTTTTTCTTCAAGTTGCTGACCTTTAGTTTGTAATACGGTTGTCATGAAGGCAGCATTAGTTCTGCAATGCATGCCGGACATAACATTCTCGAGAACTGTCATCTGCTTGAAAAGACGCAGGTTTTGAAATGTTCGTGCCATGCCAAGAAATGTAATATAATGCGGTTTTTTATCGTTCAGGCTGTGACCCTGGAATATCATTTCACCACTACTGGGCTTGTAAAAACCGGTCAAACAGTTAAAAACACACGTTTTGCCGGCACCGTTCGGACCAATCAAGCTCCTGATTGAACCCTCTTCAATCTCCAGCGAAAGGTTGTTCACAGCGCATAGTCCGCCAAATCTCAAGGTCAGGTTTTTAATATCTAATAACGACACTGTAACACCCCTTTAATCTTCTGATGATAAAGTTGGCCTATCAGGCCAGATGCCCTGTGGTCGATAAAGCATAATTACCAGCAAGAGAAATCCAAAGATAAGAAGACGATACTGTCCGATGTCCCTTGATATCTCCGGAATCAGCACCACGATGATGGCACCAAGAACAACTCCCGGGATTTTACCCATTCCTCCCAACACAACAGCCATTAAAAACATGACAGAGTGAATAAACATAAATGAATCGGGTGATATGGCCGTCATTTTGGCCGCAAAGAAAGAGCCGGCTACAGCACCAAAAGAAGAACCGATGATGAATGCATACAAGCGGGACGTGGTAACATTAATTCCCATTGCTGCCGCGGCATCTTCATCTTCCCTGATGTATTCCCAGGCCCGACCCATCCTGGAGTCATGAAGGCGATATGATACAAAAATCGCCAGGATTGCCAAAACAAAAAACATATAATAGAAATGCGAAATCTGGTTCAGGGAAATTCCAAATAGCATCGGTCGTTGGATACCAATTAAACCGACCGCTCCGCCGGTAATGTCCAAATTGCGAATGGTCAGCCTGGTTATTTCACCAAACCCAAGGGTCACTATAGCCAGGTAATCACCGCGTAACCTCAAAGTTGGAAAACCAATAGCCAGACCGGCAACAACAGCTGCCAGAACACTAAAAGGCAAAGTAAGCCAAAAATCCATACCCATTCTTGAGCTTAAAATGCCGGTTGTGTAGGCGCCAACAGCAAAAAATGCGGCATAACCAAGATGCAGAAGTCCGGCATAACCGACAATTATATTCAAACCGAGGCAGACAACAACATAGAAAAACAGGTTGGTCATGATCTCCTGTGTAAACCTGCTTGAAACATTCGGTAAAATTAACAAAAAAATAACCATAACAGCCAATAAACCATAACGGTAAAGCTTGTTATCAAGGATTCGATAGAGGTTCTCAACCAGGGTTTCAAAAGGATTAGTTATTTTAGCCTTATTTTTTGTCTCTGCCATAAACTACATCCTCTCACTTTCACTGCGTCCAAGCAGGCCGTTAGGCTTGAAGATTAGAAACAGGATCAGAAAAGCAAAGGAAAAGACATCTTTCCAAACGGTGCCGATAAAGGGTATCTGGGTTCCGAAAGCTTCCAGAAGACCCAGCAGCAATCCCCCGAGCATAGCTCCGGGAATGATACCTATGCCACCGATAACGGCAGCTGTAAAAGCCTTCAGGCCGATCAGGAAACCCATGAAAAAGTGAATCGTGCCGTAATAAACTCCGGCCATGATACCGGCGGCGGCAGCAAGAGCAGAACCAACAAAAAATGTTATGGCAATAATTTTATAAACGTTTATTCCCATTAACTGACAGGTGTCGCGGTCAAGAGAAATAGCACGCATTGCCTTACCGTACATTGTTTTAGTTATAAACATGTGCATGACGAACATAAGGGTAAAAGCGGCAATAATCAGGATCAATCTCGTTTCAGTGAGACGCAGGGCACCAATGTAAAAGCTATCTGTACTGACTTCTGCCGGAAAAGAACGGTAACGGCCGGCGGAAAGAAGCATTACAGTGTTATATAATATCATTGACACTGCCAGGGCAGTTATCAGGATTGAGAGCCTTGGCGCTTTAAGCATCGGCCGGTAAGCTACTCTCTGAATAACAACACCCAGCAAACCAACCAGGATCATACTTATTAGCAATCCAACAATCAGTGAAGACCAACCTGCTCCGATATAGGGCGCAGCGATGGTAAGAAAAACCAGGCCGGAAAAAGCACCGATCATGTAAATATCACCGTGAGCAAAATTAAGAAGCTTAATAATACCGTAAACCATTGAGTAACCGATAGCAACAAGTCCGTAAAAAGAACCAATTAGTAGGCCGTTAAAAAGCTGCTGCAGTAATATTTCATGTAAGGCCATCTGTTCACCTCTCAAGCAGTCGCAGGCCCGGTATAACCGGGCCTGCGTTCATATTATTCAGTTGTCTTAGTCAACCAGGGCCCATCTTCCGTCCCTGGCTTCGAGAATAACAAAGTTACTTCTGGCCAGTGTATTTTCTGGTGTAAACATAATCGGTCCTGCAAGACCTTCAAAACCATCTGTTGCTTCAAGAGCATCCCTTATCGCGGCACTGTCAAATGTGCCGGCACGCTCCATAGCATCGGCAAGCAGCATGGTAGCGTCATACATCAGAGCGGCATAAGCACCCGGTTCCCTGGGGAACGAAGCTTCATAGTTCTGAATAAAACTCTGAGCAGCAGGGAGAAAATCGGTCAGCGGGGGTCCGGTACACAGAACCCCTTCTGCAGCAGGCCCGGCCAGGTCAATTAATTCCTGGGCGCTGGACCCGTCACCAACCATGATAACTCCTTCATAGCCGCCTTCACGGAGCTGACGGATCAGAAGGGCTCCTTCAGCCTGGTATCCGGTCCAGTAAATTGCATCAGGTTGTGTTGCCATAATGGTGGTTACAAAAGCGGAAAAATCAACCTCGCCTCTCTGAACAGTGTCGTCGGCTACGACTTCATTGCCTGCTTCTTCCCACTGCAGGATGGTTTGCACTTTCAGGTCAGCGGAATAGGCATCACCAGAGTCAATAACTCCAATGGTTTCAACGCCGAGATCAATAAGTTTTTCAACAGCACTTGCGGCCTGATCAAGGCCGGTACTGTTGATCATGAAAGCCCAGCCCGGGTTTTCATCGATCAAAGTTGTAGCATTTGATGCTGCAATAACAAAAGGAATGCCTGCATCACCGTAAATAGCCAGCGTTGGCAGAGTTGCCCCGGAGCAGTAACCGCCGACGAGCGCAACAACTTCTTCTGCAACCAGTTGGCTTGCTGCTGCAGTAGCCATGGATGGGTCACAACCGTCATCACCGGTAGTGGTGACAATTTTGTGGCCCAGTACACCACCGCGGGCGTTAATTTCTTCAACAGCCAGCAGGGCAGCATTTTCCATGTCAATACCATCGGCAGCTTCAGATCCAGTGGTCGGGACCATGATGCCGATCAAAACTTCACCCTCAAAATCTGCTACCGGTTCGTCGACCGGCTCATCAACCGGTTCATCATCGACCGGTGGAGTGGCATCGGGCGCACAACCAAAAACAGCAACAGCAAAGATCAAAGCAACAAATAATACAAACCAAGTTCTCTTAAACAATAACATGACCTCCCCTTACATAAAGTTTGTTAAACCAAATCATAAGCAAAACCAGTTAATCCTAACTAAAATAAAATTTTAGATTTAGGCTTAACCCTCCTTTCACTACTTTACTGCCCTATTATTTTTTGAAGATCACTCACCCCCTCCAGATTTTAATTAGTTTGGCAGAAACTATTTTATCATATAATTCATTTTTTCCATAAACTTAATATTTCGCTTTACAACAGTTATTTCCTTTAGGAAAATAATACCATTTCATAACTGTCCAGTCTGGAATATGACAATAATGATTGACCCTTCCAAGGTATCCGTGCTGCCTGTAAATTCATAGGAGCAGCTTAAGTGTCTTGCTTGAATACAACCTTTTTTCGATCACTATTTTAAGCCCCTGGCAATTTCTTGAGCAGTCTTTGTGATTGAAAGCCCGCCTTTACCAGTACAACGCAGTTCAGCAGGTAACATACGACCAACCTGATCCAAGGCCATTATCGTTTCGTCCAGGGGAATAAGATGGTTAAAACCGGCCATCACCATATCTGCGGCAGCCAGGGCATTTATACCGCCAAGGACATTTTTACCGAGGCATGGCACTTCGACCCGGTTGGCCACCGGATCACAGATCAGGCCAAGTATGTTTTGCAGGGTCAATGATGCCGCTCCCAGCGATTCTTTGACAGATCCACCAAACATCTCTACCAAAGCCCCTGCTGTCATGGCCGATGCAGCCCCGCATTCAGCCTGGCAGCCACATTCTTCAGCAGCAAAAGTGCTCCGGGTCGCAATTAAGACACCGATGGCACCGGCAGTCAGGATCGCTTTTATGCATTTATCTTCGGTCAGAGCGTGTTCCTCGGCAACAGCCAGTATAGTTCCGGGTAATACTCCGCAGGAACCTGCAGTCGGCGCAGCGACGATCAGACTCATGGCGCTTTTTGTTTCCATGACCGCTGCAATATATGCAATGAGAAGCCTGTTCAGGTTACTACCGATCAGCGATCGCCCTGTTTTCAAGATTTTTAAAGCCTGTGCACCAAGGATCCTGTCACTGTAGTTGGTTCCGGCCAGGCCTTCTTTCACAGCTCCTTTCATGACTGATAAAGTTTTCTCAGCCATAGCTAGCACTGCTTCCTCACTTATACCTCCCCTGGCCCTCTCATAGGCCAGGGCCAACTCCCATAGAGAGGTATTGTCCTTTTCTGCACCAGCTAATAATTCCATTGCATTGGAAAAAGGCAGATCATAATCAGCCCGGGCCATGACCGGCATCACCGGATTGAGAGAAACGGCTTTAATGGCTTTGCTCGCCCCGACCAGCTTCTCAACTACCTCTTTAACGAGGGGGCAAGTAGTTTTCAGGTTAATCAGGGCCTTTTTATCCCTGATTGAAACTGTACAGGCGACCATATTGGCAGTATGCTTTTTCATTAATTCTTTACTTTGATTCAGGTCGCCAAATTCTGTATCCTCATAGAAAAAAACTGTTTCATAGAGGTCGCCTTTAATTGAGAGGGGAATACCATTAACAGCACTAAGCTCGATCATCCCCCCGCCTGTAGAGATAAACATAAAAGTAAACTCTTCATTTTGATCGTTCCGAGCGGTAATCCGGTAAGTATTGGGGTGATCAGCATCGTAGTCTATAACCTCAAATCTGAACCTGAGCTCGACTTCTTTGGCGATCTTCATGGCATCATCCAGGCGTGAATCATCAGTATCCATACCTAAAAGACCACCGATCAGTCCAATTGCCGAACCCTGGCTTTTGTAGGTCGTGGCCAGTGAACCGCTCCTGGCAAATTCTGCTTTGAAATCTCTCAGGCAACCTGAAAAAAACTGCCTGACCAGGTTACCTATGCGTACAGAAGCAGCAGTGTGGGAGCTGGAAGGCCCTCTCATAACCGGTCCAATAACATCATTAAATATACTGGGAGGCTGTTTTTTCATTTTTTACTTCATCCACTGCCTTTTGCTTTTTTATTCTGCGTCCAAAACGATACCGATCTTTTTGTCCATGGCCTCCTGGTAAATGCATTTCGCTACCGTCAGATCAAAAAGTGCCATACCTACTGATTTAAAAAAAGTAGTCTTATGGACGTTTTGATTCTTATCTCTACCGGCAATGTAACCGGCAAATTTAATGATCTGGTTCTCCTCTAACCAGTTTTCCCTTAAGGGGGTGATCAGATCACCTGATTCTACCAGACCCTGATCTGTATCAATCAGAACTTGATTAACCAGCCGGTAAAGTGCTTCAGGATACTCCCGCATCTCAGGTTTATAAGAACCGATCCCAATATAATGGCGATTCTGCAATAATGCCTTGTCGTCAGGTAATACAGGCCTGGTTGCGGGGGTTGCTGTAATGATCACTTCCGAGCGGTCCAGCAGTTCTTCAACCGATGCGGATG
>CAZVLE010000046.1:0-3955 GCA_964627855.1 uncultured Syntrophomonadaceae bacterium | reverse complement strand
CGGCAAACCGAGCAGATCATCCATCAACCTGAGCCTTATAACTATGAAGCCGGGTGCTGGCTGAAGCATCCCGTGCAAAATAATCTTTTCCCGCTGCCGGTTGACGAGAAAATCGCGGCGATCAAAAGCTTTATTGACCGGCCCGCCCCAAAGCCTGATGCCGATTACCGGCAGTGGCTAATCGAACAGTACGGAGAGGATATTGCCTGCCGTTATCCGGCCCGGTATACGGAAAAATACTGGACCGTGCCGGCAGAAGAACTGAGCACCTCCTGGATTGGCAAACGCCTTTACCGGCCTACCCTCGATGAGGTGCTCTTCGGGGCAATGAGTGCGGAAACGCCTCCCACCTATTACCTGCCTGAGATGTATTATCCCCGGCGCGGCGGTTACCGCTCTTTCCTCGAACCCTTGATAAAAGATCTTGAAGTGCACACGGGTAAAGAGGTTATCAGAATCAATAGCAGGCACAAGTATGTGGAGTGCAGCGACGGCAGCCGCGAATACTACGATTACCTGGTCAGCAGCCTGCCCCTGCCGGAAATGGCCGGCATGCTTGAAGGGACCCCGGGAACTGTCAGGGAAGCGGCCTCTAAGCTGTGGGCTACTTCAATAGCCCTTGTTTCTCTTGCCCTTGACTGTCCGCAGGCCGGCGATCACAGCTGGTTTTATATTTACGACCGTCAGATATTACCGGCCAGAGCTCATGCTCCCTACCGCAAATCGGCCGATAACGTTCCCAAAGGCCGTAGTTCACTGCAATTCGAGACCTATTTTTCCCGGCATACCCCCCTGGAAATAGACCCCGAAACGTTGACAGATCATGTTATCAAAGCGGCGGTAGAAATGAAGCTCTTTTCGGCGGAAGATCTATTATTTGCTGATTATCGTGTTTTACCCTATGCTTTTGTCGCTTTTGATCACGGTATGACAGAGAGGCGCAACAGAGTGCTAGCCTATCTGGAGGCAAACGATATCTTACCCATTGGTCGTTTTGGCGAGTGGGATTATCTCTGGGCCGACCAGTGCTTTGTAAGCGGGAAAAAAGTGCTTAATTTGCCTGGCATGGTATAATCTAGACAGTTGTAGATTACATGGCAGAAAGGGGTTAGCCATGAACAAGGACGTAATAAGTGCAGAGAGAGAAAAAGATCAAAAGCCGCAGGAAGGCTCTACCCGGCTGAAAAAGATTCTCCTGGCAGGCGGTATTGTGCTGGTTCTGCTCCTGGCAGCTACGGTCACCTATGTCCTTGCCTTTTACAACCAGGTCAAAGAACCGGAGCGGGTTTTACTCCCGGAAAAGGCTCCTGCCATCCAGACAGAAAATGGTCATGATTTTTATGCAGAAGACTTTTTTTCTGACCAGATCGTAAACATTGCCCTGCTCGGGTTTGACCGCGGCTGGAATCGTGAGGCGCTTGGGCAGTACCTTTTTCGTCCCGACATGCTGGCAGTAATGTCGATTAATTTTTCCACGGACCAGATTTCAGTTGTGCGCATACCACGTGATTCTTACGTGCCCATCCATGGTATGAATGGGTTCCACGATAAAATTAATCACTCCTTTTTTTACGGCTACTACTATGGTGGCGGAGAAGACAGGGACGCCGATGGCATTCAATACACCCTAAAAACCGTCAGCAATGTGCTCGGTGATATACCAATCCATTATTATGTTTCGGTAGATATGTACTCGATCATCGAACTGGTTGATGCGGTGGGCGGGATCTATTTTGAGGTTGAAGAGACCATCTATGATAAACACTGGAATGTCGGTGCGGTGCTGGTTCCTGAAGGACCCCAGGTCATGGATGGCAAAACTTACCTGCGTTATTTGCAGTATCGTGACGATCAATCGCAGCAGGATTTCGGACGCATCGACCGTCAGATGGATCTTTTAAAGCATACTTTTTTCTACCTGCGCGAAGAAGGAAAGATAACCGACATCCCTAAGATTTATCGCCTTTACAGGGACTTTGTCGATACAGATCTTTCCTATAAGCAAATAGCGGCGCTTACCGTCTACGGGCGTGATTTTGAGGTGAATGATGAGAATTTGCGCTTTTATACCATACGCGGTGGTTCGCAGACCCAGGACGGAATTTGGTACAGTATTATGAACCAGAAAGAGAGAGTAAGAATTATTGAAGAAGTCTTTGGTCTTCAAGTGGAGGCCTGGTCGCCGATAAAGCTTGTTGACAGCCCTGAGTATCTGGCTAAACAGGAAAGACTGAGAAGGTTTGAACAGCTGGTTGACCAGTTGAAGGAAGGTAATTTTACAGCCAGTGAAAAGATTGAAATGACACGCGAGTTGTGGCACTTAAAACGTGAGCTGGATATTGATGATGAAGAGTTCGAGGTAATCCTGGCTTCTATAGAGGAAGCAGACGATCGGTTTCAGCTAGCCTGGCTGGATGACGCAGATGAAAGAGAAGAGGGAGCAGTAAATATAGATAAGCATGAAAAAGATCCTGGCCCGAGTTTTGGTGATGACGGCAAGAAAAAGGCTGTCCAGGTAGGGGAAGAAAAATTAGATGCTGAGGAAAAGGACGCTGGTAAAAGTGACGAAGAGCATGATGATGATCAAAACGGTGAAAAGGGTGAAGATAAGATCCTTTTTCAGGGCCTGGTCATCCCCGATGTCAGGGGGCTGGAACTAGCAGCTGCAGAGGAGAAGCTTAAAGCGCTTGGCCTGGAAATAGGCGCTATCATTGGCAGGCACTACCTCCTGTTGCCGGAAGGCAAGGTTATCCAGTGTGACCCTTTTTCCGGCAGTCTGGTCGAGCCCGAGAGCAAGGTCAATATTATTTACTCGCTCGGCCCACCACCCAACTAGTGCTAAGGAATTTGGCTTACAGAAAATGTTTTGCTCTGGAGCCGGTGAACTATAGTTTAAGTGTACGACTGTTCCAAGGTATCCATGCTGCCCATACACTTAAGCTGCTCCTACGAATTTATAGGCAGCATGGATACCTTGGAACGGGAAATCATTACTGTTATATTCCAGACTGAGCAGTTACAGTACACCTGTAACAAGCTGGTTCTGTAGGGGCATGACGTGTCATGCCCGAAATGGCTCCTATCGATCTGTTTAACGGAGGATTAAATTCTCAAAGGCTATGAAAGCAATATCAAAACAAGCCAGGCTATATATTTCTCTAGTGCTGATTGTTTTGATCATCGCCGTATCGCTATCTATTGTCTTTCACGGCGTTTACCAGGTCTACTATGCTCCTGCAACACTTTTTAGCTCTGATTCCAGGAGTGGCGGTGAAGTGGAGGAATACTTTACCGGGCAGGTGGTCAATGTGGTATTGCTGGGCATGCACAACCGCAATGACGACAATTCTTTTGGCGAGATCTATTTTATCGATACCATCCTGGTGGCTTCTATTAACTTTGAGCAAAATGCACTGACCCTGCTGGCGGTGCCGCGTGACGCTTACGTCAGCATAGCCAACACGGGAACAAAGGACAGAATTCGCCAGTCCTACAGTTATGGTTATAAACTGGCCGGTGGTAATAGTCATCAGAACGGTCTCCGCTATGTTATCGACACTGTCAGCTCTGCCCTGAATGATCTTGAATTGCATTACTTTATTGCCATCGATATGGAAGGCTTGCGGCAGTTGATCGACAGCATGGGTGGAGTATACTACGAGGTTGAAGAAGACATGATCAGCTTTACTCCCCAGGAATCACTGCAGGCCGGCCCGCAGATCCTCGATGGACGCGGCTATCTCAATTACCTCGCTTACCGCGAGCCGGATGCCCGCGATGATCTTAACCGCATTGCCCGCCAGAAAACCCTCCTCTTGGCCACCTTTGATTTTTTCCAAAAGCAGGGTTTATTTCACTACGTGATACCGGTTTATGATGCTTACCGCGAACATATCTATACCGATCTCAGCTTTAACCAGGTGGCCGCCCTGGCTCTTTTTGCCGGGGAAAGGCT
>CAZVLE010000045.1:0-7001 GCA_964627855.1 uncultured Syntrophomonadaceae bacterium | reverse complement strand
ATCTGGGCTCCCGATCAGGATACAGCTGACAACCTGGCAGATATTGACTGGATAAATGAAAAAGTGGTTCTCTATTATGGTAAATACCTGTGGACAAAGGGCATTCACCTTTTGCTGACGGCCATGCCCCTGGTGCTGGAAAACCATCCTCGTACCCGTTTGATTCTGGTAGGCTTCGGTGCCGCCAGGGAATACTTAGAAGCCCTGGTTGGGCTACTTGACCAGGGCCGCATTGACCTGGCCCTTGAGATACTCAAACTGCCAGGTTCTACAGGTGGGGATAGAGCAGGACACAATCTATACCATAATGGGCTGTCCAGGGTACTGGCAGATGAACAAACAGCCGCCCGTTACCGCAGGGCCTGTAAGGACAGAATCGGCCAGCAGGTTATTTTCACAGGCATCATGGATCATGAACAGCTCAGGCTGCTGATACCCTGCGCTGATGTTACCGTCGCCCCCTCCATTTTTCCTGAATCCTTTGGCCTTGTAGGAGTCGAAGCCCTGGCCTGTGGAGTTTTTCCGGTGCAAACTTACCATTCAGGTTTTGCTGATGTAGTTGATATCTATGAAAATAGCTTCCGCGATATTTTTGCCTCAGCAGGAATCAGGCATCTTACCCTGGACGAAAACCTCGTTCCCGGCCTGGCTGCCAACATAAATTCCGTGCTTGCTTACATGGAAGGGAAAACTGAAGATGAGAGGAATCAACTGGCCCAGAAGGCCCATAGGCTGGCGGAAGAGCATTTTTCCTGGGGTAATATCGCTAAGCGCTACCTGGATCTATCGAGATAGTGAAAAACTGCGATCATCCCCATTCCGATCTGGAATCCCCCTGCCCTTGCGGGGAAGAGATTCCCGCTGTGAACCCGATTCTCTGCCGGCATATTTATATTTTAAAAAAGCATTAACTGTAAGGTTTTAAAGCGATCGTAGTGCCGGCCCCTTGGCACTATTTCTTTAAATCTTTACAGCTGTCCCGTAAACCATGATTTCTGCCATGCCTGCGGCAATCTGCGACGAGGCAAAGCGAATACCGATAATGGCATTAGCGCCCATATTCTTTGCTTCCGTAACCATGTCGTCCACGGCAGCATCACGTACACCGGTAAGGAGATCGGCGTATTCTTTAACTTCTCCCCCAACCAGGTTTTTCAGGCCGGCCATAATATCACGCCCGATATGGGCTGCTTTAACCCTGTTCCCCCTGACTATACCTAAAACTTCGTAATCTACCTTAAGCTCTGTTGTTGTTAATAACATTTCAAGACCTCCTTCGTTTATTTAAAAATCGCGGGTGGAAAAAACCTTTAACCCGATCACCAGCAACATCGCGTTTATTAAAAGGCCAAAAAGAATGGGCACATATGCAGGTTGCCCATAGATAAAGTAATCTACCGCCCGCATCTGGTAAAAGATTGAATACTGCCTGCTCAATGTAAACAAGCCGGGCAGTGAGAGAACAATGCCCGCCAAACCGATCATTATCCCTGCTGTTAAAGGCTCCCGGTTAAGGGTTGAAATAATGGCGGCAAGCAGGTAATAGGTCATGAGCCAGATCAGGCTGATCAACAGTGCTACAAAGAAACGGCCCCAATCAGCTGTTTGCCCCATCATTGATGATGCAGCCCAGATGAGAATTGTACTTACGCAAAATATGATCACGAGGATAATGAGACCCGAGGCAATCTTGGCCAGGTAACCTTCGCTTCTGGAGATCGGACGGGTCAGATAATAACCAATGGTGTGCTTGCTGACTTCCCCTGCAAACTGCGATGAGGCGATGAAAATGACAAAGAGGGCGCCAAACTGGTAGAGGTTTTTTGCGTTCCACTGCGACCAGACATAGGAAGAATAGTCGCCAAAAATAAAGAGCAGCTCACGGGTTACCTCGTATTGCGACAGCAACTCCAGCAATTCGGAGGGAATTTCTTCGATTATTTGATCCAGGTAATAAAAAGTTGATCCTATCATTACAGCCATCCCGATTCCGATTAGAAGACCGACAATGATCAGCCACCGCAATTGATGCAATTCCTTGCGAATGATATTAGCAATGAGCATTTTTATCCCTCCCGGCATAATCAAGGAACATGTCTTCAATGTTGCGGTGGTAAATCTCCAGCACGAAATGGGGATATCTGCTGCAGGCTTCATAGATAGCATGAAAATTGCCCTCGATAGTGATCAGATAGCCGGTTTTGCCTTCCCTCTGAACGGCCTTTATTCCGGACATGGTAAGGATCTCTGCGGGGGGCTCTTTTTGAAAGACAACCCGGATAGTCTTCTCTTCTACTTTGAGCTGTTCCATGGGGACAATTCTTTTCAGCTCGCCCTCATAGAGAAAGGCTACCCGGTCGGCTACACGCTCGAGTTCTTCTAAATAGTGCGAAGAGATCAGGATACTGCGCCCTTCTGCTGTTGTGAAATCTTCGATAAGTAGATTAAGAAACTCCAGGCGACGCAGTGGATCAAGGCCGTCAAGGGGTTCATCAAGAATGAGTAGTTCCGGACGCTGTGACAGGGTCAGGACCAGGGCCAGCTGGGTTTTCATCCCCCGGGAGAAGTTTTTTACTGTTTCACCGGCAGGCAAATGAAACCGCTCTAGCAGTTCACTGCACCTATGATTGTCCCAGCGCGGGTAAAAGCTTTTGTTAAAATCGAGTAGTTTTTCAACGGTCATGAAATCGTAGAGGTTTGGTTCGTCGGCAATGTAGCCGATTTTGCACCAGTCTGCACGCCTGAGCTTGTTTCTTCCCCGGCTAAAAATGCTGATCGAACCATCTCCGGGTATAAGCAAACCCATGATCAGTTTAATCAATGTAGTCTTGCCGGCACCGTTTGGCCCAACCAAACCCAATATTTCACCCTTCTCCAGGGTAAAGGTCACTGCAGAAAGGGCTTTAGTGGAACCAAATGATTTCTCCAAGTTTTTAACCTGCAAACAGCTGTCTTTCAACTGCTTACACCTCCTTCTCCCATTGCTTGAGTGTATCATCAAATATATTTTTTATGGTTTTCTTCTCCAAGTTTAAGTGACGGGCTTCCGTTAATAGCTCTTCCAGCTGCTGGCGGAAGAGGCGCTCTTTTTCTCCAACCTTCGGCGATTCAAGATTACCGGCGATAAAGGTACCCCGCCCCTGGGCGCTTTCTATGAGGCCACGGTATTCCAGCTCGCGGTAAGCCCGGGCAACTGTGTTTGGGTTTACGGTTAGCTGAAGCGCTACATCGCGGACTGTCGGCAGCTGATCTCCCGATTGAAGGATACCCCCGATGATCCCTTTTTCGATCTGCTGTTCCAGCTGTTTATAGATGGGAACACCGCTGCGCGCGTTAATAAAAAACTGCATTAAAAACCCTCCGCCGGTTAATGTTTATTGTATTACTACAATAGACAATTTGATTATATTATACAACCCCAGGCCTGTCAACAGAACATAAGGGGAACACAGGGGGCGGCGTTGTTGATAATTATTTTTATGGTGATAGTTTTTTTCTTGATGAATGGTGACCCTTTGTCATTCTCAGGGTTTTCACGTTTTCCAACTAAGCAAATATTGCTGATACCTTGACAACACGTGGAGCCGGCCAACGGCAAAAAGAGCCGACAGGGACGATAAAGAATCCTGTATAGTATTGAAGATAACTTACCGGCTGCCTGATTAGTTAAAGTTGCTCACCGAAAAGCTGTTCAGCGGTAGGAGAATCTATCCTCAAAATGCAGTTATTCTTTCAATTCCATCCACCCGTTTTCCCGTGTTTAACTAAACCAGCGGTTGATCATTTCGAGAGCGGCTGCTCCGCTGCGGGCATATCCATCAGCCCCGACCTGTTCGGCAAAGGCTTCACTGGTAGCGGCACCACCTATAGCCAACTTTACCATGTCACGCTGGCCGGCTTCTTGCAATGCTTTTGCCGTTGCCTCAATCGATTCAAGGGTAGTAGTTAGAAGTGCAGAAAGCCCCAGAACTTGGGGTTGGTATTCTATTACCGAATCCACGAAGCGGTCTGGATGGACATCGACTCCCAGGTCGATGACCCGGTAGCCGGCTGCCTCCCAAAGCATTTTCACCAGGTTTTTCCCTATATCATGCAGATCTCCTTTTACGGTACCGACAACAGCCAGGGCTTTTTCTTTTGAGGCAGTTGCTTTTAATTCATCGTCGAGAAGCTTGAAGCTGTCACGGACGCATATGGCGGAGAGCATCATATCGGGAACATACAATTTACCCCTCTCAAAGAGGCGGCCGACCTCGTTGATACCTTCAACCAGCGCCCGGTCAACAATCTCCATGGCAGCAACCCTCTCGCTACGCAACATTTCGATCAGGTCAAGGGTCTCCTGCCTGTTTCCGGCTATTACTGCTTCTTTAAGTTTAGCCAGGTTATCCATATCCGTGCTCCTTCCTTTTAATATCAATAGCCACAGACATCAAGGGCAATACTGAGGTTCGCCTCCACATTTTCAAGCGGGATATCTTCTGAGTTTTCGATAACCAGCCCGTGCCGGGAGTTCCAGTCAGCAAGCAGATCTTCGTAACCTTTTCTTATTTCGTCAGGCGCTGCCCGATTCAGGTGCGGTGGGCAGTTGACAAAGAAGATCCGGCCGGGCCACTTTTCCCTGGCCTCGCCGAGCGGAATATCGCCGATGGGCGGAACGGTGAAAGATTCAATCATATCAAGCGGGCTGGCAGCAATCTCTTCTTTTAAATGGCCAAGCCTCCCATCCATATGACATGCCAGTATTTTGTCCGTACCACGCAGGGCATCGGCATATATTTCATAGATGGGCAGGCAGTAACCGTTAAAATAGCGGGGGGCAATAAAATCGGTAATGTGATCAACTATATTGACAATCTTGACCGGCGAGGCAGCCATAATTTCAGCAATCCTGCGGTGCAGCCGGGTTTGGATATCAACATACTCGAGGATCTCGTCGGGCTGCTCCTGGAAGTCGATTAAGGCGCGGTCAACAGTGGCCAGTTCGACCCAGGCTCGCGAAAAGGGCGTTTTTTCAACTACCCCGTAGGTAATACCGTTTTCACCAAGCCCTTCTTCAATCATCCGAAAAAGTTCGTAGTTGGGGGCTGTCTGTTCCAGTTGAGCCTGGAATAGGTAATTAACAGCCCGCCAGTCTTCTCTTGTTTTTACAAAGTGCTCCTCGGTCGAAGGCAGCAAAAATTCATGAGGATTCATCCGGGAAACGGAAGTAATGGTACCGACCGGTGTTTTAAAGGTATAGCGAGTTTTGTTGATTCCACTCTCGGTGTAGTAATCCTGTTTAAATATTACCTCAGGATGGCCGGGATCCATTAGAAGTGGGTAGATAAAACAGGGTTGATAGGCAAAGCCGAGCCTTATTAGACCAAGCCCTCTTTCAGCTAAACGTTCCTGCCAACCACCCTGTTCCCCGATACGCAGCGACTCCCAGGTAACAACCGGAATTTTGTCCGGATCTTCACCCTGCAGAACAGCGATGATTCTTTCACGCGGCGTCATGGTCATTAATAATATCACTCCTTTGGCTATCTAAATTCAATCCCTTTATGGTATAGCAGTAAAAACATTTAGACAGATTACACCCTCTATACTTCAAGGGAAGATCGTGGCAACCCCCATCTCTCTGCTTCACTGTCCTTCCGGTGATTTGCTGATAGTTGAGTTATCAAGCAGGCTCTTAAATCTTTTTCTCACGGTATCAACTTCCAACTGACCCCTGAATAGTCAGGCTCCCCTGATAACCGGGGCAGGCAGGCTTGATCTGACAGAGTAAATAGCCAGACTTTTAATAACAGCCTGCTTTCTTCAGCCTGGATGCATTCCGCAAAATTGTTTACAGGCATAGTAACCATCCTAATCAGCGACACAAGGGTTCCTTCTATGTTGCTGTGTTTTTAGCCGGTTAATCTGCGTAACAGCCATTCGAAGCTGTAACGTCCTTCGCGTTTATCCCAGGCAACAATGATAATGTAAAAAAGAATTACAAAAAGCAAAACAACAAGAAGAGAATAATGAGTGGGCATGATATATCCGTAATGCTGCCACCTGAATAATTCCCGGGTATAAGCTGCATAAGCTATAAGTCCCCAGAGAAAAAGAAGATGGTGAACAACATAAGCGGTGAGCGCATATCGGCTGTAGCGGTTGCAGAAAATCAGGAATAGATTATCCTCTTTTTTCCTTTCCTTAAGATCAAAGAAATAGAAAAAGATGACAAAGAGAACCACGTTAACTCCAACTGCCAGCAGGATAAAAGAGGTTGATGCAGGATAAAAAGTAAAGGGGGAAATATATTCTGCAATCATTCCCGATAAATCTAAAGCTGACGAAAGAGCAATCATAACCAGGGATGCTATCAGCAAGCCAATTCCGAGAGGTAAAAGCGCTTTAGGCAAGCGCAGCCTATCATCCCCGAAGCAGGCCCTACCTACCAGGTAACCGCTAAGCGGAAATACCAGCCAGGGCAGAAGGGGAAAGTAACCGTTGGCAAAAAATCCCATCAACATGCCCGGCATCTCGAATGAAGGCACATACTCACCCCACTTGTTCCAGTGGCTGTGATAATCTGTAAAAATCCTTACCACTGGGCTGATGGCAATGATGATGAGAATTTTTGTTATTATTGTTGCCGGACTTAGTTTTCTTAATGGATAAAGGATCAACAGCGAAGCGCCGATAAATGTGAGGATATCCCAACTAAAGACTTCGTCGGGCATCCAGACGAAGATAGCAAAGAGTAGGCCAAGGAAGAATATGGCCATTCCCCGGCGCAGATTTCTGTCGGCTATGAGGCCGGGATCTATACCGTTTTTTTCCTGCCTGTTTATAGAAATGAAGAAACTCATTCCGACCAGGAAAGTGAAAAGCGCAGCGGGAAAGGAACCGATTAACTCGCTGAGCTGGTAAAGAGTTGTATCGTAATCATAGTAACCTGAAAGCCACTCAACAATATGGACCTGAATCATACCTATGATGGCCACTGTGCGCAATATGTCTATCGA
>CAZVLE010000044.1:0-6108 GCA_964627855.1 uncultured Syntrophomonadaceae bacterium | reverse complement strand
TTGCTTATCTATGAATCGGTTTAAATCGCCGGCTGGGAAAAGATGCTGAGCAATAATGTGTAAAGGAGCCAATGATCTGGATCAGTTCTCTGGCAGGTAAAAAAAGCCCCGGTTGCTTGATAAACCGGGGCCGGGCATAAGTAAAGTTTTATATATTAATCCACAATTAACATCATGGTTCCACAGCAGAGAGGAATAACTTCTCCTGCCTTTAATTTAACCAGTTTGTTGCAGGTTTTGCAATAAACCTCGGTATCTTTATCAACTCTCACTTCTGCAAAAGTGCTGCCTTCTAATTCCAGTCCCTCGATATAAAAAGCCGCGCTGGTGTCGTTTTTTTGGGGCACATACTCACCCACTGGAACAAGCTTCCTGGTATCCTTGACACAATCTATGAGGATTTTCCAGAGGGCTGTTAATTTAGCTTTTTCTTCCTCATTTTCTGGGGAGAAGTAAACCTGGGTTTTTTTAATGTCAATTTTCAACTGCATTCATTCCTTTCCATAGCGTCTGGTTAGAGAGCAGAACCGGCTGATACCAATAACGAGGTTCTTAGCTCATCTTTAAACATTATTATATCATAATATGTAGCTATCGGTCTAATTATAATAATGCTAAAAATTCATTATTTGTTTTGTGCTTATGAAACCCAGCAAAGGTATATAAAAGTTGAGAGGATGGCCTTGTTCGGTCAAATTTTAGTCGCTAATATAACCTTTTTACGTCACTTTGTTGACAGGGTTTTAATAGTTACCCGCCAGATCTCTTCTATTATAATTACGGTAATGATAGCTATACGGCCAGTATTTTAGTTTTTATAGGCAGCGACTCTCAATCTAAAAAAAATTATTTCTTACTAAACTTTGGCATGAAACTTGCTCTTATATAAGGTGAAAGACAAAATTAAGGGAGGTAAAGGTAATGAAAAAGAGCTGCAAATACTGGAAAGAGTACGAATCAATGGCGGGCCTGGTAAGTTACTGTGAACTGGCAGCTTTCAACAGGAAGGTTGCCCCCGGTTACCTCGGAACGATTGGCTGCACAAAAGAAAAGCGTGAGAACTGCAAGGTTAAGATGGAGTTTGCCGGAGGCTTCGGCCTAATCCCTGAAGTGGAAAAAGTAGCAGAACCAGTCGAAAAAGTTCACAACCTGGTAGCGCTGGTTGGGATGGCAGGATGAAAAACTTGCTCAGTGACTCGGGCCAGTGCAGCAGAATGAAGCAAATCTGTCAAAGCTGATGGGCACCTGATAGACTCAAACTAAGAGCATAATCAGGTGCCCATCAGTAATTTTATTGCAAATCGCCTTCCCCCTTGAAGATAATCCTCCCAGAAAAGATTAAAATAAATGAAGGATCTAGCTTTTTGAGAATAGAAGTCTTTTTTAGTTGAAAAATGCTTTGGGGAGGTTAAAGGATGACAGATCTGAAGAATGATACTCTGGATAACCCTCAACATATTGCCTGGTCCTATGAAAAAAGCGAAACAGCGAAAGGGGTACCCTGGGGCCCTCATAAAGCGCCTTTTGGCCTTGATTTGCCCGGAGTTTCTATTATGTTGGAAAAAATCGATCATTATTTACAGTACAGCCGGAGTGGGGCCGGAGGTACAGTTGAAAAATCAATATTGACGGAAAAAGGTGAGATGCTTCTCAGACCTGCAGAGCCTTCACATATAAATAGGGCCATCAGCACTAACTTGATGATCGAGTTTGAGCAGGAAATTGTTTTAAAGCCGAGATCCAGCAGGGAAGTGATGGTCACTTTTCCTCTTGAACTGGTTTCTGTATTTGGCAGTGGCCGAGAGGGTGATAATATTATAGATATATTTACCCTTGCTCCTCATAAGTTCACTCTTTACGGTAACGTCAAGGATGGCTTGATCTGTAAGTACTGGAAAAGTGCTGTTCATACTGAGGTGCCCCGGGTAAACCCGCTGATAGAAGGGGTTATGGTTATCAACGTTCAAAACCCCGGCAGCAACTGGGCTGAAATTGGCAGGGCTGTTTTTAGCGTTTACGGTATGAAAATCTATTATAGCTCTGAACTTGTTTCACTCAACACTGCCATGAAAGTTATTAATGAATTTAGTGCAGAAACGAATATGCTAGATAAACCTCTCAGAAAAGGTATGAAGAAGGTTCCGGAACAATTTGTTAATGTTAAATTGCTTGGCCAGCAGGGAAAACTGATTATGGAGGAGGGCTTATAAATGTTTGATTGGCTGGGTTTCGAGGTCTATGGGAGTGTTACCTGGTTGAACCTGATTACAGCGCTTCTGATATTTATTGCTGCCCTGATTATTGTTAAATTGCTGGCCTTACAAATGCGGCGGACCTTAAAAGACAAAATTGACAAGGAACACCTAGAATTGCTTTCCAAGATAGTCTCTTACGGCGTTATGGTACTTGCTATTATCTGGGTAATGCCCACAGTAGGTCTTGAGCCTTCAGGTCTGCTGGTAGCCGGTGGAATAGTTGGTCTTGCCATAGGCTTTGCCAGCCAGAGTATAATTGGCAACCTTATTTCTGGAATTTTCCTGATGGGTGAACGGCCTGCCAAAATAGGAGACCTGGTTGAAATAGCAGATGAGCTTGGCTTTATAGAAGATATCAAGATAATATCAACCACAATTCGCACCCTTGAAGGCAACCTGACCCGCATTCCCAATGAAACAGTTTTTACAACCAATATCATTAATTACACCAATACTCCGGTGCGCCGCTTTGAATATACCGCTGGGATCAGTTATGCCGATGACGCTGATCAGGCCATAGAGATCATTAAAGGCTTGATTAATGATCACCCCCTGGCCTTGGTTAACCCCCCTCCACAGGTGTTTGTAGATGTTCTGGGAGATAACAGTGTTGATATTGTGGTCAGGATCTGGTCGCCTTCGACGGAATGGTTTGCAGTCAAAATGGAACTGTTATGGAAGATAAAGCAGGCCCTCGAAGCTGCCGGTATTGAGATACCCTTCCCGCAGCGGGTTATCTGGAACGGTAATCTTCAGGCTGCAGAAAAAACCACCCCCGCCGGAACAGAACCAAGCTGACAGCCTTGAAGTACAATTCGATTCTTTCGCCTTTTCTTCGGACTGCCGGGAACGACCTGCCGGCGCTCACTGATCGCTTGCCTGGAATTGTCACGGTTCGTCTGCGAAAAGCCCCGGGCATCCTCGACAATCGACACCCAATCTTGAGGACTCGGCCCGACCCTCAGGAAAACTGAAGCATTAATATATCATTTCTGAGGGCCGGGACCCGGTCCAGTTCTTGCCTCGCCTGCAATTCCTGACGGCTCGCTTTATGCTCGCTCCCGGCTTGTAAAACTCCCCAAGAGAAAGGATTGCTATTATAATTATCAATTCTCGCTCATTATAGGTGGATACCGCGCAAGACTTCCCTTGTCTAAATACTGATATACCTGGTATCCAAGTGCTTGGCTTGGCAATGGGGCAGATACATACCCACCAATACAGGCCGGCCCGTTTGTTTTGTTACCAGGCCTGTTCAACGATTCCGACAGGGCTGATGCGGTATGGCAGCCAGGCCAGGGCAAAGAGACGCAGCGAAATATCCTTTTTCAGGAGCTTAATAGTCAATGTTTCAAGTACTTCGGATAACGGATCGAGGGCAGCTTCTAAAAGCTCGGTTTCGCGCTTAAACTCCTCTTCCAGCTCCTGCAGCTGCTGACGATGAACCTCTAGTGTTTCCTCAGCCCTTTTTATGTCTTCCTGGCTTTTTAGCACCCTGCCTGCCCCGCGGGCAGAAGTTGTTGCCCGGCCAAGCGTAGTTGCACTGACCGGACTTTTACCGAGAAAAGAACCTAAAATGGTAGAGCCGACCGATATGACAGTTTGCATTTTATGTTGTTTGCTTTGATCTTCCTGACGACGAACACTTTGTTCGGCACGACGCACCCTTTCTTCCAGGGTATTGATGCGGGAAGTATATTTTTTCCTTATCTTATCAATTTCGCTGTCACGGTGTTCACGGGCGCTCTGTTGCAGCCTGATCCTAAAATCACGTTCTGATTCACCCGGTTCTGAAATAAGTTTAAAGCTTGGGCTTTGCAATAGTTCGAGAACTTCATTACGATAAAGCCAGTCAACAAACTCACGGGACCACCTGGTATAATTTTTTGTATCACCTGCCGCTGCAGGTATTTGATCAAAGAGAGAACCACTGACCGGGTTGCTCTCTAATGCCGCCAGTTCGATCTCAAGTCTTTCAGCTTTTTCCCAGTCAACAGGTATGATGCCTTCGCTGATCGGGGTTGCCATGATTAGCTCCCTGTTTTTACGAAGGTTGATCCGATTATTGGCGAAAGCCATCTGTGCACAGCCCAATAACATTGGCTTATAAACTATTTTTTCATCCTGGCCTTTGCTTCCTCTGAAAGGGAGATAAGCCTGGTTAATAGCCGGGGGCAGAACCGGCACATTGCTGATATCTTGTGGTAGGGCAGAATCAGCTGTTACTGTTGCTGCTTCGGCTGCAACAGCAGGTGTTGTAGTTGCAATTTCAGGTTGCGAAGGTGTTTGCACCGTTACAGGAGCAGTCAGTTTCTCTCGGTATGGATCCATCAGGCTCTTAATCTGGTTTCGGGTCAGGGGTCCTCGCAAATAAGACATACACCACCTTGTTTCAAAAACCAGGGGCTTGTCCATGTGAATATTGTTCATCAGAAAAACCCTTTGACCGAGACCGGAAATAGTATCCTCCATAATTCTGCGGTCGAATTTGATATCCTGCGTTGCAGCTGCACCGGAGAGCCCGTCGATTAAGCGCATTTTATCCCGATCGGTTTGCAGGCGTCCAATAAACCATGTACCGGTGTTACCGAGACCCTTGTAATCAAGGTCCACCGGGTTTTGGGTCGTAAGCATGATGCCAAGTCCAAAGGCGCGGGCTTGTTTTAAAAGAGTCAGCAGCGGTCCCTTGGAAGGGGGATTGGCGACAGGCGGGAAAAAGCCAAAGATTTCATCCATGTAAAGCAAAGCCCGCAGGCTGGTGGTGCCCGATTGAGAGCGCGTCCAACTTAAAACCTGGTTGAGGAGTAGTGAAACAAAAAACATACGCTCGCTATCGCCCAGGTGGGCAATAGAAAAAATAGACATTTTCGGCTTACCTGTTGCCGTGTGAAGGATGCTGTCTATATCGAGCGGCTCCCCCTGCAACCAGGCGGCAAAGCTTGGAGAAGCAAGCAGGTTGTTCAGCTGTGAACTGAGGCTAAAGCGATCTTTTGACGGGAAAAATGTTTCGAGATTCATTACTCCAACCTGGGTGAAAGGCGGAGTTTGAATTTGCTGGATTAATCCTGCCAGATCAAGATCTTGACCCTGTTGCCAGTAATGGTTAAGGATATTAGCGATGAGGATATGTTCCCGGCTATTGATTGGATCTGCAGCTATCCCGATTAAGCCGAGAAGGCTTCCCGCGGTACCGTTGACGCGATCTTGTAAAAGTTCAAGGTCTTCGATAATCGCTGCTGCAGGAGCTGAAAATGAATCAAGAATTGAAACTGGTATCCCGGCACTGCTTCCCGGTGTATAGATGACAAATTCGGCAGCATCTTTCAGAAAACGAATTCTTTCTCCATCCTGGCCCCAGGCAGCTAATCCCTTCCGCCATAAGTCAGCCTGGTTGGAGGCATATTGCTCGGGAGTAACTCCTTTTTTCCTGGCGTCGTCTTCGTTTATCCAGGGCCTGAAATCTTCCGGTCGCAGTTCGGGAAAGGTTAACAACATATTGGTGAGGTCACCTTTTGGATCAATGATTATGGCCGGTATGTTGTCCAGTGCCGCTTCCTCAAGCAGTGCTATACAGAGACCTGTTTTACCACTACCGGTCATACCGACGCAGACTCCATGTGTAACCATGTCCTTGGAATCGTAAAGAAGCAGTCCTTCGTCTGGTTTTTTCTCGGCAAGGTTGTAGGGGCGTCCTAAATAAAAGACCCCAAGTTTTTCATAATGCTCCATATGGCATACTTCCTTCCCTGGGTTATAGTTTTGTTAATAAATGATATGCACCGGAAACCGGTAAGATAAGAATTAAACATAATATGCTGAATTCCTGCTAAATTAGAGCCGGTGAATAAAACTT
>CAZVLE010000043.1:0-6045 GCA_964627855.1 uncultured Syntrophomonadaceae bacterium | reverse complement strand
CCAAGGGTTTTGATGACCAGTTCGGCACGCTTCGCGGAAGCGGCAGCCATTTCAGATCTTCGCACCACTAAGAAGATTCACTCCCGATGCTGCTAAGTAAAAAGGGTTTTCTCAGGTGTCGGGAGAACTCAAGTTTATGCTTAAACCCTTTTATAAATAGAAGCTAATGGACTTAAATTATAAGATCTTATCAGCTTTCAGTTTATTACTATAGATAACTCACACCCGTCACAATCAAACTAATTATCCAAACTTTCACCATAATACCATCTATAAAACATTAAGGCAACGCACGGCAATATGGAAGCAATCGCATATGAATCTATTACGGGTCACTTCTCAATCACCTTCCAATCAAAAACCCCTCGGGGACGGTTCTCTGTTCTATGCTCTGTAGATCTTATTAACAGAAATCCCAGTCAGTCGTGATAACTGTCTTAACGAAGTCCCCTCCAGATCTTTTAAGTATTTTAAAACTTCCAGCTGCGTAACCTTATCCGCATCATGCAGTGTCGCTAATTCCAGATTAAATTTTTGGCTACCAGCTGTTTGATCTTTTTGTTGGAAATAGTCTTCTTTGTCTCAGCAATATCCAGGCATTGATCTTTGTTTGCCTTCAAGTTGAAATCTTTAAAGAGCTTAATAGCTTCAGCCCTGTCTTTTTCAAACATGAGTAGGGCAAAGTCTACGTTAACTATCTTTGCTTCCCCTATGTATTCATGGTAACTGCTCCATTTATAGGACTCAATATCGCTGACCAGTCCGGCTTTGAGGGGATTTTGGTGGATGTATCTTAAGACGGTGAGGAAGTAGGCATCACTTTCAACGGGCTCACTTTTGAAGCGGTCCTGGAAAAGATGGCCCTTTCGATCATACTGCCAGTTATACCAGTTAACATAGCTGGTGCCGATGCGGCGCATGGTATTTGACAGGTCTTCATTGCCTTCCTTTATTAAGAGGTGGATGTGATTGCCCATTAAGCAATAGGCGTATAAGTCGTAGCCAATTTCATGGTGGTATCTGTTAAGGGTATCGAGAAATCTTTGGTTGTCTTCATTGTCTACAAAAATGGTCTGCCGGTTAATGCCTCGGAACATTATATGGTAAATATCAGTTTCACTTTTTCTTCTCGCTGTTCTTGGCATAAATAAATCATCCCCCCACTGGCAATATATACTACCAATGGAGGGATGTCAAACAGAGAACCGTCCCCTATGTTTTGTCAACGCCGGCTACGCCAGTAAAATGGGCGCCTTTTTTGATGTGCTACAGCCAGTATTCTGATTTCATCAGGATAAACCGAATACAATATTGAGTATGGAAATTTAATCATGGCTTTTTTCCTAACACGCCCTCCGATAAGTGTTGCGGCATTCGGGAATTTAGAGATGCTCTCGATTGTTCTTTGGATATCGTCAATAAACAAACTACCTATTTGTGAGCTTCTAAGATCATAGAAGTCTGCTGCTTCGTTTATTTCGGCTTCTGCAGCTTCATGAATCAGTAACAATCGGCTCATTTTCTATGAGCACGGGCGCGGGAGAGAACTTTATCTACTGGATATGCTTGTGCCTTCTCCTTATCAAGTTCTTCATCACGACGAATAGCTTCATCCAACCAAAGCTTTTCAATTTCATCTTCGTTCATCTCCTCCAGGCTAGCCAGTAATTCCCGAACCAAATAAGCACGAGCTTCCTGACTCAGCTGGAGAGCCTCCGCTTTAATCTGTTCAACGCTCAATTTGGCACCTCCTAAATGACATCCACAGCTTTACTTAACTTTATTTTAAATCTGTAATAAGGACATATCAACACTTTTAGAAAATTATTTATTCTACCGGTTAACTTTTTTTATAATGAAATAATAGATATCAGTTTTACTTTTTCTTCTCGCTGTTCTTGGCATAAATAAATCATCCCCCCACTGGCAATATATACTACCAATGGAGGGATGTCAAACAGAGAACCGTCCCCGTGTTTTATTTTAGTTCGACGGAGCCGCCGGCTTCTTCGATCTTGGCCTTGGTGGCTTCGGCTTCTTCCTTGTTGACCTTCTCCTGGACATTGCCGGGAGCTTCGTCAACGAGGGCTTTGGCTTCCTTTAGGCCCAGGCCGGTGATTTCGCGAACAACCTTGATCACCTGGATCTTTTTCTCGCCGGACGAAGTAAGGACTACATCAAACTCGTCTTTTTCTTCTTCTTCTGCTGCGGCTGCTGCAGCCGGAGCTGCTGCCATTGCCATCGGGGCGGCAGCCGTTACACCAAATTCTTCTTCAAGGGCTTTGACCAGTTCGGATAGTTCCAAAACGGTCATTCCTTTGACCAGTTCCATAATTTCGCTTACTTTGTTATCGCCTTTTGCCATTTCTTATTTTGCTCCTTTAAAAGTTATTTAGAGATCGGTGATGAGTTAAGCTAAGAGTTATTCTATCCCTACCCCGACCCTTCCAAGTGAGAGATGAGAGGTGAGAAAAAGCTTAAAACTTATCTCAGAAACCTGTTTTTATTCCTTTATCACTTATCGCTATCCTGCCTCGATCCTGATAATCAGGCGCTTTCTTTTTGCTGGCGAACTGCATCTAATGCATAAACCAGGTTGCGCAGGTTGCCCTGCAGAGCGTTGACCAGCCCGGAAATAGGCGACTGGAATCCTCCAACAACCCTGGCCAAGAGCACTTCACGCGGCGGAATTTCGCCCAGGTCCTTGATTGCTACAGCATCTACCAGTTGCCCGGAAAGCATGCCGCCTTTGACGACGAGGGCTTCGTAATCTTTAGCGAAGTCGGTCAATATTTTCGCCACAACAACCGGGTCGGCGCTGGAATAGGCAATAGCCGTGGGACCCTCGAAAAGGCTTTCCAACTCTGTAAAACCGGCCTGACGACAGGCCAGGCGATTCATAGTATTCTTGGTAATGCGGTAGCGGCACTGTTCCGCCCGCAACTTACCACGTAAGTCGCTAATAGTTTTAACGTTCAAACCTCTATAATCGGTAACAACAACCAGTTCGGCTTCCTGCAAATCTTCGGTAATTTCAGCGAGCATTTTTTCCTTCATTGCTTTGGTTATCAAGCATTTCACCTCCTTCCGAAGAGTGCAAATTAAAAACGGGCCTTTCCGCAAAGAGAAAGCCCCGTTGCTATCATGATCGAACCACACATAGGCTGATCTTGCCTGACAGCAGACTGACTTTTCCTGGACAGGCGGCCGCTTAAGGCCATTAAACATGGTGTGCCTGGCGTCTACGGAAAGTTAGAGTATTCAGTTATCCGGTGTTCAGTTACACTTTGAGCACCAGAGGGAAACAATTTACCGTTTAAAAAATGTGTCAAAAATGACCCTTTCTATCTAAAGCTTGGCCTCGCTTCCAGCGGTAGTTCTGATACCGGGGCCCATGGTTGAGCTTACGGTAATGCTCCTGATGTACTGGCCCTTGGCCGCACTGGGGCGGGCCTTGATAAGGGCTTCCATCACGGCACTAAAATTTTCAACCAGCTGATCATGGTTGAAAGAAACCTTACCGATGGGTACATGAACATTGGCCGCCTTGTCGGTACGATACTCGACCTTACCGGCTTTGATATCGTTGATGGCCTTTTCGATTTCAAAGGTTACGGTGCCGCTTTTCGGGTTCGGCATCAGGCCACGCGGCCCGAGCACCTTACCGAGCTTACCAACTGACCCCATCATGTCAGGAGTGGCCACAGCTACGTCAAAATCGAGCCAGCCTTCCTGCACCTTCGCTACCAGTTCATCAGCTCCGACCTCATCTGCACCGGCAGCTTCGGCCTCTTTAATTTTTTCGCCCTTGGCGAAAACGATCACCCGCACTGTTTTACCAGTACCATGCGGTAAAACCACGGAACCACGAATTTGCTGATCGGCATGCTTCGGGTTTACTCCAAGACGCACTGCCAGCTCAACAGTTTCATCAAAGGAACGATTGCTCATTTCTTTAACCATACGGAGAGCATCTTCAGGCGGGTATTTGGTTTCGCGGTTAATCTGCTTGCGGGCTTCTTCGTATTTCTTTCCTTTTTTAGCCATTTTCATTTAACCTCCTGTGGTCTGCGAGCGCCGGGCGCTCTCCCACTTATAATGTAATGCTTATTTTTCAACTACTATGCCCATGCTGCGGGCGGTTCCTTCAATGATCTTCGCTGCGGCATCGACGTCGTAGGCATTTAAATCTTCCATTTTCTGCTTAGCAATTTCCTTGACCTTGTCACGTGAAATTGTACCAACCTTTTCGCGGTTAGGCTCGCCCGAGGCCTTTTCCAGACCGAGCGCTTTTTTAAGCAGGACCGCTGCCGGTGGAGTCTTGGTGATAAAGCTAAAGGAGCGATCTTCATAAACGGTCAGCTCGACCGGAATAATCAAGCCGGCATCCGAGGCGGTGCGCTCGTTGAACTCCTTGCAGAAGGCCATAATGTTAACCCCGTGCTGGCCGAGGGCGGGACCGACCGGAGGAGCAGGTGTAGCCTTACCTGCCGGTATCTGTAACTTGGTCAAACCGATTATTTTTTTCTTCTTTGCCATTGCATAAACCTCCCGACTGTAACCATCCCCTGGTGGGTTGCACAGCGTTGTTTAAAATTTTATGACCTGGTGAAATTCTAGCTCCACAGGAGTTTCCCGACCAAACATGGAAACCGAAACCTTGACCGTGCCCTTCTCGCGGTGAATCTCTTCAACCTTGCCTTCAAAATTCTTGAAGGGCCCGCTGACAACCCGGACAACCTGATGCAGGTCGAAATCAATACGCGGTTTACCCTCAACTACGCCGACCTGGCGCAGGATATGATTAATCTCTTTTTCGCTCAGCGGCACCGGCTTGGAGCCGGGACCGACAAAACCGGTTACACCAGGTGTGTTGCGTACAACATACCAGGAATCATCATCCATGACCATTTCTACTAAAACATAACCGGGAAAAACCTTTTTTTCGACGGTTCTTTTGTGACCGCTGCGACTGGTAATTTCCTTTTCGGTGGGGACCATGATCCTGAAAATCTTATCTTTCATGTCCATGGAGTCGACCCGCCGCTCGAGATTGGTCATAACTCTTTTTTCATAACCGGCATAGGTGTGAACCACGTACCACTGTTTATTTACAGTGATCTCTTCCTCTAATTCGGTTTCTTCGTTTCCGGCTTCTTCGGTATCAGAGGTATCGTTTCTTTCAACGCTATCATCTGCCCCGGTCAGAGTTTCCTCTTTTTTATCTTCCGAGTTGACATCACCGTTAACGTTCCCACCGGAGTTTTCTTCCATACCTTTTTCGGCGCCGGTTTCAATTTCAGTATTCATAACAAGGGGAATGCATAAGCACTCCCGGTCACTCTCCTTCACGGACCTGCTAATAGTTAGCTTTATTTAGCGAATGACAAGTTGAAGAACAGCCAGGAAGCCACTGTCGATGATCCAGAAAAAAACTCCGATTACCACTACTGCCGATAAAACGATACCGGTAAAGACACTGTATTCGCGTTTGGTCGGCCAGCTAACCTTTTTCAGTTCACCCCTGACTTCCCCCAAAAACTTGGCAATTCGCTTGAAAATACGCATATAAACCTGCCCTCTTCCCTGTAAATCTTTGTTTTAGCCCTGAACAATTATTGCTATTTCGTCTCTTTATGTGTCGTTTGAGCCTTGCAGCGGCTGCAGTATTTTTTCATCTCGAGACGGTCCGGGTTATTCTTCTTGTTCTTTCTGGTCGTATAGTTACGCTCCTGGCATTCAGCACAGGCCATGTGCACAGTTACACGCATTTAGATCTACCACCTGCCTCTTAAACTCGCAAATTAAAATCTATCACAATTAGTTCCAAACTGTCAATCAGTAGCCTAATTTTTCTACCCTAACCTATTCTGGAGGCCGGGGGCCGGCGGTGGAAGAGCCGGATAAAACCTTTCACCCCCACCCCGACCCTCCCCATTCTGGAGGTCGGAACCCAGAGGTGAGAGAGCCGGATAAAACCTTTTCACCCCCACCCCGACCCTCCCCATTCTGGAGGTCGGAACCCAGAGGTGAGAGAGCCGGATA
>CAZVLE010000042.1:0-9049 GCA_964627855.1 uncultured Syntrophomonadaceae bacterium | reverse complement strand
ACAAATCCTGAAGCCTTGCTTCCCTTTCTTTATCCCCGGCCATTGAAGAAGGTATAGCAAAGATTATGGTGGCATAAGAAAGAGCATAAGGCAGGAATTAACAAGGTTTTGTGGAATTGAAGATAATCAATAAAACACTAATGGGAAAGGCAGGAGATCATGTACCGCATATTACTGGCAACCGATGGTTCTATAACTATGGGGAGGCTTGTTGAGGAAGTGTTAACGATTGCCTCCGCTTTAAAAGCAGAAGTAACCATTTTAAACGTAATCGAGTATGATGACTATACCTATATGGCAAATACCCCTTATACAGTTGAAATAAAGAGCGTTATTAACGAGCAGCTGAAAATGGAAGCAGAGCGGATTGTAAATGAGGCTGCAAAACCTTTCAGGGATGAAGGGTTAAAAGTTACAACAGAGGTCGTTGATGGAAAACGATCACCGGCAGATGTAATCTGCGATTTAGCCTCCAGCGGCGGCTATAATTTGATTGCTATCGGCAGCAGGGGGCTTAGGGGAGTTAAAGAACTTTTCCTGGGCAGCGTAAGCAACAAAGTTGCACATATAGGCTGCACTAACGTTCTTATCGTCAGGTAGTCTGATCTAAAATCATTTTATGGTAAGCGGGGGACCCTATTCCAGACTGGTTAGAGGTTCCCTTTTTTCAATGGTCCGAAAACAGGCCGGCTGCCTTTCCGATGCGCGTGGTATTGGTTCTGAAGCAATAATGGAAAAAATGATCACCAAATCAATATCACTGTGGTCGCTGAAATAGCTTTTTCTTTTCAGGGTCTGCTAAATCCTGCAGTGGAACGGCAGTCACTCGCTCTTCCAGGGGATAGCGAATTGTACCTGGGTAGATCACAGCAATGTGTTCAAGCTTTAAATCCTCTAAGGCAACTCGCATCGAAGCTGTCATGCGGGGCGCGTCCACTTAGATCACGCAGGGTTGTCATCGGTTCTTCCAGGCGCATTAAGCTGGTGGGGTCTTCGAGATCAAAATAGTTGAGCGAGTCAACGGGAACAAACTCGCATGCAAAGTATCAATTTCGATTTTCATTAATTGGCAAGGGCATGATCTAATAGTTGGCATTATTCACCGGGCAGCTTTTATTCGTAATGGGTCCACATACAAATTACCTTAACCAGCTGCTCTTCTAAATAGACCTGGCATACAAAGCGATGCTGCCGGTTTATTCTTCGTGAATAAGCACCGCTCAAGTCACCAACCAGTTTTTCGTAGGGAGGATATTCAGCAAAGGGGTTTTCTTTTACCACCGCGAGCAGTTTTTCTATCTTTTGTCCAAAGCCCTTATCGATTGCTTTCTTTTTATCTTTTAAACCCTGTTTGGTGTAAACAATTTTCCACGCTTTATTTTCCATCACTATCTTCCAGGCACTCTTCCAGGGGAGTATTCAGGCCGTCGATGATCTTTTCACGCATGGTCGGCACAGAAACAAGGTATAAGGTCTCCTGAATGGATCGGTAGTCTTCATCGGAAAGCATCACGACGTTTCCGGTTTTACCGGTTATATAGACCGGTTCATGGGTTTCCCTGACTTCTTCTATTGAAATCAGACAACCCTTCAGTCACGTATTTATAAACATCACCTGTATCAACCTGTTCATAAAGATGAACTACACGATTGCGGAAACGAGCCATAAATCAACCTGAGCCTGGCTAATATTTTGGTTTTATCAATCATAAGAGTTGGCATTCTCCTTTTGTGTAATCATGCATTCGGGAAAGCGCGCCTCCCTGACTATTGTATCGCCATGTGCTACAGTTTGCACCGCCGCACTACTCAAGCCTGAAATAATTGGCGAGGCTAAGGTCTTAGCAGGGGAACCCCGGTCTCTTCTGCTGCCGCAATCAGCTTCTGATCCAGGGTGGCCAGGGGGCAGCCACTGTGCAAAGCCAGGTTGAGATAGGCAAGATCGTAGCTGGAAAGGCTCAAGCTGCGACCCAATGATAGCAGCCCGGGGATTGCTGCCCTGGGCATTAACTGTTCAATATCGATAGGCAGCTGTAGCAGTAGGGTTATAAAGCGGGTGCTTTCGGCCTGCTTTATTCTATCTTTCCGCTCTGCAACCAGCAAAACGTTGACCACTTCAAGGGCCCATATTGCAGGCACCAGAGCTCTCGCAGTCTTCAGTTTCTCCAACACCGCATCGGCGTAATCATTGGCTTCATCGCTAAAACACCATGACATGACCACTGAGTTATCGAGAACAAATAGTTTGTCCACTCTATTTTCGGCCTTCCTCGATTAGATCGCGAATTGATAACCCAGCCAGACGGTTGCTTTCCCTTAGTTTGTATATATTATCGATTGCCACCCTGGCATCAACCTGCTGTTCGGATTGATAGGATTTAAGAACAGCCACGGGAAGGTCATGTTTGGTTATAATGATTTCCTCTCCTTCTTTCACCTGTTCAAGCAACCTGGGTAAATGAGTTTTTGCCTCATAGGCGCCAACTTTTTTCATCATCGATCACCCCTAAAGAATATACTAGTCTAAGACTAGTCTAACATGGGCCGTTTTACCTGTCAAGAATGCCGGGGCATAGATCAGGCGTTCCGCAAATGCCTGAAGGGGAGGCATGGTAACTTGATTTTTTATTCATAATGCGCCCAGACTACCTTGTCGCTGTCCATGGGGATAGCGATCCTGTTTTTATCCAATACTTTTTCGTCCAAGACCCAGAATTTAAAGGTTTTCTGTTTTATCCCTGTCCCAATGGTCTGGGGCGCTTCCAGGTAGATTACGGAATCTTGCGGAATCTTTTCGATGATATACTTTGTTGTTCCGCCATGTCCTGATTCGCTGGCGATTTTAACACCTAAATCGAGCTTGCCTTTTACTTCCTTGGAATTGACGGTCAACTGGAAGGAAGCAGATTCCGGAGAGGATGCATAATGAGCAGTCACGGTTTGGTTGCTTGCAATATTCCACTGGATGTTCCGCTCTTTCCCGGAAACATCGCCGGACCAGTGGGAGAACTCCTTGCGGTCTTTGCCTTCCCCTACAAACTGCGGGGCTTGCAGGTGCACCGTCGTCCCTTGCGTGATATTTGGTATGGCATATTCGGTCTGTCCGTGGTGGCCGGTGGTGCTGGCGATGGACACTGCAAGCAGATCTTCCATATAGAGTCCACGGACCGTCAGGGTATAGGCCGGTAATACCGGGTCGTTGGCATAGTTTGCCGTGACCGTCTTGGGCCGGTCTATCGAAAAGGTAATGGCCCGCTGGTCGCTTGTTACTGAACCTGACCATCCTGCAAAGGTTTTACGGGAGGCGCCGCTTCCAATGTGCTGCGGCGCTTCAAGTTGCACCTGCGTTCCTTCGGCAGCAGACAAAGTATAGTTAACTGTGCCTGCATGGCCGGTCTGGCTGGAAATATACGGGGGGTCTTTGGGAAGAGGAAGCGGAACAGAGGCGTGAACTTCCAAGGAATGCATCACCGGTGGGGGTGAAGGGGTAGGTAATGACGGCAGCGTGCCGTGGATCTCCCGCAGAATCCTCTTTTCCATCCGCATAAGGATGCGTCCTGTCATATGATTCAATTCCGTATTGGCCATTAAAAAATAGACCGTTACGGGCTCGTCCCGGACGGTAACGGTATGGGGGCTGTCATCCCGTCCCTCGTCACGGATAAAAAACCGGTTCGTGTCTCCGTAATCGTAGAACTTGTACCGGAATGCAGGTCCGGCTTCTGGCAGTTCCACCTCCATGGTAACATAATATTCATAACCTTCTGCCGGGGCGAAGATGAGCCGAGAAACACTGCAACTGAAGGGATCCGGTCCGGAAGAGCTCCAGGTCCTTGTCCATTTGGTTATACCGACACCTTCTTCTCTTATCCAAGATGCGATGTTGAATGTTGTTTCGTGGGGAACTGTACCATGCCCGGACCATTCCCCCGGCGCTCCATGGGGAATGGGATTCCCGTCGTGGTCAGGCCCCAGGATGACGCTTTTTTCAAAGGATTGGTTTTTGGCCCACTGCCAGTAGGCGTCTTGCAGGGAGGCAAATGTGCCTTCCCGGCGCAAGGCAGCATCCAGAATCCCCAGCCAGAGATTCGATGTATAAGGGATGTCCGGATCCTCCCGCATAGCTTGTTCGATGGCTTCCCGATCCTGGGCCGTTTCAAAAAACAAAAGCAGAAAATTCGACTTGGGCTCCGTTGGCTGCATGCGCATACCGATATAGACAAAAAAGTCCTGGGTCTGATAGTCTCTTGACTCGGCAGAGCTGTTTGTCCTTAGAATGCTTGTTGTAATAGGCAAAGGGTTTCTAGATGTCAATCTGCGTTCTTCCCCACTGGAAAAGCTATAGGCTGCATTGCTTCTGCGAAGACCATTGTAAGACCATTCCGAGGCCACGGCTGTCCCTTCAATGATGCCCCTGTACACCCTTTTCCGATTATCCTCTAAATATCGTGATTCGCTAACCTCTTCATAGGCATATTGAAAGGCATGGAAGAGTTCGTGCCGGGAAGTTCTTCTTTCGGGAGTTTCGGGCACACCCCAATACTCCGTATAGGCAATTCGTTCGGATAAGACATACGCTCCGTTCGGGCTGCTTGCTTTGCGAAGCTGGTATTCAAAGAGCTCTTCTGAAGTCAGAAGTGCTCCTTCATGGTCATATGTGTCGACCAAAACTTTTCTTAAATTCGGTTCCCTGAAGCCTGCACTTTTCCAAAACCGGTACGCTGTGTTGAGCTCTTCTTCTATCAGACTTCTGTTTTCCTCGGAGCATCCGTCTTCTGCGAATCCGACCGAAACCACGGAAAATTCATGACCAGGAAGATCCCATATATTTCTTTGAAAAAAGAAGTCCGGCCCCTGCACCATCACGAGAGTTCTGGGAGTCGTACTGATATAGGAGATCGGCACGGCAAAATACCCGGCTTGAGCATCATAGGCTCCAAGAATAATGTCCCATTGAGCAAAAGCTTCTCCCTCGGTCTCCTCGTAGGCGATGATCATATCCGGGGGTGTCAGAACCGCTACCGCCAGGTTGGCCGGATCACTGCCTTCCGGTACCGGAAAAGCCAGCACCAGATACCGGTCATCCGTTGCCAAAAACTCCTCCGATGAAGAAAGGGCAAGAAAAGGGCTTGCCGGCCGGACGCCGGCAAGGTATTCGGGGAAGGGGATCTCCTCCCTGGCATCAAAGGCTGGTTCGATTTTCACCACAAGGGATTTACCCAAGAGCCCTTCCGTATCGAAAAGAACGACACCTTGCGGCCCATACCAGGCCCCTGTAAAAGGTGTGGTGTCACCCGGATCCGGTGTTAACCCGAACCCCAGAAACCATATCAACGCAAAGGAAACAACAAGAAGAAAAATAGAAGAAATAATCAGCCATTTCTTTGTTCTAAATCGAGCCATAATCCAATCTCCCTTCCTGAAATAAAGCTATTGCTCACAGATGGTTTCGACATGTCTAAAAAAGGGGTTATCTACAAAGGCCAGCTTAGTCTATACCAAATTCCACGCCAAATCATAAAATTCCTTTTTATGCTAATAAATATCGATTATTTTACGCATGGCCTCGGCAGATTCCGGCATCGGTATGATCACAAAACAGTGGTTCATCAGCGGAAGGACTAGGGGAGGACTAGGGGACGTTTCTCCCTGTCCTTACTCAAAGTGCTTTCTCCAGAACACCGGTTTATAGTCCGAGAGTGTTGATTCCGTATCCCGGCATAAAGATCGCTTAAGCTTATTCGGCCGCCACAACCCAGGCCAATTATAGCATCACTTTTCAATGTTCTGCTTTATTGTGCAATCATCTCTGCAATATGCTGCTCCCTTAGCTGCCAAATTAAGCATGATCCATTATAAGGAAAGGGCACTATTATTTATTGTATCGTGCTGCAATAACATCTTGCATAGGTTAAGTTATTGCGCTATAATACAATAGAGGTGAAAATATGCTCATTAGCAGACCAGACTATTTTAATAAACTGTTAGGCTATAAGGATAAAAAAATAATCAAGGTAATAACCGGCGTCCGCAGATGTGGCAAATCAACTTTACTTCAGCTTTATAAGGACTATTTATTCAATAATGGCATCAATAGCAAGCAGGTAATCAGTATTAATTTTGATGACTATAAATATTACGATCTGCTGGAAACAAAAGCTTTACACGCTTATATTGATGAACGGATAATCAACAATGAAAAAATGTATTTATTTCTCGACGAAATTCAGAATGTGAAGGATTATCAAAGGGTGGTAAACAGTTTCTACCTTAATGATAATGTGGACATCTATATGACCGGATCTAATTCATATATGCTTTCCGGAGAGCTGGCCACTTTACTGACTGGAAGGTATGTCCAGATTGACATGTTACCATTTTCTTTTTCAGAATTCGTTGAGATCAACGGGTATGGCGATAACCTAGATCGAGCTTATCAACGCTACATTGAGGGCAGTTCATTCCCCTATGCTTTTCAACTGGATTATGAATTAAACCAGGTAAGCGATTATTTAAAGAGTTTATACAACACGGTTGTTTTAAAAGATATCGTCGCCAGAAAAAATATTTCAGATGTTATGATGTTAGAAAGTATATTAAGGTTTTTAGCTGACAACATCGGAAATATTCTTTCTACAAAAAAAATAAGCGATACGATGGCGTCTGATGGCAGGCCGATTAACGTCAGAACCGTTGAGTCATATATCAATGCGTTCATTGAATCATATATAGTTTATCAAATCAAAAGGTATGATATCAAAGGCAAGCAATACCTAAAAACATTGGAGAAATATTACCTGGTAGACATCGGGCTAAGAAACACAATGTTAGGCAGCAGCAGTGGACGAGATGTGGGACATATTTTGGAAAATATTGTTTTTCTTGAGCTTTTACGCAGAGGTTATGATCTCTATATCGGCAAAGTTGAAGGCTTAGAAATAGACTTTGTCGCAAAAAGTAGCAACGAGATGAAATATATACAGGTTGCAGCCAGCGTTAGAGATAGCAGGACCTTAGAAAGGGAAATCAGACCCCTGCGTAAGATTCAAAACAATTATCCTAAGTGCATCATGACCTTAGATCTAGATCCGGTGGCAGACTTTGATGGAATAAAGAGATTTAACGTTTTGGATTACCTGATGAAGAAAATAGATTTTTGACATTTTTAAACCATGCCCATGCATGACCGTGTCGGGAAGAATTATCCCTCCTCTTGGATAACCAGCCAAAAATCAGCCGAATTACCGAAGAACTTGCCAAACCTTAGTACTGTATCGGCAGTAGAGTAAGAATCCTTTTTTGTCCGCAAAGTGCAGGGAGAAGAGAAATTATGTTGAATATTTAAGGATATTCATGTATCGATCTGCTTTAATAAATGCCAGGCTCTTTTCAAATACCACCGGGAAAGAGGTGGAATGAGTGGACTGTTTCAGTTTGATACCCTGTTCTCCTGATCAACCCCATGAATCTGATGTTTTGCTTACCCAGACTTTAAAGCGCTGGGCTGAAACTGAAGTAATGGCCAAGCGGCTTGAATACCGCGAAGATCTGGCGCTACTGATTAAACCGGCTCTGCATAAGCTTTTCGTGGATTTGGAAATGCAAAAGATGATTTTCCCCGAAGAGTGCGGCGGCGTCGGATTAAACAAGCCGGAAGTGGCCCATACCTTAGCACTCTCTTTAGAACAGATCGGCCGGGCCGATACGGGTATCGGCTACCTTTTTGCCGCAACATTTGCTCTCTGCAGCAGCTTCGCCATGAATTACAATCTGAATGAGAATCTTTGCAAGCTTTTGGCGCCACTTTTTTGCCAATCAGGAAAAAGCACCGTCGGTGCGCTGGTCTTGCCCTCTTACGATTCAGAATACAAACCCAGCCCTCAAACCCTGTTCCATGGTAAATCTTATCCTGCCGCTGCAAAGCAGCTTAAAGACAGAATGATCATCGAGGGAAGCAATTTGCAGCCCCTCAATGCAGGTTGTGATGCCGATCTCTTCGGGATATTCTGCCTGCTGGAAGGTTCAAATGAGCCGGCTCTGGTTGTCATACCTGCAAACTCCCCTGGCCTCAGCCGCGGTGAACCACAGATCAGGACCGGCCTCGCCGCCAGCGTAAACTGCAAGCTTACGCTCGATCAGGTAGAAGTGCCGGAAACCTACGTGGTCTTCAGGGGAGAAACCGGCTGGCAACAGCTCTTATCCTGGTTTTATTTAGGTGTATCTGCTGTAACCGTCGGCTCACTCTTCGCCGCTATTGAAATACTCCGGGAATGGGGTGAAAACCGGGTTATTAAAGGCAAGCATTCCCTTCTAAAAGACAATCCGCTTACCGCCTCTCTAATGGCTGAAGTCAGCCAGGAGTTACTGCTTGATCGGCTCTTGCTGCACCAACTGGCCGGGATCATAGCCAGCGGCGGCCTTGAAGAGCCGGCCCGTGCTAAAAAAACCTCTGTTGCTGCCCTCAGCGTGGTATCACAAGTTACACACTCCGCCGAAAAAGCGATCAACCAGGCCATGGAACTAATGGGTTCAGCCGGTTATGCCACAGAGTGGAACCTGGAACGTTACTGGCGCGATATCAAGACAATGCAGCTTCACCTCGGCAGCTGGGAACTGAATAAGATGGATCTGGCCAGATTTTTCTACGGGTCAGAAAACCTTTAAGGAGAGCGAGGTCTGCAGCGATGCGCACCATCGATGATTTTACCAGGCCGCGGGAGTTTATCTCACCGATCGATGAATATTTCGGGAAAATAGTTCGCCGGTGGGCTGACGAAGAAGTAATTCCCAACCGGCGACGCTACGATGAAGACTGGCAGGAACACCTGCTAATTGAGCCGGCCTTCGATAAGCTGATGGGCAAACTTGGCCTGCAACGGGTCCTCTTCCCCGAAGATTTAGGCGGCTGGGGCCTGGGGCGTTCACATTACATCGGCAGTGCCTCTTTTCGCCTGATGGAAGAAGTGGCCAGGGCCGATACCGGAATGGCTGTGGCTTTTGGCGTCACTTTCTGGCCGCTGATCATGATCTGCAACGAGCCCCACCTGAA
>CAZVLE010000041.1:0-26685 GCA_964627855.1 uncultured Syntrophomonadaceae bacterium | reverse complement strand
GTAGCCTGCCTTGAGTGGAATAGGTGGAGGAAATCATGATTTCTTAAACCTATTCTGCAAAAGAGGCTAGGGGAGGTCAGACGTCAGGGAGGAAATCTTCTAGACTGCTCTCGCAAGAGAGGCAAACCAGGGATTAAAGTGTGAGCTAAGTGGTAATCCAGTTCTATCGATGGTGACACGGTAGGGATAGTCTGAAAAGGGAACTGCCAGATCGGTAACGACTGGTGACTATCCGGGAAATCCTGCTGGACCTAAGCCGCAAAGTTTACCTGGTTTGCTACCACTTATGTTTCTTTGTACAAAGGTGATCCAGATTGTCATATAATAATAAAAACCGACGCAGGATTCGCTGGATTTTTACAATAGCAGTGTGGACTTTTGTTATTGCCATTATCATTGGGTTTATCGCTCAGTACCTGTTAAATGCTATTCAGTCCATGGTTGTTTCCTTCGTCATTTTACTGGTTGTGATCATTCTCGGTATTCTCTTTGATCTTGTCGGTACCGCTGCGGCAGCAGCTGAAATAGGACCTCTTAATGCCAAGGCGGCACGCAAAGTAGCCGGAGCAAGGCGCGGGGTGTCCCTGGTTAAGAATGCTGAAAAGGTAGCTAATTTTTGTAATGATGTCGCCGGAGATATCAGCGGTATTCTCAGCGGTACCCTGGCGGCAATTATAGTTATAAGACTGGTTTTGACGATCCCTCATGACCAGGCAGATTTTTACCTTGGCATTCTATTGACAGCCATTGTTGCTGCCATAACGGTGGGTGGTAAAGCCTGGGGTAAAATTATTGCTATAAACCACTCGACGGAAGTGATGCTTCTGGCCGGTCTGCTGCTAAGCCGGCTGGAAAAACCTTTTGTTATATTTTCGAAAAACAATCAATCTTCGGGGTGATTGATTTGGGCGAATTGATTAAAAGCTTAAAACTGCCGGATGATCTGAAAAACCTGAGCACGCGCGAACTTGAGCAGGTTGCATTCGAAGTGCGCGAATACATGATTCGCACCGTTGCCGACAATGGTGGTCACCTGGCTGCCAGCCTCGGTGTAGTTGAACTGGCGGTGGCTTTGCACAGCCAATACGAGAGCCCCAAAGATAAAATTATTTGGGATGTCGGTCACCAGAGCTATCCCCACAAGCTGCTCACGGGGCGATGGGAACAGTTCCCCACTCTGCGGCAGTTCGAGGGTCTCTGCGGTTTTCCTAACCCCTCTGAAAGCGAACATGATCCCTTTCTTACCGGCCATAGCAGTACTTCGGTATCGGCAGCGCTCGGTCTGGCCCAGGCTCGCGATATCTTGAAGGAAGATTACAAGGTCATTGCCGTCATTGGTGACGGTGCTCTGACCGGTGGGATGGCCTTTGAAGCGCTTAACCATGCCGGACATATTAATGCCCGGATGCAGGTTATCCTCAATGACAACAAGATGTCCATCGGTTCGAATGTGGGGGGAATGGCAGCTTACCTGGGCCGTATTCGTTCTGACCCGAAGTATTCACGGTTGAAAAAAGATTTCGAGCATTTTGTAAGCAGGTTCCCCCTGATCGGACAAAAACTCGTTGATTCAGCAGAAAAGCTCAAGGGCGGATTAAAATATGTTATTGTGCCGGGGATGATATTTGAAGAGCTTGGTTTTACTTATTTTGGCCCGGTTGATGGTCATAACATTATGGCTATCAAATATATTTTAAAACAGGCCGATAAGATGCAGGGACCCGTGCTGGTCCATGTAGTAACCGAGAAGGGCAAAGGCTATCATTTCGCTGAAAAATCACCGGAAGTTTTTCACGGCATCGGTCCCTTTGACTTGAAAAATGGCCTGCCTCTGAAAAAAAAGAAAAAACCGACCTATACTGATATATTTGGCACTACCCTGGTGGATCTGGCCCATAAAAATGAAAAGATAGTTGCAATAACTGCAGCGATGAAAGCAGGCACGGGGTTGAATAAATTTAGCAGGGAATTCCCGGAGCGTTTTTATGACGTTGGAATTGCCGAACAGCATGGAGTGACCATGGCAGCAGCTCTTGCCGCCGGTGGCATGAGACCTGTATTTGCCGTATACAGTACTTTTTTGCAGCGGGCTTATGATCAGATCCTTCATGATACCTGCCTGCAAAAACTACCCGTTGTTTTTGCTGTTGATCGAGCCGGTATTGTTGGTGAGGACGGTGAAACGCACCAGGGCCTTTTTGATTTAACCTACTTACGCAGTATTCCAAACATCTCGATCATGGCGCCGGCTAATGAAACTGAGTTGCAGCAGATGCTTTGTTCTGCTTTTGAGTGTGATGCCGGCCCGGTGGCCATTCGCTATCCCCGTGACCAGGTCGATGGAATTGCTCTTTCTGAGCCCGCCCCCCTGGCCTGGGGCAAAGGCGAACTGCTCAGAAAAGGAGAAGATCTACTCATCATAGCTGCCGGTGTGACAGTCAAAGCTGCCCTGGAAGCTGCTGAGCAACTTTACTGGCAGGGGGTTAAGGTGGCGGTAATTAATCCACGTTTTATCAAACCACTTGATGAAGATCTTATTTTAAGCTGGGCCCAAAAATGCAAAAAAGTGATCACCGTCGAAGAAAATGTTCTTCCTGGTGGTTTCGGCAGCGCTATCCTTGAACTTTTTGAGCGGAAAGGCCTTTTTCTCCCGGTTAAGCGACTGGGAGTGGATGATTATTTTGTCAAGCATGGCAGCAGAAAGCAAATGTTGGCCTGTTCCAACCTTGATGCTGCAGCTATTATTAAAACAACGCTGGCTTTTGCCGGGTCAAGAGAAATGAAAGGTCACTTTTGAACCCCAGAGACGGGAAAAAACGCCGACTGGACCAGCTGCTAAACGAAACAAGACCAGATCTCAGCCGCAGTCGTATCCAGGCTGAAATTATGGCCGGCCGGGTCCTGGTTGATGGTAAAAAGTGTGACAAACCGGGTCAGATGGTCGGGGCAGATGTAACAGTAACCATTATTGAGCCGCAGAACCCCTATGTTAGTCGAGGCGGTCTAAAGCTGGCCGGTGCATTGCATGATTTTGCTTTGAATGTTGAAAAGATGGTTGTTTTAGATGTCGGAGCCTCTACCGGTGGTTTTACTGACTGCCTCTTGAAAAAAGGGGCCAGCCTGGTTTATGCCCTTGATGTTGGTTATGGGCAGTTAGATTATAGTCTGCGTAATGATCCCCGGGTTATCAACATGGAGCGTTTCAACATTCGCAACCTCGATAAATCCCAACTGTCAGATAAGCCGGATCTCTGTGTTATAGATGTTTCTTTTATCTCCCTGTCTAAAATATTTCCTTTGCTATCTAGTTTAGAGGTTCCTAGTATAATTGCCCTCGTAAAACCGCAATTCGAAGTCGGTCGCGCCGAGGCTGCAAAAGGCGCGGGGGTGATTCGGGATCCGGCCCTGCAGGGCAGAGCCCTGCAGGCAGTTTTGCAAAGCGCTCTTGATAACGGTTATAGTTGTAAAGGTATTACTTTTTCAAAATTAAAAGGACCGAAAGGCAATATCGAGTTTTTTATTTACCTGCAATTGAACGCTGTTACCGGCTGTGGGAGTTCCGGGAATTGCAGGGAAAGCATACAAGATGTTGTCAGACAGGCACATCGCTTCATGGCAGAAAAGAAGATTTGAGACCATGAAGGATCTAAGATTATAGCGCAGAATTTATAGACAGATCATTCCGGGGAGAGTGGCAAATTGAAGAGTATAGGGCTGATACCCAACTGGCACAAGAATAATTCAAGCCTCGTTGTCGAGAAAATCGTTCATTTTTTCGAGCAACGCCGGTTGAAAATAAAGATTGCCGAAGAGAAACAAGCTGATTTTTATAGCGAAGAGTCGCTGGCCCTGCAACTTGAAAGCTGGCATGATCAGCTTGAATTAATCATCGTTGTTGGTGGTGACGGAACCATTCTCAGGGTTGCCCGGGACCTGGCCTGCTGGGAGTTGCCTATTTTGGGCATAAATCTCGGTCATAAAGGGTTTTTAGCCGAGATTGAAGTTGAGCAAATGGAGCGTTTTTTACAGTATTTGGCTAACGGGCAATATTCATACCAGGAACGCATGATGATCGAAGCCTGTTTAAAACGGGAGGGCGAAGACCTGGAGTGTTACCTGGCCTTGAATGATATCGTTGTGTCGCGGGGGCCATTTTCGAGAATTATTACCATTGAAGCCAGTGTTAATGATGACTACATGGAAAGCTATTCCGGTGACGGTATCATTATTGCTACCCCGACAGGCTCAACGGGCTATTCTCTATCGGCAGGCGGCCCGATTGTCAATCCGACCATGGAACTTTTCGTAGTAACACCAATTTGTCCCCACAGTCTTTATAATCGTGCGGTTATTGTTAATGGAAATGACAAAATCAGGTTGCAGGTTGACTCGAGGCAGGTTCAGGTTGTGCTGACTGTTGATGGCCAGGTTCGGTTTGCCCTGGAGGATAAAGATCAGATTATTGTGAACCGTTCACAACAAATCGTTAAGCTCGTTTGCTTCCATGACCATACTTTCTACAGGATGCTGCATCAAAAATTAAAATTATAGAAACAAAAAGATCAAGGCTGCAGGAGGCTGAAACATGCTACTAGAATTAAAAATATCCAACTATGCATTAATAGATGATCTGGAGCTCAGTTTCAGTCCCGGCCTGAATGTCCTAAGTGGCGAAACCGGGGCCGGCAAGTCTATTGTGATCGGTGCTATCAACCTATTACTCGGGGAGCGAGCCACCGTAGATCAGGTTCGTCAGGGAGAAGAGAATGCCTATGTTGAAGGAATGTTCGATTTTGATGAGCATTTGAAAAAAGATATAGATCAATTTCTTGAAAGCGCCGCTTTGGAAAAAGGAGAAGAGCTGATCATCGCCCGTGAAGTTTTTCGTAGTGGACGCAGCGTGGCCAGGATTAACGGCCGTGCCGTACCGGCAGCCAGCTTGAAAGAATTGGGTCAATACCTGGTTGACCTGCATGGCCAGCACCAGCATCAGTCCCTGTTGCGTCCGGATCAACACCTTGAGCTGCTTGATTCTTTCGGTGGCGAAAGCATATTTTCTGTTCGTGCTGAGCTGGCCAGGCTCTATAGCAAGAGGCAAAGCCTTAAACGTGAACTTTCTTCGCTTGGTGATGACAGTAGCGAACGTGAGAGGCGCCTTGATGTATATGCTTTCCAGCTCAAAGAAATTAGCGAGGCAAAACTAATTCCCGAAGAAGATGAGGAGTTAAGCCAGAAGGAAAATATTCTTGCCAATGCAGAAAAAATGGCGCTGCTTACTGCGAATGCTTACAGTATTCTTTACAGCGGTGAAAGGTTGGACCAGGGAGAAGCGGTTATTGACCAGCTGAACCATGCCATGCATCAACTAGACGAGGCGGCGATGATTGATCCGAAACTGAAATCTCTGCAGGAACTGTTACAAAGCGCTGCTGCTCAGCTGGAAGAAGTTTCACATGAACTACGGGATTACCGGGTGACCCTGGAATTCGATCCAGCCGAACTGGCCTCAATCCAGGATCGTCTTGACCAGATCAATACCCTCAAGCGTAAGTATGGGCAGAGCATAGAAGAGGTGCTTGCTTTTGCTGATCGGGTTAGTGAGGAGATGGAACGTCTAAAAAATAGTGAAGAACTTGCCCAAAAGCTGGAAGAGGCAATCGAAGATCTTGAAAAAGAGCTGACCGAAAAGAGTAGTTTGCTGCGGGAAATGCGAAAAAGAACTGCTGAAAAATTGGTAGTGCAGCTCGAAAGGTGCCTGCAGGAACTGGCGCTGCCGAATGCCCGCTTCGAAATCAGGATTACTGCATCAGAGGTTGTGACAAGCAGGGGGATGGATCAGGTTGAGTTTCTCTTTTCCGCCAACAGGGGCGAAGAAGTTAAACCTTTGTCCAGGATTATTTCCGGGGGCGAAGTTTCACGGGTAATGCTGGCCCTTAAGACTATTCTGGCCGGTCAGGATTTGATCCCGACGATGATTTTCGACGAAATCGATTCCGGTATAGGTGGAGCCACTATTCAGTCCGTGGCCGAAAAGTTAGCCCAGCTGGCTGCGACACATCAGGTAATGTGTGTAACTCATAGCCCCCAGATTGCATCAATGGCCGATTGCCATTTCCGTCTTTTTAAAGAGTCCCTTGGAGAAAGAACTCTGACCAGGGCAGCAAGATTGACCGAAAAAGACAGGCGACAGGAGTTAGCCCGCATGTTAGACGGTGCCAGCATTGATCAGGTCAGCCTGCAGCATGTTGAGAGTTTGCTGGAAAGAGCTAATCGCTATAAAACTGATTTTTCGGCCGGCACTTAAAGCAGCTGTGGCAAATTAATTGGAAAACAACTCTGCTTAACAGGCTTATGGAGGAAATTTCTGATGCGTCTGGAAAATATGATGACACGTAAATTTGCCACTTTAAAACCGGGCGATAGCCTCGTGAAGGCCATTCGCCTGCTTCGCAACAGCCAGAGAGACGGGATGCCAGTATTAAAAGAGGATGGCTCCCTGGCCGGCATCTTCACCAAGACAAACCTCTACGACGCCCTTTTAAACAACAGCTCTCTTGATCAGACAGTCAGCGCTTTCTATAACCGAAATGTGGTTAAAATCGATCAGGATCTGACTTACAATCAAGTTATTGATGCGGTCAGGCGCATACCGGTTGGCACAGGGGTGGTGGTCGACAAAGAAGACAGGGTTGTTGGGCTCTTTACTAAGGTTGAGCTGATAACAGCACTTTTTAAGGAAGAAAGGTTGCTCAACACTCGTCTCAGGGCTATGTACCAGGCTATGCATAATGCTTTCGTGTCGGTTGATGAAAGCTGTTGTATTAATCATATAAACCTGGCCGCTGAGCAGCTTTTTAGCTTTGAACATGGAGAAGTTCAGGGAAAAGCGCTGGATGAAGTTTTGCCGGGACTGAATATGCAGCAGATCCTGGATCAGGGTATGGTTGAAATAGGAGTAAATTACAAGACCGGCGCCGTAAAGACCATGGTAAATAAAACCCCGCTGACGGATAGTGGCAGAGTTGTGGGTGCTATTGCTATTTTTCAGGATATTACAGAGCTTGAATCTATTGCTGAAGAAATGGAGACAGTAAAAAGACTTAATCAGACCCTGCGCACTGTTCTTGATATCGGTCAGGATGCACTTGTTGTAGTTAATGAGGCGGGATCGATTGTCCTTGTCAACAAGATATTTCTCGACTTTTTTCGACTGGAAGAAGAAGCGGTTTTATTTCACCCGATTAATGAAGTTATCCAGAACAGCAGGCTGCATATTGTTGTCAAAACCGGTATCCCTGAAATAAATGACATCCAGTTTATCGATGGGAAGCCATACGTTGCTTCAAGACTGCCGATTATCAGAGACGGACAGGTGATTGGTGCGGTTGGCAAGATCAGCTTTCGCCGGGTTGATGAACTACGTGAACTGGCAACAAGGCTGGAAACTATGAATAGCAGGTTGGCCCACTTACAGGAAGAGCTGAAAAAAGAGCGTTTCAGAGAAAGGTTTTTCACTTTTGAAGACATTATTACCATAAATCCTGCCATGCAGGCGCTGCTCAGGGAAGCTCAGCAGGTCGCCCAGGGGCTTTCAACTGTTTTGATCACCGGTGAAAGCGGTGTCGGAAAAGAGTTAATGGCCCAGGCGATTCATCAGGCCAGCCCGCGCAGTGCAGCACCCTTTATAAAAGTTGATTGTGCTGCCATTCCAGAGAACTTGCTCGAATCGGAATTTTTTGGCTATGAACAGGGAGCTTTTACCGGAGCTCGAAAGGGCGGTAAACCAGGGCGTCTTGATCGGGCAAACGGTGGCACCCTTTTTCTTGATGAGATTGGTGATATGCCACCGACTTTGCAAGGAAAACTGTTGAGGGTTTTGCAGGAACAGGCTTTTGAGCGCATTGGGGGGACTGCCACCATTAGCGTGAATGTGCGCTTTATTGCCGCTACAAATCAGGACCTTGAGAAAAAGGTGCGGGAAGGATCATTCAGGAAGGATCTTTTTTTCCGCCTTAACGTTATCCGTATTGCCATTCCGCCGCTCAGAGAACGGCCGGAAGATATTATGCCCCTTACTTATGCCTTTTTACGAAAATATAATAAAATATTCAATATGAAGGTAAATGATTTGACTCCGGAAGCCATGGAAGCATTTAAAGCCTACACCTGGCCCGGTAATATCCGGGAGCTGGAAAATGTTGTCGAAAGAGCGATGAATTTTACAGGAGAAGATTTGATCAGGACTGAGCACCTGCCGCCCCATTTAAGAAGCGGTTACCCTGAAGAGGAGTCAAAAAAAGAAGAACCGGTTGCTGCTCTTCCATCATACCAGCGACAGCGAGAAGAAAGAGAACGCATGACGATACTGGAAGCCCTAAGTGAAGCAGAGGGGAATAAAAGTAAAGCAGCCCGCCTGCTCGGAATAAGCCGGTCATGGCTTTATGAAAAGATGAAACGACTTGAACTTTAATCAAGGCAAATAGAGGAGGGTTTAGCATCAGCGATTACCTGAAGGAAGAGCTATTATCCAGCAGCCATCTTTACCGTGGAAGAATAATCAATGTTCGTGAAGACCGTGTCAGGGTTCATGGGGGTAAAGAACTTTTCCGGGAAGTAGTTGAACACCCCGGAGCAGTTGCGGTACTGGCTGTTAATGATAAAAAAGAAGTGATAATGGTCAGGCAGCATCGCCGCCCGGCAGGAGATGTTTTGCTTGAGATACCCGCAGGCAAACTGGAGCCGGGCGAGGAACCTCAGGAATGTGCCCAGCGTGAACTACTTGAAGAAACGGGTTTTCAGAGCCATAAATGGGATGCATTGCTCTCTTTTTACCCCTCACCGGGTTTTTGTGATGAGATCATCCATCTTTTCCTGGCCGAAGAGCTTACTGCCGCTCATTCCCCTACATCGGACCCGGAAGAAAAGATCACCATACAGCCAATACCCCTTGAAGAAGCCTATAAGATGATTGAAACCGGTGCTATTATCGACGGTAAAACGATCATAGCTCTGCAGTGCGTTATGTTAAGAGAATATTAATTTTACAAAATATTAAAAATAATATTTTTACATTATTTTTTAAGCAGGGATTTTTGCGGTCCCTGTGGAATTAAAAAATAACCTGAAATTGATCTAAGACACTCCTGCTTAAAATTTTTAATGTGAGGACAAATATATAGGATGCAACGGCAGTTAGAATCATATACCAATTATCTGGTCGTGGAGAAAGGACTTTCTGCGAACACGCTGGAATCTTACAAGCGCGACTTGGTCAAGTTCATTGATTTCATGAAAAAAAATAATATTATTAAACCGGAAGAGGTTAATCGTGATGCCCTTAATCTATTTATCATGGAGCTGCGGAAAAAAGGCAGGGCAACTTCAACCATTTCTCGCTGTATGGCATCGATACGCTCGTTTTTCAATTTTCTCTTAAACGAAGGGGTAATAGATGATAATCCTGCCCTTGATCTGGAATCACCGCGCATAGAAAAAAAATTGCCACGCGTACTGACAACAAAAGAAGTTGACCTTTTATTATGTCAACCCAAACCGGGGGAGCAACATGCCCTCAGGGACAGGGCGATGCTTGAATTACTCTATGCTTCAGGAATCAGGGTTTCTGAACTAATTGACCTGAACCTTAGCGATTTTAACCCTGAGGTAGGTTACCTGCGTTGCCGTGGAAAAGGCATGAAAGAAAGAATTGTTCCTATCGGTAGTATAGCAATAAACCACGTTAATGAATATCTTAATAATTGCCGTAATAAGTTGCTCAGGAAGAACGGAGAAGTTGCGCTTTTTGTAAATCATCATGGTGCCAGGTTGACCAGGCAGGGTTTCTGGAAAATATTGAAAAAATATGCCCGTAAATCGAATATTAATGGTGAAATAACTCCTCACACCCTTCGTCACTCTTTTGCAACTCACCTGATTGAAAATGGTGCTGACTTACGCTCGGTTCAAGAAATGCTAGGCCACTCCGATATTTCAACGACCCAGATTTATACCCAGATAACACGCAGAAAGATCAGGGAAGTATATGACAAAAGTCACCCCCGGGCTTAATCATTCACGAAGAAGAGTAATCGTTATCGTTCTAGATGGAGCTGGTGTTGGTGCCCTCCCCGATGCAGCAGAATATGGAGATGAAGGGGCAAATACACTTGGCAACGTTTTGAAAAAGCATGAAGGGCTTCAGCTGGATAATCTTTATGCCCTTGGCCTGGGCCAGGTGCTGGCTGAAAAAAACCAGGCAGTGCCTCAGCCGAAAAAAGCAAAATACTTTGGCCGTATGGCCCCGCAATCGCCTGGCAAGGATACCACCAGTGGTCACTGGGAATTGTCAGGCCTGATCTTACAAAAACCTTTTCCCCTCTACCCGCAGGGTTTTCCGTTCGAAGTTATTGAGGCCTTTAAGAAAGCTATAGGAAGAGGAGTGCTGGGGAACAGAGCTGCTTCGGGAACGGAGATTATAGAGATCCTGGGTAGTGAACACCTAAAGACAGGTTATCCGATCGTTTATACGTCTGCTGATTCAGTTTTTCAAATTGCTGCCCACGAGGAAATAGTAAACCGGGAAACCCTCTACAGCTGGTGTGAAAGTGCCAGACAGCTTTTGGCAGGCAAACATGCTGTTGGCAGGGTCATTGCCCGGCCATTCAAGGGTAAACCTGGCACTTTCAAGAGAACACCGGGTCGGCGAGATTACTCTCTACCACCTCCCGGTGAAACTATTCTCGATCTTTCTTATAAAGCCGGTTATTCCGTAGCGGTTATCGGTAAAGTGTCCGATATTTTTGTTAACCGCTCGATCACCGATCACCTCCCAGGGGGAGATAATGAGGCTATTGCCGCAGATTTAAATCTATTGATGGACCAGATAGACAGTGGCTTGATATGGGCCACCTTTGGTGATTTTGATACAGTTTACGGACATCGTAACGACAGCCAGGGTTTTGCTCTGGCTTTGGAACAGTTTGACCGCCATCTGGCTCTTATTCTTGCAACCTTAAAAGAAGAAGACCTTCTCTTTATCTCGGCCGATCATGGCTGTGATCCTACTCACCCCACCACCGACCATACCCGGGAGTATGTGCCAATCTTGGCCTGGGGACTTTCATTGCCTGGCAATGTTGATGTAGGCGTGCGCCAGACTTTTGCCGACCTGGCAGCCAGCGCTGCCGGATGGCTGGGGCTGGAACCCCCCCGCAATGGCACTTCTTTTCTTCTCAGCCAGGAAGAAGTGAGCTAACCGTGAATTTGATCATTACCCATGAGAACGGAGATTTTGACGCCCTTGCGGCTGTAGTGGCCGCGGAAAAGCTTTATCCCGGCAGCATGGTCATTATGCCGGAACCGCTGCAACCCAATGTTAGATCATTCATTAACCTTTACCGAAACCTGTTACCGCTCAGCGATCCAAGAGACGTCGAAGATCACTTTGCAGAGGTGGTAGTGGTCGATACCAACCGCAGGGAACGACTGGGGAAATGGGTCGATTATATCGACAGGGCAGTTAAAGTAACAGTGTTTGACCATCATCCCGGTACGGAAGACCTGGGGGCGGATCGTAGCAAAATCGATTCGGTTGGGGCAACAACTACTATTCTTCTTGAAGAGATTATCAAAAAAAGGATTCCGCTAACTGAATTTGAAGTGACCATTCTGGCGTTAGGAATCTATGAAGATACGGGTTGCCTGACTTATGATATCACTACCGCCAGGGATGTAAGAGCTCTGTCCTATCTGTGGGATCAGGGTATCAGTACGAAAGTTGTCCAGGAGTACCTTCGCTCGCCTCTGACGGAGGTGCAAAAGGGTTTACTTGAAAAGCTCCTCCATAACAGTGAACTATACGAACTGAAACAGCGGCGCGTTTTGATCAGCACAACAATCTTAGATCAGTATGTGGTTGGAGCAGCTGTTTTGTTGCAGTTAATCGATGAAATAGAAGACGCCTGTATTACCATCGTTATTATTCAGATGACCGCCAGTATTTATTTTGCTGCCCGGACAAAAGATCAGGATCTAGACCTTCTGGAACTGCTGGCCCCTTTTGATGTTAAAGGTTACCCAGGTGCTGTTTCGGCGCATTTCAGGGGTGTAGAGGTTGAAGAGGTTAAACAGCAGGTGGTTGAATTCCTAAGATATTACCTGCCGCCGGCTGGAACAGTGGGCTCATTTGCCAGCAGCCCGGTATTTACTGTCACGACAGACACTACAATTGCGGAAGCCGATAAATTGCTTGCCCTTCATGATTACACTGGTTGTCCGGTAACAGAAAAGGGTAAACTCGCAGGGATTATTTCCCGCCGTGATCTGCGTAAAGGGCTGCGCAATGATCTTGGCCATGCCCCGGTAAAAGGTTTTATGAGCAGGAAATTAATAACGGCCGGGCCGGATCAGTCTTTGCAGGAAATGCGCCGCTTGATGGTTGAGCATGACATCGGTCGCATTCCGGTTGTCGATGACGACGGCAAACTGGTGGGAATTATTACCCGCTCAGATATCCTGCGTCATCTCAATGCCCTCGATCGCAAAGGTAGAAGTTTAAAAAAGAAATTCCCTGAAACGGTAATTATCGATGAAGAAGAGCAGCTTAATATTAGCAACCTGCTTAACAGCGGGCTACCGGTCAAAATGCATAAATTACTGCTGCAAATACGTAATCTGGCAGATCGGGAAAAACAAAAGGTTTTTCTGGTCGGGGGTATTATTCGCGATCTTTTGCTTAAATATCCTCCGGGAAAAGATATTGACCTGGTCATCATAGGCGATGCGGTTGACTTTGCCTATAAACTGAGAAAGCAGCTTGGTGGTAGGATCAGACATTTTGAGGAGTTTGGCACGGCTTCAATCGATCTGCGCAGCGGGTTGCGGCTTGATTTTGTAACTGCCCGTAAAGAAATCTATGCTTCGCCGGCAGCTTTACCACAGGTTGAAAGCTCCAGTTTGAAAAATGATCTTTACAGGCGCGATTTTACTATCAATACCATGGCCTGTTCTCTCACCAGCGATAATTATGGCCAGTTTTATGATTATTACAATGGTCAGGTTGATCTGCAGAAAAAAATTATCAGGGCTCTTTACCAACTAAGCTTCATCGATGATCCGCTGCGCATCTTAAGGGCAATTCGCTTTGAGCAGCGCTACGGTTTTGTTATTGAACCAAAAACACTGGCCCTGATTGAAAAAGCGATCGAGCTTAAGGTGCTGGAAAAAGTTAGCAGACAGCGCTTGAACCAGGAGTTGAAACAGATCTATAAGGAACCCTCCCCGGTGGCTATTCTAAAAAGGTTTGATCAGCTTGGTTTGCTCAGATTTTTATATCCGCGGCTAGTTGTTAAAGAAGATAGATGGGCTATTGTGGAAGAAATTGAAGAGCTGATCGCCTGGATAGAGGATAAGGAATGGGGAAAGGGCTCTGATATTGAGCTTTTTTACCTGTGCGGACTGCTCTATGATTTGGAATCTATAGACCGGTCTGCTATAATAAGAAAGTTAAATCTATCCAGGGAGCGGGCAACGATTATCCATACTGCCTGCCGTGAAGTTCCGGAAATTATTAACAGGCTAAAAGAGAAAGATCTCACACCAAGTTTTGTAGTTTCAGCTCTCGGACTTCTTCCCCTGGAAGCACTGGTATTGGCTTATGCTCTCAGCAATAATCAGGACATTAGATATCATATAAAACTATACCTGGATGGGCTGCGTTTTGTCAGGCCAAGGCTAGACGGAAGTGATTTAAAAAAGCTGGGATTGCAACCAGGTCCCCAGTACCGTAAAATATTTGATCGTCTTAAAAAAGCAGTTCTTGACGGGGAAGTGCGCACTCCCCAGGAAGAATTAGACTATGTTATAACTATACTGGAATCAGAACAAAGAGAGGATGAGTAGTGCCTTGTTAGGTCTTGATCCTGTTGTTATTGCCTTACGTATTCCCGCTTTGTTAATTGCGATTACAATTCACGAATTTGCCCATGCCAGGATGGCTTACTATTTTGGGGATGCTACAGCTAAAAACCAGGGACGCATGAATTTAAACCCCATCAATCACCTGGATCCGATTGGAACAATTATGATCCTGCTGGTTGGTTTTGGCTGGGCTAAACCGGTTCCGATCAACCCTTATAACTTTAACCAGTATCGGCGGGGGTTACGCTGGGTCTCCTTTGCCGGGCCAATGGTTAATTTCATACTTGGGTTTATAAGCCTGCTGCTTTTAAATATTTTTTTTAGAGCAGGGTTGACCAACGGTCTTTTCATGCAGTTTATGATTGTGTTGATGCAACTGAATATTTTGCTGGCTATCTTTAACCTGATACCGATTCCGCCTCTTGACGGTTCGAAAATATTGATGTCATTTCTATCCGACAGGTATCTTGGCTATTACAGGCAACTGGAACGCTACGCACCGCTGATTTTGATTTTGCTGATTGTCACCAGGGTTCTTGGATTAATTATTTTCCCTTTATATGAAATTGTCTTCAGATTCTTCAACCTGATTATCAGCCTAATACCTGGGCTTTAGAGTGGTGGAACGCATAAAATATTTTGCACTATTGATCATAGTGAAGGGAGAAAGTTAAATGTCGAAGAAAAAAGTATTTTCCGGGATCCAGGCCACGGGAAGTCTGCACCTGGGTAATTACCTGGGTGCTATTCGCAACTGGGTCGCGATGCAATATGAATATGATAATTATTTTTGTGTGGTTGATTTACACACGATTACAGTTCCTCAGGACCCTGATATTTTAAGAGCAAATATACGTGAGGTAGCCGGACTGCTATTTGCAGCCGGAATAGAGGAAGAGCATGCAGTGGTATTCGTACAATCGCATGTCAGGGCTCATTCCGAACTGGCCTGGCTGCTTAACTGCATCACGCCAATGGGCTGGTTGCAGCGGATGACCCAGTTCAAGGAGAAATCCGCCAAGCAAAAGGAAGAAGTAAGTGTTGGACTTTTTGATTACCCTGTATTGCAGGCTGCAGATATTTTGCTTTATGATACCCACATGGTTCCGGTTGGTGAAGATCAGAAACAACACGTTGAGCTCTGTCGTGACATTGCCCAGCGCTTTAATTACCGCTATGGAGATCTGTTTGTTCTGCCTGATGCTTATATACCACCCGTCGGTGGCAGGGTTATGGGACTGTCAAACCCGGAGAAAAAGATGAGTAAAAGCGAAGAGAAAAGAGAGGATGCAATATTTTTACTTGATACACCGGACGAGATCAGGGCAAAGATAAAGAAAGCTACGACAGATTCGTTGCGTGAGATTCGCTTTGATGAAAACCGGCCAGGAGTAAACAATATGCTGACTATTTACCAGTTACTTACTGGCAAGGACCGTTCAGAGATTGAAGAGCATTTTTACGACAAAAATTACAAAGCTCTGAAAGAGGAGTTAGCAGAAGTTGTGATCGAAAAGCTTAACCCTCTCCAGGAACGCTATCGTGAACTGTCCGGTGAAAAAGGCTACCTCGATGAAATGCTGAAACGAGGGGCAGAACGGGCTGAAGATCAGGCTGAGAAAAAACTGAGGCAGGTTATGAACTGTATTGGCTTAAGGTGACATATGCAGCAGTCAGAATATCAGATTAAGCTGGCAACCTTTGAAGGTCCCTTTGACCTTCTATTTCACCTGATCAAAAAAGCGGAAGTTGATATCTGGTCTATTTCAATAGCCGAGATTACTGACCAGTATTTAGCTTACCTGCAGTCAATGAAAGAGCTGAACCTAGATATTGCCAGTGAATTTTTAGTCATGGCTGCAACCTTGTTGCGCCTGAAATCAAAACTGCTTTTACCGCGTCCTACTCCAGAAGGCTGGCAGGAAGAGGATGAAGAATTATTTGAGATAAATACCGCGGAAGAACTTTTCCAACGCCTTGAAGAATACCGCCTCTATAAAGAGGTAGCCAGGCACCTGATGCAGATGGAAGAAGAGCAGCAAAAGATATATCTGCGTTCTACCGGGGGGCAAAAAGTGATGGTATTTACACGCCAGGATTCGGTATACACCATCTGGGAAGGGGCTGACCACCTCAGCGATATAATGCACCGTTTTGCTGAGATCGCACGTGGAGATGCTTACATGCCTGCTTTCAGCGTGGTAGAAGATTTTATCATCGCGGAAAAAGCTGCATATATAGAAGGGATTTTATTGAAGAATAACAGATTGATGCCGATGCTGGAATTTGTTGATAAGCCGGGAATATGGGAAATGATTGTTACATTTATCGCTTTGCTTGAAATGGCCAGGCAGCGTAAAGTTTCGCTGCTCCAGGAACATCTTTTCGGACCAATCCTGGTTTTATTGCGCCAGGAGTCGTTGCCAGAGGAGGTAGAGGATGGATAGGGATTTGCAGAAGAAGGCCATCGAAGCCCTGCTTTTCTTAAGCGAAGAACCGGTGAAAATCGAAAAGGTTGCGACAGTGCTTACTTCCCCTCCTGATGAAGCACTTCTTTTGATGAGAGAATTGCAGAAAGATCTAAACTCCAGTGGTAGAGGCCTGCAAATTTTTGAGATAGCCGGTGGTTACCAGATGGGAACCCTGCCGGAACTGGCTCCTTGTCTGGAGAAAGCTTTTAGTGAAGATGTTTCCAGTAACCTCTCACAGGCTGCCCTTGAAGCCCTGGCGATCATTGCTTATAAACAACCTGTAACAAGAATCGAGATTGAATCTATCCGTGGAGTGAGAAGTGAACATGTTCTTGAAAATCTTTTAAAAAGAAAATTGATCAGGATTAGTGGGCGTAAAGAAGGCCCCGGCAGGCCCTTGCTGTACTCTACAACGCCGGATTTTCTCAAGTATTTTGGCCTGATGGATCTTAACGATCTTCCCCCACTGGAGGTTGAGCCTGAGGAAAATTTTCCTGAATGAGGCAATGCTGATGCGTCTGGCTAAGTACCTGGCCCAAGCCGGTGTAGCTTCGCGTCGCGGAGCAGAAGAAATTATTTTTCAGGGCAGGGTTGAGGTTAATGGGGTGATTGTAAAGGTTCCCCAGACACCTGTCTCTCATGAAGACTCTGTTACGGTCGATGGCAAGCCGGTCGGTGGCCCTGCGGGAAAACTATACTTGCTCCTTAATAAACCGGCAGGTTATATTTCGACTGTTAAAGATACTCATGGCCGGCCTACAGTCATGGATTTGATCAGTGATCTGGCCGTGCGTTTATATCCGGTTGGCAGGCTTGATGCTGACACCAGCGGAGTATTACTGCTAACCAACGATGGAGAGCTCTCTTACCGGCTAACGCATCCGCGCTATGGTGTAAAGAAGATTTATCACGTTCAGGTCAGCGGGTATCCTTCCAGTAAAGATTTAGAAGAGCTTTCCGGCGGGGTGGTTATCGATGGAGCTAAAACTGCTCCAGTTTTGGTGCGTATTTTAGAGCGCTTTAATCCACAGCATAATGCATATCTGGAAATAACTATGATTGAAGGGAAAAAACGGCAGGTAAAAAGAATCTGCAAAGCCATCGGTCACCCTGTTATCACTTTGCATCGCTTCAGTTTTGCCGGTATTGAAGCAGGCGATTTAAGGGAAGGAGCTTATCGTTTCCTGAAAACGGATGAAGTAAATAGGCTTTATCAACTGGTTGGACTGGAGAAGGAGAATAAAAGATAACTTGCAAATTATTGTTATTAATGAGAGAATAGGTATGCTTTGGCGATGATAATATCTGTATAGAGAAAGGTTTCTTTGTAACTAGGGTGAATTAGAAGCTATATGACTCAGCAGTGTAAATCCCTCAAAATTGCCATAGATGGTCCTGCCGGCGCCGGAAAAAGCTCAGTAGCACGGGAAGTGGCGAAGCGCTTAAAGATTAAATATCTTGACACAGGTGCTATGTACAGAGCTGTAACCCTCAAATTTATCCGGGATAGTATCGATTTAAACGATCCGACTGCCGTTCATAGGGCCCTTGAAGAGATCAACATTCGGTTTAGTGATGATCAGCGAATATTCCTAAATGGTGATGATGTTACAGCTGAAATCCGATTTCCCGCTGTTAACAAGCTGGTTTCTCCGGTCTCAGCCATCTCGGCTGTCCGTAGTTGCCTGGTGAAGATGCAGCAATCAATAGCTGAAAAATCGCATGGTATCATTATGGAGGGCAGAGACATTGCTTCAATAGTCATGCCCGATGCAGATTTTAAGTTTTACCTTGACGCATCAGTTGCTGAAAGAGCCCGCCGTCGCAAAATAGAACAACTGGAGAAGGGGATTGATTTTGACGAAAATGCTGTCATTAAAGAAATTGCTGCGAGAGATAAATTAGATTCCGGAAGAGCCGATTCTCCACTGACTATAGTTCCCGGGGCAATTGTTATCGATACTACGCGGTTATCCTTCAACGAGGTGGTCGAAAGTATCTTAGATGAAGTAAAAAAGGTTTGCAGCTAATGGAAGCCAGGTGAATGGATTGCTCTACTATTTTGGGCGTTTTATCTTTTTAATTTATCTGAAAGTGTTTTATCGCCTTAGGATTGAGGGGAGAGAACACATTCCCTTGCGAAAACCTTTTATTATTTGTGCAAATCATATTTACTGGTTGGATCCCCTCGCGGTCGGATCAGCCCTGCCGGCAAGCTATCGAATTCACTTTATGGGGAAAAAGGAATTGTTTCGTAACTTTTTGTTTTCATTTATATTAAAGAAAGCCTATGCTTTTCCGGTAAACAGGCAGGAAGCAGACTATGGAGCAATAAAAAAGGCCCTGCAGTTACTGAAAGAAGGGCAGGTTCTCGGTATGTTCCCCGAGGGGTCGCGCAGTAGATCTGGCAACCTTTTAAAAGCATTTAATGGGGCGGCTTTAATAGCCAATCGAAGTGGTGTGCCTATTTTACCGGTCCTGATTGTTGGCCCGTATCGCCTCTTCCGCCCGTTACATCTTTACATAGGAGCCCCCTTTGCTTTACCACCGCTAAACTACGAGAATAAGGGAGAAAAAAGAGCACAGCTTAACGATATGAGTACGACAATCATGAATAATATTAAAGCGTTGCATCCACAAGAAGTGGATTGACCATGGCGAAGATGAGGCACTCTGAATTAAAAATAAAAGGGCTAAGGTGATCATTTGCAGGTAAGGGTAGCTAAAAGGGCTGGTTTTTGCTCGGGAGTAACAAGGGCGTTGACTGAACTTCTGGATCTGACTAAGGTACATGGCACAGGTTCAACCTTTGGCCCCCTCGTTCACAACGAAGAAGTTGTAGCTTATCTGGAAGAGCATGGGATTGATGCTGTTAACGATCCATCTGCAGCAAAGGGTTCATTTATAGCCATCAGAACGCATGGCATAAGCCCGCAACTTTTTGCAGACCTGGAAAAACTCGATCAACTCATTATTGATTTAACCTGTCCCCGGGTCAGGCATGTCCAGAATTTAGTGAAAGAGTTGAGAGAGAATAAAAGCCTGATTGTCATATTTGGAGATGAGAATCATCCGGAAGTGAAGGGTTTAGCCGGTTGGGCCGGTGAGAAGTGCAGGGTAGTATCAAGACCGGAAGAATTGAAAGATCTTGATCTGGAAGGCCCTGCCGCACTAATTGCCCAGACAACTGCTAATCCTGAACTTTATGCAGAGGCTGCCGGAATATTTGAGTATAACGCAAAAGAAGGGTTGATTCATGACACACTCTGCCCGGAGATCAAGCTCAGAGGGGAAGAAATTATCAATTTGGCACAAGGGGTTGAAGCGCTAATTGTAGTTGGCAGTAAATCAAGCGCAAACACAGCAGCCCTTTTTGATCGTTGCCGGCGGTTAAAACCATCCTGCCTGGTAACTAATGCAAGGGAGTTGAACCGGTCATTTTTAGAACAATACAGCACATTTGGCGTTGTTGCCGGCGCTTCAACTCCCCCCTGGACGATAAAGGAGGTCGTGGAAAGAATGGAGAATGAAAGCTTGGTGGAAAAAAAGGAAGAGCAGTTTGACTTTAACGGAGAAGTAAAAGTAGCCCAGGTTGGAGAAATAGTAAACGGAAAGGTGGCCCGGGTTACTGCAGAAGAGGTCTATGTCGATATTGGTGCTAAGACAGAGGCTATTCTTCCAATCAATGAAGTGCATCTCGATGAAGATAAAACTTTAGGCGATTATTTTACTCCTGAAGATGATATCGAGGTGACTGTGCTCGATATTGAGGAGCAGGAAGGCAAGGTAATCGTATCTCATAAAAGGCTGGCCAAAGAAAAAAGGTTACAGGAACTGCAGGAAGACCTCGAGAAGGAGACCGTCCTTGAAGGTAAGGTAAAACAGGTTATGCCGGCCGGTATCGTTGTTGATCTCGGTTTCGGGGTTGAAGGTTTCATGCCCGGATCACTGGTTGACACAAGATTTATACCCGATTTCAATGAATTTAAAGACCAGGTCATGAAATTTATCGTTGTTGAATATGATCGCGATAAGGGAAAACTGATTTTAAGCCGCAGAAAAATAATTGAAGCGGAAATAGCCCAAAAACGAGGAGAAACCCTCGGTTCTCTTGAAGTGGGTTCAACTGTTAACGGTGTTGTAAAACGGTTAACCGATTTTGGCGCTTTTGTTGATGTTGGCGGTATTGATGGACTGGTTCACATCTCCGAACTTTCCTGGGAAAGGATTGGACACCCGAAAGAACTCCTTAAAGTGGGAGAACAGGTTGATGTCAAGATTCTTGAGGTTATACCCGAAAAGGAAAGAATCAGTCTGAGCATCAGGAAAACGCAACCGGACCCCTGGACAAAAGCGGTTGAGGATTTGGAAAAGGAGCAACTTGTCAACGGAAAGGTAACCAGACTGGTCAACTTCGGCGCTTTTATTGAAATCAAGCCGGGAGTGGAAGGCCTTGCCCACATATCGCAGTTAGCCGATTACCATGTTAATCATCCATCTGAAATCCTCTCTGAAGGTGAAGAAGTTGAGGTAAAAATTCTCGAAGTGAAGCCAAAGGCAAAAAGGATCAGTCTCAGCCTGAAAGATGCCCATGGAGTCGCGGTTGCGCCTGGCAGTGAAAGTACAGGCAGCTTGGAGAACGGCAATGTTACCATCGGAGACGTATTTGGTAATCTTTTTGAGGGTGAAGAATACAGCTTGAAATCTGAAGATGATGATGCCGACGCTGATCCGGTTACCGGTGAAGAATCTGAAGATGATCCTGAAGGTGGCCAGGGTTAAATGCCCAGGTTAAGTCGTAAAAACGAGCATATCTATCATAGTGTAAAAAGAGTGCCCCGACGGGCCGATTTTTCTGACATAAGTTTCGTGCATAATTGCCTGGCAAACAGGGATTTTAGTGAAATAAGCTTGAATAGTTATTACATGGGGCGATCATTTCGAACGCCCCTTTTTATAAATGCCCTTACCGGAGGGACCAGGCTCGCTTATAAGATTAATGCCGCTCTGGCTGAAGTAGCGAAAAAAACCGGGTTACCTATGGCTGTTGGCTCGCAAATGGCCGGCATCGAAGACAGCATAGCAGAAGAGAGTTACAAAATTGTTCGCAGGCTGAATCCAGAAGGAATTATCTGGGCAAATATTGGTTCTTATGCAGATGCAGAGATGGCCAGGAAGGCTGTCAAGATGGTCAGGGCCGATGGCATACAGATTCACCTCAATATCCCCCAGGAGCTCATTATGAGTGAAGGCGAGGTCAATTTTCAGGGTATGATCGATCGGATCAGGCAAATTGCCGGTGCCATTGAAGTTCCGGTCATCGTCAAGGAGGTCGGCTTTGGCATTGCCCGGGAACAGGCTGAAGACTTAGCCCGGTGCGGCATAAATGCCATTGATGTCGGTGGCAGGGGAGGAACCAACTTCCTTAATATTGAGAGTAACCGATCCGGGAGGGTGATCAACAGGAACCTGAGGCAGTGGGGCATTCCGACGGCCATCAGCTTAATTGAAAGCAGTAATGCTGTTGGCAATAAAATTGATGTTTTAGCCTCGGGCGGTTTATATACTTCCCTCGACATTGCCAGGGCTCTATCGCTTGGTGCCAGGGCAGTGGGTATGGCAGGAATGCCAATCTACATACTCTTGCGAAAAGGGCGTAAAGCCCTCGAAAAATATATTCTAGCCGTAGAAAGAGAATTGGGCATGATCATAATGATGACCGGAGCTTCATCAGTTGAAGATTTACGGCAGGTCCCCCTGGTTATTACCGGCTATACTGCCGAGTGGATGCAAAGAAGGGGACTCGATCCCTCAGTTTATGCCCGGCGGCAGGGATTGGCGAAATAATTAAGGCGGAATTGAGTCAGGCGATGAAAGAATATAGAGGTTTTGTCATTGATAAAGTATCTCCCGGTTCACCGGCAGCTATTGCCGGAATAAAGACTGGTTGGAAACTTTTAAGGATTGACAACCGGGCCATTAAGGATATCATCGATTTCAGAATTCTGGAAGCAGACGATAGTCTTCGCCTGCTCTTGCTGACTGACGGCGGTATTTTACGCAGGGTAAGAGTTGAAAAGAAAGCTTCCACACCACTGGGGATTAGTTTTGATACGCCTACAATGGCTGACTTGCAGCATTGTGGTAACCGTTGCCTTTTTTGTTTCGTTGATCAAAATCCGAAAGGAATGCGCCCTTCCCTTTATGTAAAAGATGATGATTACCGCCTTTCATTTCTTTACGGTAATTTTATTACCCTGAACAGACTGACCGAGAAGGAAATAGAAAGAATTATAAAACTGCAGCTGAGCCCTCTCTATGTTTCAGTTCACAGCACCGATTCTTTTTTGCGCAGCAAAATGTTTGCCACGAAAAAAGCTGCCCGGGGTTTACGCAATCTAAGTCGCCTGATAAGGGCCGGTATCAGGATTCATGCACAAGTAGTGATCTGCCCTGGTTTAAATGACGGCAGGGAGCTAGAGCGGACCTTAAATGACCTGGGCAAGCTTGGTCCTAACTTGCTCAGTGTTGCCATTGTTCCGGTGGGGTTGACCAGACATCGTTCCGGTCTTTGGCCTCTGCGAAAGCTTACCGAGATTGAGGCAGGAGACCTGCTGACCCTGCTTGAGTCAAGACAGAAGAAATTTCTGGAAAACAGGGGTAGCCGTTTCGTTTTTGCCGCCGATGAAATATACTTAATGGCCGGTGCCTGCCTACCGGAAGATCCTGAATATGAGGGCTATCCCCAACTGGAAAACGGAGTGGGATTAGCCCGGCAGTTTCTTAACGAACTTGAGCAGGTCAAACAAATGCTGCAGATGGAAATGCCCCGCAGACTGAGCTACCTGCTTGCCGGGGGAAAGTCGGTTTTGCCGCTCCTGGAAAAACTGCGTGCTGTTTTTTCAAAGGTCGAGAACTTAGAATTGACGGTGCAGACGGTGGAGAATCATTTTTTCGGTTGTGAAGTGACCGTTTCGGGCTTGTTGACGGGCAGTGATTTGCTTACAGCTTTAAAAGGGAAAAAGGCAGTCGATGGAGTATTTATTTCCAATGCATTGCTTAAGGATGGGAGTAATCTTTTTCTTGATGGTTTTACCCTTTTAGAGGTGGAACAAGAGCTGGGGTTCCCGGTTTATCCCCTAAGCGGCCCCCTGGAAATGTTTGAACTTTTACGGTTCATTGCTCTGAAAGGCATTAACGATACAGAGAGGCGTCTATCATGACCAACAATATAATAGCAATAGTCGGCCGTCCGAATGTCGGAAAATCTACTCTTTTTAATCGCCTCACCACGGCAAGAACGGCTATCGAAGAGAAGGTACCAGGCGTTACCAGGGACAGGCTTTATGGAATCTGTGAGTGGCGGGGGCGAAACCTGGTTATCATCGACACCGGGGGAGTGACATTTGGCGCCGCTGACCAGATCACTAAGCTGGTGCGCAAGCAGGTAGATCTTGCCATTGAAGAAGCTCAGGTGATCATCTTCCTCCTGGATGCCAAAGACGGCCTCACCGCATTAGACGAAGAGATTGCCTTGTTGCTTAGACGCAGTGGAAAAAAAGTTGTAGCAGTTGTTAACAAGGTTGATCATCAGGAAATGGATCCGATTAAATATAATTTTTATCCGCTCAATTTTGGTGAACCGCTTGCACTATCTGCGGCGCATGGCCGGGGAACCGGTGAATTGCTTGACCAGGTCATCAGTTTATTGCCGGCGGAAAGTGAACCTTTCGGAGATCCTGACACTGATGCGGTTAAAGTGGCTGTAATTGGCCGGCCCAACGTGGGGAAATCATCACTGATTAATAAGTTGCTGGGTGAAGAACGGATCATTGTCAGTGACGTGCCCGGAACAACCCGGGATGCCATCGATACAGTTATTACTCGTAATGACCAGCGCTATATTTTTATTGACACCGCCGGAATGCGGAGAAAAAGCAAGGTCAAAGATGCTGTTGAATATTACAGTGTTTTGCGTTCATTGAAAGCGGTTCAGAGAGCTGATCTGGCCCTTTTAATGCTTGATGGAGAGAGTGGTATTGCCGAGCAGGACCAGCGCCTGGCCGGGTACGTGAATGAAGCCGGCAGGGGATTGGTATTTGTCGTTAACAAGTGGGATCTGACCAGAAAAAACGAAGGAGCACGGGAAGACTATCTTGACGAAATAGCCCGCAAATTCAGTTTTGCTTCCTATGCCCCGGCAACTTTTATATCCGCACTGACAGGCCGCAGGTTGGAATCGATATTTCCCTTGATTTTAAAGGTTTGGCAGGAACAGCACAAGAGAGTACCAACAGCGCTCTTAAATGAACTGCTCGAAGATGCCCTTGCTGTGAATCCCCCACCCAGTGTGAAAGGAAAGAGGGTAAAAATCTTTTACGGTACGCAACCTGCTATTAAACCACCTACCTTTGTTTTTTTTGCCAATGAACCCGAGCTGGTCCATTTTTCGTATAAGCGTTACCTTGAAAATCGCCTGCGGGTGGCTTTTGATTTTAGCGGGACACCGTTAATCTTAAAAATCAGGAAGCGTCAGCGAAGGGGAGAGTGACGGGAATGACCTGGCTTATATTGCTCATCGCGTATCTGCTTGGTTCTATGCCTTTTGGTTATATCATGAGCCGTCTAATGACCGGAAGCGATATCAGGAAAGCAGGCAGCGGCAATATCGGGGCAACTAATGTTCTCAGGGTGATCGGGTGGAAAGCAGCCCTGCCGGTTTTTCTACTGGATATGCTTAAGGGTGTTGCTGCAGTATTGATCGCCAGGGCGCTGAGTGATAGTGCAGCAATCTATCTTGCCGCCGGGTTTATGGTCATGATCGGGCATAGCTTCCCCATCTTTCTTGGTTTCCGGGGAGGAAAAGCCGCTGCTACTGCTATCGGGGTGCTGGCTGTAGTTTCGCTTCCTGTCCTTGCAGCCCTGGTAGGCTGGGCCAGCCTGGTTCTAATTTTAACCCGCTATGTATCCCTGGCTTCTATTTTGGGATCGCTTTCACTGCCCCTTTTGTTTTTATTTTTTAACTATGACCTGCCATATATCATCTTTGGCCTGGCCACCGCTATCCTGATAACAGCACGACATCAACAAAATATTCGCCGTCTTTTACAAGGCAGGGAGCCCAGGTTGGGTCAGAAGACCTGAAAAAGTATAATTAGAAAGGTAGAAATGAGATGATCAGAAAAGAACTGCTCGAGCTGCTTTTTGAGGCAGCGAGTATTCAACGCTGGAATGATCACATCAGGCCGGAGCATTTCACAGAGCTTGATAAACAGGCCCATAAGATGGTTATCGCCTTTGTCCTGGCCAAGATAGAAGAAGCTGATAACCGCTCAAAGATTGACTGGCCTCTCTTGATCGAGGGCGGCTTGTTCGAGTTTCTTCACCGCATCGTACTAACCGATATCAAGCCACCGATTTATTACCGGCTAATGGCTGAAAAGGGTGAACAGCTTAATGAGTGGGTCTTCGATAAGCTTGAAGATAAAATCAGGGATTTAAAAATAGATCTTCCAGCCAGAATGAAAGCCTACTATGCGGCTTCCGAGCGTATCGGAGTGGAAAGAAGGATACTAAGGGCAGCTCATTACCTTGCCACTAACTGGGAATTTAAGATCATTTACAGGCTCAATGAAGGCCTATACGGGCTGGAAGATACCAGGGCGGCTATTGATGACCAGATCGAAGAGCATTATGATCTGGTAGGTGTGCAGAAACTGGCTTTAGGTAAGAAGACCAGCAATTTTTTAGATCTGGTCGGACAACTCCGCTTCCAGCAGCGCTGGGCTCAGTCACCGCGCCTGCCGAAAACTTCTGTTATGGGGCATATGTTGATCGTGGCGATGCTGAGTTATCTTTGCTCGATTGAGCTGGATGCCTGTCCAAAGCGGATCTACAACAACTATTTTGCCGGTTTATTCCATGATCTGCCGGAAGTGCTGACCCGGGATATAGTTTCGCCGGTAAAGAGGTCGGTTGCCGGTATTGAGGAGATCATCAAAGACATTGAGCATCGGCAGCTCGAAGAAAGAATTTTTCCTCTTTTGCCGGAGCAGTGGCAGGAGGAACTGAAATATTTTACCGACAATGAATTTTCAGCAAAAATAATTGAGGACGGCCGGGTCAGGGTAGTCAGCTCAGAGGAAATCAACAGGTTTTACAACAGCGATCAGTTCATGCCCCTGGATGGTGTAATAATCAAGGCCTGTGACCAGCTGGCGGCATATATTGAAACATTTCTTTCTATTTCTCACGGCATCAAGTCCTATCACCTTGAAGAGGGCAACCGACAGCTTTA
>CAZVLE010000040.1:0-18520 GCA_964627855.1 uncultured Syntrophomonadaceae bacterium | reverse complement strand
CAAAACCCCCATTTTAAAGGCCCTCTTTGGGGTAAAATGTGTTTGTTGCCGCCTTAAACGCCTTGTTTATCAGGCCTTGTCAATGATCGCAAATGGCTCGCCTTGAAAAACACTATTTGGCAAAATAATCGGCTCACCCAATAAGTTGAAAATTGTGTCTGACACTTTTTTCAACTTATTGGGCCGGTGTAGATGACTTTTTCCAGGCAGAGTCCGTGTGCCGGGGCGGTAGGTCCTGCTGCTGTGGGGTTGTTCCCGGCAAGGGAGGCTTCAATCTCAGCCAGGGTGAGCATCCCCCTGCCAACCCGAACCAGGCTGCCCGTCATTAAACGGACCATATGGTATAAAAAACCGCTTCCGACAAAGCTTAATCTTATTAACTGTGCGGCGGGAAAATTCTCAACTGCAACTTTTTCCAGGGTGCGTTCTGTTTCTGTTATCTTTCCACCAGCTGATTGGTAGGCCTTGAAATCGTGGGTGCCCTGAAATAGCTGCGCTGCTTCCCTGATCAGTTCCAGGTCTAGGGGATCGGGCAAATGCCAGCTGTAAAGCCTTTTTAAAACCTGGGGAAAGGGAGCGCAATCAATAGTATAACTATAGTGTTTACCCCGGGCAGCGAAACGGGCATGAAAACCAGCTGCTACTTCTTCCGCCCCGGTCACAACAATGTCTGGCGGGAGAAGAGCATTAAGGGCGTGGGGTATTTTTTCGACTTCGATTTTAAAGGGAGCATTAAAATTGGCTACCTGGCCGCGGGCATGAACCCCGGCATCGGTGCGCCCGGAACCAATCAGGCGCAGGGGTTGCTTGTAGATAACCCCAAGGGCTTGTTCCAGCTTTTCCTGGATAGTGGTAGCATTGTGCTGCAACTGAAAGCCACTGTAGTTAGTTCCGTCATAACTAATCCGAATCAGGATGTTAAACATCTAAACCCCCTTAGAGCTGAAAATAGAAGCCTGCGCTGATCAGGACCACTAACAGGACCAAAACAGCCCAATCAAAAGCCATGATCACATCTTCGTGCATCCTGGTGCGCCTGGCACCAAGACGGTAACCGCGGGACTCCATGGCCAGGGCTAACTCATCGGCACGCCGAAAGGCACTGACAAAGAGAGGCACGATCAGCGGAACCATGTTTTTAGCCCGCTGAAAAAAGGAGCCGCTTTCAAAATCAGCTCCGCGGGAGATCTGGGCTCGCATTAGACGCTGGCTCTCTTCCATCAGGGTGGGGATAAAACGCAGGGCTATGGCCATGATCATGGCCACCTCTTCAGTAGGCAAGCCAAGACGCCGCAGTGGTTGTAAATAATAGCCCATGGCGTAGGTAAGCGACAACGGTGTAGTGGTAAGGGTCACTAACAGAGAAAAGAGCACCAGGGTAATCAGCCGGGTTATAACAAAAAAACCTTCCTGCACCCCGGCAGACTCAACACTAATGAAGCCAAGACGGAAAATAACAACCCCGCCCCTGGTAAAAAAAAGGTAAATTATAAGGGCAAAAATAGCAATATAAAGAATCGGTTTCAAACCCCGCAAGAAATAGCCTAAGGGTACCCGGGTTAGGAAGATCAGGATCAGGGCAAAAATAAATATGGTTACCATTCCGCTATAAGTTCGCAGGCTGAACAACAATACGAGGACCAGCATTAAAGCTAATAATTTCACCCGGGGGTTCAGCCGGTGCATAAAGCTATTCCCGGGCAGATATTGGCCCAGTGTAATACTGCGACTCATAATCGACACTGCCCTTTCAGCTTTTTCAATTCAAGCCTGGCTGCCTGCAGAGTATATACAGCTGTATTAACAGGAAGGTTTTTGTCAGACAGATCATGCATTACTTCGGTAACCGCCGGCAAAACCAGCCCCAGTTCAGATAATTGCCGACGCTGTGAAAATACTTCCACAGTCGGGCCGCTTAAGATTAATCTGCCATTCTCAAGCACCATAACCTGATCAGCAAGGCCTGCCAGGGTATCGAGATGATGAGTCGAGACAATGACAGTCAGACCAAGGTTACATTTAAGGTCTTCCAGCAAATTGCGAAGGTTAGCCCTGCTGCCCGGGTCAAGTCCGGCGGTCGGTTCATCAAGAATCAGCACTTCCGGATCGAGAGAAAGTACGGCTGCGATAGCAACGAGACGTTTCTGCCCGGCACTCAGGTGAAAAGGATGCCTCTCCTGGAGGGTTTGATCAGTTAACCCCACCCTGGCCAGGGATTCTGTAACTCTGGTGCTGACAGCATCTTCTGTCAGGCCGAGATTGCGTGGCGCAAAGGCAACCTCATCATATACAGATTCTGAAAAAAACTGTTCTTCCGGCATCTGAAAAACCAGTCCAATCTTTCTCCTCAGGCGCAGTAATTCTTCTTTGTTGCTGCCAACAGGGTGGTCCTTAAAGTAGACCAGGCCTGAAAGCGGCTTCAGCAACCCGTTAAGATGTTGAATCAAGGTTGACTTGCCGGAACCGGAAGCACCGATGATCAGGGTAAATTGCCCTTTCTCAAGGCTAAAAGTTACTTCTTTCAGCGCTTCGGCTGCAAAAGGAGTCCCTGGCATGTAGGTGTGAACTAGCTGTTTTGTTCCGATGTACACAGGCTATCAATCAACTCCTGTCGATGCAATAAGCGTGCCGGCAATCTGAAACCATCTTCACGCAGCAAAGCAGCCAGTTCCGCGGCTGCTGTACCCTCAAGGCCGAGTTTATGAAGAAAGCTAAGATCAGTAAGGATCTCTTCCGGTGGTCCTTCCCTGATCAAGCCACCCTGGTTCAAAACAACCACGCGGTCAGCCGAGGCAGCTTCTTCAGGACAGTGGGTAACATGGACCACTGCCAGGCCCTGCTCACGATTGAGCATCTGTACAGTCTTCAACACATCACTGCGTCCGCCCGGATCGAGCATTGCCGTCGGCTCATCCATGAGAATGCAAAGGGGCTGCATGGCCAGAACCCCGCCGATGGCCACCCTTTGCTTTTCACCGCCTGAAAGCATGTGAGGAGATTTCTGGAGCAACTTTTCGAGTCCCAGTAAGGCTGCCACTTGGGCAACCCTTTTTTTAATCTCAGGTGAAGGCAAAGCGAGGTTTTCCAGACCAAAGGCAATATCTTCTTCAACTGTAGTGGCAACAATCTGGTTGTCAGGATTCTGGAAGATCATACCGCAGGTGCGGCGAATTAATGGCAGTTTATCTTCCTCAAAAGTAGAAATGCCCTCAACCAGGACCTCTCCAGTGGAGGGTGCCAGCAGGGCATTAAACAATTTTAGTAAAGTTGTTTTTCCGGAGCCGTTTGGGCCAATCAGGGCCAGGTATTCCCCTCTTCGCACGGTAAGATCAATTCCGCAAACAGCCGGTATAGAATCCTGGCCTTCTCCGGAATATCTGTAAACCAGGGCTCTTGCTTCAATAATATTTGCAGAACGGCTGTCCATCAATTAATTATTCGGATACAAGTTCCAAAAGAACCATGGGAGCGCCATCACCACGACGCGGGCCCTTCTGGACAATACGTGTGTAACCGCCTTCCCGATCCTCCATTTTCGGACCGATCTTTTCGAACAGATTGGTCACAACATCTTCATCCAGCAAATAGGCCAGGGCCTGCCTGCGGGAATGCAGGTCGCCTTTCTTAGCCAGGGTGATCATTTTTTCAGCCAGGGGACGAATCGCTTTGGCCTTGGCTTCGGTTGTCTCCACTTTGCCGGCTTTTAAAAACGATGTAACCAGGCCGCGCAACAGGGCTCGCCTGGGGCCGCTTTTTCGACTCAGCTTCTGGTATGGCATCTTTATATTTCCTCCTTGAAGGCTTACTCTTCGCCCTTGCTGAAGCCAAAGCTCAGCTCAATCAACTTTTGCTCGACTTCTTCCAGCGATTTTTTGCCCAGGTTGCGAACTTTCATCATTTCATCCTCGGTCTTGCGAACCAACTCTCCTACCGTATTAATACCGGCACGCTTCAGACAGTTATATGAGCGCACTGAAAGATCCAGCTCTTCGATGGTCATATCGAGAATTCGCTCCCGGTCTTCTTCCTGTTGGTCGGAAGCAATCTCGACCTCGTCCACCTGCTCAGTGAGGTTGACAAACAATTCAATATGGGTACTTAATATTTTTGCGGCCAGGCTAACTGCTTCATCAGGCCTGATGCTGCCATCTGTCCACAACTCCAGGGTAAGTTTATCAAAATCGGTAATCTGGCCAACCCTGGTATTCTCTACCTGGTAATTTACTTTACGAATCGGCGAAAACATGGAATCGACAGGAATAACCCCGATAGGCTGCTGGGGCTGCTTGTTGCGCTCGGCAGGCACATAACCACGCCCGTTAATTGCCGTCATCTCCATGTAAAGCCGTGTATTGTCTTCCAGGGTGCAGATGTGCTGCTCCTCGTTCAAAACTTCCACGTCAGAAGGAGCCTTGATATCTTTGGCTTTGACAGCTCCGGCCTGATCAGTTTCGATCACCAGGGTCTGCGTTTCATCTGAATATATTTTTAAGGATACCGCTTTCAGATTGAGAATAATCTCGATGGTATCTTCCAGTACTCCAGGCAGGTTAGAAAACTCATGCAGGGCTCCATCAAATTTTACATTGGTTATTGCCGCTCCGGGCAGTGACGACAGTAAAATCCTGCGCAGGGCATTACCAAGAGTAGTTCCGTAACCCCTTTCCAGAGGCTCAACTACAAAACGCCCATAATGGGTCTGCTCATCTTTTTCCACAAATTCTATTTTCGGTTTTTCAATTTCAATCATATCTTTGTCGATTTACCCTCCTCGCTTGATATATTGAGGGTCAACTTCTCATTTAACGGGAATAAAGTTCAACTATGAGGTGTTCGGTTACCGGCACGTCAATTTCATCACGCTGCGGTACCCTCAAAACCTTTCCTTCCATTTTTTCATGATCAACTTCCAGCCAGTCAACTATGCCCTGCTGTTCTTTTTCTTCAGCTATCTGTTTAAAAACAGGTTTATTCCGGCGGTTTTCGCGAACAGCAATAACATCTCCAACCCGGGTCAGGTAGGAGGCAATATCGACCTTACGCCCGTTAACCTGAAAATGACCATGATTGATCAACTGCCTTGCTTCCGCCCGTGAGCGGGCCAGCCCCATGCGATAAACAACACTGTCCAGGCGGCTTTCTAAAAGCTGCAGCAACACTTCACCGGTAACTCCGCGGCGACGGTCTGCTTCTTTGAAGTAGAGGCGAAACTGCCTCTCCATTACACCGTAGATACGGCGTGCTTTTTGCTTTTCCCGTAGCTGCAGACCATATTCAGAAAACTTCTGACGGCCCTGGCCATGTTCTCCCGGTGGATAGGCATGACGAATGATGGCACATTTATCAGAATAACAGCGATCACCTTTTAAATAAAGCTTATCTTTTTCTCTGCGGCACAAACGACAAACTGCTCCTGTGTGGCGTCCCATTAAATAATGTTACACCTCCTTTTATATAAAATACTAAACCCGCCGCCTCTTCGGTGGGCGGCAACCATTATGCGGTATGGGGGTAACATCCTTAATTGCATTGACTTCCAGCCCTGCTGCCTGCAGTGAGCGAATTGCCGCTTCACGCCCGGCACCGGGTCCTTTGACAAATACTTCAACCTGTCTCATCCCGTGATCCATAGCCACCTTGGCCGCCGCTTCAGCTGCCAGCTGGGCGGCAAAAGGGGTCGATTTGCGGGATCCCTTGTAGCCAACATTGCCGGCACTGGACCAGGATATGCTGTTGCCGTCCATGTCGGTAATGCTGATAAAGGTATTGTTAAAGGTTGATTTGATATGAGCAACCCCGCGCTCAACATTCTTTTTTTCTCGCCGTTTAGTGCGGGTAACCTTTTTCTTGACCAATTTTCGTCAATTCCTCCCTTCTCCACGAATCCTATTTCTTGCGACGGATACCGACTGTCTTGCGGGGGCCCTTACGGGTGCGGGCATTGTTTTTAGTCTTCTGACCCCGCACCGGCATACCACGACGATGCCTGATCCCCCGGTAACAGCCAATCTCGACCAGCCGCTTAATATTCAAGGCAACTTCACGGCGTAAATCACCTTCGACATTATAATTCTTGTCTATAAACTCACGCAAACGGCCGAGTTCATCTTCAGTTAAATCCTTGACCCTTGTATCGGGACTGACTCCGGTATGAGACAGGATCGCCAGAGCGCGGCTTTTTCCGACACCATAAATATAGCTCAGCGCAACCTCCACTCTTTTGTCACGCGGTAAGTCTACACCTGCAATTCTGGCCAATAGTTTAACACCTCCTTAACAGTTTTCCTCTTTGACAGGGCTTACCCGTTTCGCAGGCATCCTTACTTAACCCTGCCTCTGCTTGTGCTTCGGGTTTTGACAGATAACAACTACCCTACCCTTGCGCCTGATGATCTTACATTTTTCGCACATTTTTTTCACTGAGGGCCTCACCTTCATGGCTGTGAACCTCCTTACTTGTAGCGATAGGTAATGCGCCCCCGAGATAAATCGTAAGGCGATAATTCAACCAACACCCGGTCGCCCGGCAGAATGCGAATAAAATTCATGCGAATTTTTCCCGATACATGAGCAAGAACCTTGTGTCCGTTCTTTAACTCAACCCGGAACATGGCATTCGGCAGCGGTTCGACAACTATCCCTTCTACTTCAACAACGTCTTTTTTCTTGCTCATGTTACCAGTTAAACCTCCTTTTCAGGGGGTCCGATTACCGGTGTCAAATCTTTCAGGTGCCTGATCACCCGGCTATCGTCCAGTTTTTCAATATCAAGCGATTCTCCCAGATCTGCCCTGCGCTCATAGTGTTGCAGGTGAATCTTGTTTTTCTTTTTTGGCCGGGCCAGGGGACGGTTACGCCCATCAACAACCAGCACATAAATGGGATCAAGCTCCCTCAGAACCAGGTAATGCTTTCCCTTGTCGCGACCGGCCAGAGAACGGACCAGCTGCCCCGGCTTTAATTCCTTCAATAGAATGCCCTCCTCAGGCAAGACTGGAAGATGTCAACACTTCGGGACCATTCTCAGTCAGGGCTATGGTATGTTCAAAGTGAGCTGATAGCTCCCCGTCAGCAGTTACCACTGTCCACTGATCTTTAAGCACCTTAACTTCCCAGGTGCCAACATTGATCATTGGCTCAATGGCCAGAACCAGGCCCGGCTGTAAAACAGGCCCACGACCGGGAGAACCAAAATTAGGCACCTGTGGTTCTTCGTGCATTTCCTGACCAATTCCATGGCCAACATAATTGCGCACTACTGCAAAGTGGTACTGTTCAGCATGAGTCTGGACTGCATGAGAAAGATCGGAAAGTCTCTTTCCTGCCTGCATTGTCTCGATCGCTTTTTGCAGCGAAACTTTTGTAACCTCCATCAGTTTACTTGCCTGCGCAGTAACCTTTCCGACGGCAAAAGTAGCTGCAGCATCGCCATAATAATTCTTCAGGCGAACACCGACATCAATGCTGATTATATCGCCCTCTTTAAGCCGGCGCAAGCCGGGGATGCCATGCACAACTTCTTCATTGATCGATGTGCATATGGATGCAGGATAATTATTGTAACCGAGGAAAGCAGGCTCCCCTTTGTGCCGGCGGATTAACTTCTCGGCAATCTTGTTCAGCATAGCGGTGGTTATGCCGACCTCGATTGCGCGGTCCATTTCCTGCAGCACTGTGGCTACTATTTTCCCGGCATCCCGCATCAGGGCAATTTCCCGGGCAGACTTAAGCTTAATCATACCATTCTCTCTATTTCATGAAACCGCGATAGCTGCGCATCAGCATGTGGCTCTCGATTTGCTTGAAAGTCTCCAGGGCCACCCCGACAACAATAATCAGGCCAGTACCGCCGAAAACAATACTCATTCCCGTTATCCGCTCCAGGATAATCGGAAATACAGCAATAAAAGCCAGCGCAAAAGCTCCCGCAGTAGTCAGACGAGACGTAACCCTGGCCAAATATTCTGCCGTCGGGCGGCCGGGCCTCAGCCCGGGAATGAAACCGCCGTATTTCTTGATGTTCCCGGCTACCTGGAAAGGATCAAACTGCACCGCGGTGTAAAAATAGGTAAAGAGAATAATCAGGGTCATATATAAAACCAGGTTAAGATTAGAGCCCCAGCCAAGGCTGGCCGCTATTCTCTCAGCCACCGGGTGTTGAATAAAGCTGACCAGCGTTTGCGGGAAACTGAGAATCACGGAAGCAAAAATGACCGGGATAACCCCCGCCTGGTTGACTTTCATCGGGATATGCGTGGCCTGGCCGCCGTACATCCGCCGTCCAACCACACGCTTGCTGTATTGCACATTTATTCTCCGCTGCCCCTGGTCAAGACCAATGATACCGACAATCAGGGCAAGCAGAACAACAACCACGATCAGAATAGTTAAAAGACTGATCTGGCCAAACCGGTACTGCTCGGCCGCCATGGCCACGGCAATGGGAAAACCGGCCACGATCCCGGCAAAGATAATCAGAGAAATACCGTTGCCAATACCTTTTTCGGTAATTAATTCACCCATCCACATTAAAAAGGCCGTGCCGGCAGTCATCGCTATAACAATGGTCGTGTAAGAAAGAAAAGTCCTGTCAAGCACAGCTTCACCGGCTATGATCGTCGAAAGACCAAGCGCCTGGATTACGGCAATCACTATCGTTCCGTAGCGGGTGATCTGGGTAATCTTCTTGCGCCCTTCGGGTCCTTCCTGGCTCCATTCCTTCAGTTTGGGAATAACGATCGTTAAAAGGTTCATAATAATTGAGGCGTTAATATAAGGCATGATCCCGAGGGCAAAGATGGTAAAATTCTCGAGGTTACCACCGCCGATAATATTAACAAAACCAAATATTGTATCTTGCTGGAAGAATTCCGCCAGTTTAGAAGGATCGACTCCCGGTACAGGGATCGCCGAACCAGCCCTAAAAACCACGAACATGGCCAGGGTGAACAGAATTCGTTCTCTAAGTTCCTTGATACGCCACGCTGTCCGAACTGTCTCCAGCAATTTAAATCACCTCTGTCTTTCCGCCGGCTGCTTCAATTTTAGCCTGGGCCTGCTTACTGAAGCGGTGAGCATGCACTTCCAACTTACGATCAAGCTCGCCGTCACCAAGCACTTTCAGGGGATCGCGCAGGTTATTCAGGATACCCTTTTCCAGTAAAAGGTCCGGTGTAATAACGGTTCCCTCTTCAAAGGTATTCAGGTCGCTTAAATTGATAATATTCCATTTTTGCTTATATATATTGGTAAAACCGCGCTTTGGCAGGCGCTGGAAATAAGGCATCTGGCCGCCTTCAAATCCGCGACGCACACCGGAACCGGAACGAGAACCCTGTCCTTTTTGGCCCCGCCCGGAGGTTTTACCCAATCCCGAAGCCATACCTCTTCCTTTACGTTTAGCGACTTTCCTGGCTCCATCAGGAGGCCTTAATTCGTGTAAACGCATCGGCTACACCTCCCTTTTAAAAGCAATTCCAATCACTTGCTTTCTTCGACATTGATTAAATAGTTTACCCTGTTTGCCATACCCCTGATTACAGCTGTATCATCGTGAAGAACCGTCTGGCCGATTTTTCGCAAGCCGAGCGCTCTTACCGTACGGCGGTGCTTCGGCTTGCAGGCCAGCGGACTGCGAAGCAGGGTTATCTTTAATTTATTTGCTTTTTTTGCCATAGCTGATCTATCTCCTTAACTGAGAAGCTTCTCCAGTTCAACACCGCGCATGGCGCTGACTTCTTCAGCCCGTTTTAAAGACTTTAAACCTTCCATGGTGGCATTAACGATATTAATGGCGTTGGCTGAACCGAGAGACTTGGTTAACACATCCCTGACCCCGGCCAATTCCAGAACCGCGCGCACCGGCCCACCGGCAATGACGCCGGTACCTTCCGAAGCAGGTTTGAGCATTACCTTACCGGCCCCGAAACGCCCGGTTACCGGATGTGTTATGGTCGTTCCAACCATGGGTACCTTAATCAAATTTTTCTTGGCATCCTCGATGCCCTTACGGATCGCCTCCGGAACCTCACCGGCTTTACCCATGCCGGATCCGACAACACCGTTCTGGTCGCCTACAACTACCAGGGCGCTGAAACTAAAACGACGCCCACCTTTAACCACCTTGGCTACGCGGTTAACCTTAACTACTTTTTCTGACAACTCCTGTGATGGCTCGATCTTTGTCACCCCTGCAATTCCCCCCTTTCTAGAAGTTTAACCCGCCTTCACGGGCACCCTCTGCCAGTTCTTTAACCCGGCCGTGATAGAGATAACCGCCCCGGTCAAAGACCACGTCCTTAATACCCTGATCAATGGCTTTACGGGCCAGCAAAGCGCCGACCTTGCGGGCTGCTTCCTTGTTGCCGCTCACGGAAAGCTCTGACCGCAACTGGGGGTCAAGGCTGGAGGCAGCAACCAGGGTTTGTCCGGACAGGTCATCAATCACCTGACCATAGATATTTTTACTGCTGCGAAATACATTAAGCCGGGGACGTTCAGGTGTACCACTAATTTTGGTTCTGACCCTGCGATGACGCTTTTTCCGGCTGATTAAACGTGATTTGGCCTTAAGCACACTATTACACCTCCAGGCGACTATTTGCTGCCCGCCTTACCAACTTTCTGGCGGACCAACTCTTTTTCATAACGAATACCCTTACCCTTGTAGGGTTCAGGCGGGAATGACTTGCGAATGACTGCAGCCAGGTTGGTGACCGCCTGCTTGTCAATACCCCTGACAATGATCTTCGTTGGCGCAGGCACTTCAATTTCCATGTTATCACCGGGATCAAATTCAACAGGATGTGAATAACCCACGTTTAAAACCAGCTTTTTCCCTTGCAGGGCGGCCTTGTAACCAACCCCGACCAGTTCCAGGCTGCGGCTGTAACCCTCGGTCACCCCGGTGACCATGTTATCGATTAGTGTCCGGGTCAGGCCATGTAAAGCTCTATGCTGCGGGCTGTCCGAAGGCCTCTTAACTGTAATTAAGCCTTCTTCCTGCTCAACGATCATATCCCGGGGTAACTCCATCGACAGCTGTCCTTTCGGACCATTTACCTTAATATTCCTCTTGTCAAGCTGTACCTCAACCTTTTCAGGTACAACGACAGGTTTTTTACCGGTTCGAGACATCGGTAAACCTCCTCGCTTGCTACCAGATGTAGCATAAAACTTCTCCACCACTTCCGGTTTCCCGGGCCTGGCGATCGCTCATCAGTCCCTGAGAGGTAGAGATAACCGCTATGCCTAACCCTCCCAGGACCTTCGGCAGTTCATCTTTCTTCACATAAACCCTCAGACCAGGCTTACTGATCCTTTTCAGGCCGCTGATGATGCGCTCCTGGTTGGGTCCATACTTGAGGTGAACTCTCAAAATGCCCTGCTTGTTATCCTTAATCAATTCATAGTCCTTGATAAAACCTTCCTGCTTCATGATTGCAGCAATTGACCGCTTCACATTTGAAGCAGGGATCTCCACTGATTTATGCCGCACATTATTGGCGTTGCGCACCCGTGTCAGCATATCGGCAATCGGATCTGTCATCATGGCAATAACAACCTCCTCTCATTCTTTCATCATCTACCAGCTGGCTTTTTTAATTCCCGGAATTTTTCCCTCGTTGGCCAGATGACGAAAGCAAAGGCGGCACAGGCCGAATTTACGCAAGTAAGCCCTTGGTCTGCCGCAGATATGACAGCGGTTATAGCCGCGTACAGTAAACTTGGGCTCTCTCTTGGCCTTGGCTATTAACGATTTCTTGGCCATCCTTTTCCTCCTTAAATTTCCGCGACAGCCTTAAGCTTCAGGCCGCCCGAAAGGGCATCCCCATCAAAGTTAAAAGCTCGCGGGCTTCTTCATCAGTCTCGGCAGTGGTCACTATGGTAATATCCATACCGAGCACTCTTTCAACCTCACTGTATTCAATCTCGGGAAAAATCAACTGTTCCTTGATGCCAATGGTAAAATTGCCCCGACCGTCAAAAGAATGCGGTGATATTCCCCTGAAATCCCTGACCCTTGGCAGGGCAATACTGAAGAGCTTGTCTAGAAAATCATACATGCGCACACCCCTCAGGGTCAGTTTGCAGCCAATAGGCATATCTTCACGCAGCTTGAAACTGGCCACAGAACGGCGGGCCCTGGTAATAATCGGCTTCTGACCGGCTATTATCGAGAGATCTTTAACCGCTGCATCGAGTATTTTAGGGTTTTCCTTACCTTCACCCAGGCCCATATTAATGACAACCTTTTCGATTCGCGGAGCCTGAAGAATATTCTTATATTCAAACCGCTTCACGAGGGCGGGCCTTACTTCTTCAAGATATTTCTTTTTCATTCTTGACATCTTCTTAGCTTTAACCCTCCTTACTTATCCAGCGATTCGCCGCACTTACGACATGAGCGAACCCGGCGCTCATCGGAAAGCTCTTTCTTGGCAACCCGGGTCGGCTTACTGCAAGCCGGGCAGACAACCATGACTTTCGAGGCCGGAAAGGGCGCTTCCATCTCCCTGATTCCCCCCTGGGGAACTTTACGGGTCGGCTTGGCGTGTTTCTTGATCATGTTAACACTTTCCACCTTGACTTTGCCAAGACGGGGATAAGTGGCAATCACTTTTCCTTTTTTACCTTTATCCTTGCCGGAGAGAACCAGAACTTTATCTCCTCGGCGAACGGTCATTTTTTTCATTTCCACCGGTTTTTCGCCACCTCCATACTGAACTTCTAAATCACTTCTGGCGCCAGGGAAACAATCTTCATGAAATCTTTCTCCCTCAGCTCACGGGCAACGGGGCCAAAAATGCGGGTGCCCCGCGGATTATTCTGCTCGTTAATAATTACTGCTGCATTTTCATCAAAGTGGATATGGGACCCGTCCCTGCGATTAAGCCGGCTTCTTGTCCGCACGATCACTGCCCTAACCACTTCACCTTTTTTAACCACTCCACCCGGGGTGGCTTCCTTGACCGAAGCGACAATGAGATCGCCAATTCTGCCATATTTTCGCTTCGATCCGCCCAAGACCCTGATACAGAGGATCTTCTTTGCTCCCGAGTTGTCGGCTACGTTTAAGATGGTTTCGCTTTGAATCATCGGTGCCTCTCCTTTCATTCCCCTCCCGCCAGGCAAGCGGCAAAAGGAATCTTACAGCTTCGATTTCTGGACAATCTCCACCAGGCGCCATCTCTTATCTTTACTGAGCGGCCTGGTTTCCATGATCTTGACTACATCGCCTACTCGGGATTCGTTGGCTTCATCATGAAACTTATACTTTTTAGTGCGGCGGATAGTCTTACCGTAGAGGGGGTGGCGAGTTACCCGTTCAATTGCCACAACCCTGGTTTTATCCATTTTATCGCTGACCACCCGGCCACTGCGTACTTTTTGTTTTCCTTTTTCCAAACCGATGGGCCTCCCTTCATCTTAAAGCTCAGCTAAGGGCCCGTTCCCTGAGCACGGTTTTTACCCGGGCAATACTATGGCGGACCTCTTTAATACGCATGTAATTGTCTAACTGACCGGTGGCTTGCTGGAAACGAAGGTTAAAGAGCTCTTCTTTCAACTCCACAACTTTTTCTTCCAGTTCCTTTTCGTTTAATTCACGAACATCTGTTATTTTCATTCGGATACACCACCCGTATCAACTCTTTTTACAAATTTGGTCTTGATTGGCAGCTTGTTTGAAGCCAGGCGGATAGCTTCCTTCGCTATCTCCTCACTGACACCGGCCAGTTCAAACATTACGCGGCCCGGTTTAACCACGGCAACCCAATACTCAGGCGAGCCCTTACCTTTACCCATCCTTGTTTCAGCCGGTTTCTCAGTAACCGGCTTGTCGGGAAAGATGCGAATCCAGACCTTACCGCCCCGCTTGATAAACCTGGTCATAGCGATACGGGCTGATTCGATCTGCTGGCTGGTTATCCATGAAGGCTCAAGGGCCTGCATACCAAATTCACCAAACTGGACAACTGTGCCTCCCTTGGCCTTGCCTTTCATACGGCCGCGATGGTGACGGCGGAACTTAACCCGCTTAGGCATTAACATTGCTGTCCACCTCCCCGGCAGGTTTTTCGGGATTCGGTTTTGAGGGCAGAATTTCTCCCTTGTAAATCCATACTTTGACTCCTATACGACCATAGGTAGTACGCGCTTCTGTAAAACCGTAATCAATATCGGCGCGCATTGTCTGCAAGGGCACTGTTCCTTCATGGTAACTTTCATTCCTGGCCATTTCAGAGCCGCCCAGCCTGCCGCTGCAGGCAATTTTTATCCCTTTCGCGCCATTACGCATACTGCGGAAAACTGCCTGTTTCATCGCTCTCCTGAAGGCAATGCGCCTTTCCAGCTGAGAAGCGACACTGTCTGCAACCAGTTTTGCATCCAGTTCAGGTTTTTTTATTTCGATAATATTCAGGTGCACTTTTTTCTCGGTCATCTTTTCCAGTTGCTTGCGCAACTCTTCAACGCCCGTTCCGCCCCGGCCAATTACCATGCCCGGTTTAGCGGTATGAATATTGATCCTTAAATTATTAGCTGCCCGCTCAATTTCAATTCGCGATAGCGAAGCATCCCGGAGTTTTTTAGTGAGATAATTGCGAACTTCCAGGTCTTCGTGCAGCAGCTCTTTATAATTTTTACTGGCAAACCAGCGCGCATCCCAGTCACGAATAATACCGATTCGGAACCCAACGGGGCTTACTTTTTGTCCCACATCTAGACCCCCTTTCTTTCTTTGACTACAACCGTTATGTGGCTGGACCGCTTTAAAATCAGAAAACGTCTTCCCCTGGCGCGCGGCTGAACGCGTTTCATGGTCGGACCTTCATCCACATAAGCCTGGTCGATGTATAATAAGCCGCGATTCATTTCATAATTATGCTCGGCATTGGCTGCCGCCGACTTAACCACCTTTGATATTGTCTCGGCAGCGCGGCGCGGTGTATAACGTAATATACTGAGCGCCTCGTCTACATCTTTATTGCGAATCAGTTCAATAACGGCCCTGGCCTTACGCGGCGCCAGGCGCACATAGCGGGCCTGTGCTCTTGCTTCCATAAATCTTCCTGCCTCCTTAAGCCCTACTTCAAGGTCGTGGAACGCTCGGTATGGTGCCCGTGGCCCCGGAAGGTACGGGTCGGAGCAAATTCGCCCAGTTTATGACCGACCATATCCTCGCTGATAAAAATGGGCACATGACGACGGCCGTCATGAACGGCAATGGTATGCCCGACCATATCAGGAAATATGGTCGAACGGCGGGACCAGGTTTTAATAACCCTTTTATCCCCCGAGTTATTCATTTGCTCAATCTTTTTCATCAAGCTGGCCTCGACATAGGGACCTTTTTTCAGTGAACGTGACAATTTAAGACAACCTCCCTTTCAGCCGGAAAGGAATCCGCTGTTATACCGCCGGCAGCGGCCCTCTGAACCGGCTACTTCTTACGACGACGGACAATCAACTTATCAGAAGCTTTATTCTTTTTACGAGTTTTATAGCCAAGGGTCGGTTTACCCCAGGGCGTTACAGGTCTCTTGAGGCCAATTGGCGCCCTGCCCTCTCCACCACCATGGGGGTGATCACAGGGGTTCATAACGGAACCGCGTACGGTAGGCCTTCGACCAAGCCAGCGGCTGCGTCCGGCTTTGCCGATGGTAATATTTTCGTGCTCAATATTTCCAAGCTGGCCAATAGTAGCCCGGCACTCCAGCGGGACCAGGCGAACTTCACCGGATGGCAACCTCAGGTGCCCCCGGTCGCCTTCCTTGGCTGCAAGCTGGGCCGCCGTTCCGGCCGACCGGGCCAGCTGACCACCATGACCGGGCTTCAACTCGATATTGTGAACAAAAGTCCCCACCGGTACCGATCGTAACAACATGGTATTCCCGGGTCTTACTTCTGTTTTCTCTCCGGAAATAACCGTTTGCCCGTCTCGTAAGCCCAGCGGAGCGAGAATATAACGCTTCTCACCGTCGGCATAATGCAACAGGGCTATATTGGCCGAACGGTTGGGATCATACTCGATGCCGGCCACCTTTGCCGGAATATCATCTTTGTTTCTTTTAAAATCAATAATCCGGTAAGTGCGTTTATGGCCTCCACCCTTGTGACGGACAGTAATTCTGCCATATGAATTGCGCCCGGCTTTTTTACTCAGAGGAGCCAGCAATGATTTTTCCGGTTCCTTCTTGGTTATTTCTTCAAAAGTCGATACGGTGGCAAACCGCCGCCCCGGCGAAGTAGGTTTAAAACGTTTAACAGCCATTTAATTTTCCCTCCTTCTCTTAGCGGCTTTCAAACAGCTCGATCGGTTTGCTGCCTTCGGCCAGAGTAATAACTGCCTTCTTCCAGCTGGGCTTCTTCCCTTCGGGGAAACGGCCCAGGCGTTTCTTCTTGCCCTTGAAGTTGGCTGTATTAACTGCTTTGACCTTAACACCAAAGATCTCTTCGAGGGCATGCTTAATCTCAACTTTATTTGCTTTGCCGGAAACGACAAAGGTATATTTGTTCTCTTCCATCAGGTCGGAAGATTTTTCGCTGATTAGAGGACGGATAATAACATCCCTTGCATCTCTCATCCGCCGAACACCTCCTCAACCTGTTGCAGGGCTGCTTTACTCATTACCAGGTAGTTGTAAGTAAGGATATCGAGGGCGTTAAGCTGCCGGGCCAGGGCAGTTTTCACTTTGGGCAGGTTGCGTGCCGATTTGATCAGGTTATGATCGGGCTGGTCGCTAACGATTAAAGCCCCCCCGCTTACTTTTAAATTATCCAGCAGAGCCGCTACCTCTTTCGTCCGCGGAACAGCAATGCTAAAATCATCAACAATCACCAGCTTGCCATCCCTGAACTTGTCGCTCAGGGCAGACTTTAGAGCAGCGCGGCGAACCTTTTTCGGAACCTTGGTCCCAAAGTCACGAGGTTTCGGACCAAAAGCAACGCCACCGCCGGTCCAGATCGGTGAAGTGGTGCTGCCGTGACGGGAACGACCGGTTCCTTTTTGCGGCCACGGCTTACTACTGCCACCGCGGACCTCACTGCGATCTTTTGATGATGCAGTGCCCTGCCGGCGTCTCGCCGCCTGTGAGACAACGGTCTGGTAAAGAGCCCCCTGCTTCAAAGGAGCCTCAAAAAGGCCGGCCTGGATTTCAATTTCCTCGACCTTTTTACCGTCTCTATTGTAAAGCGATAATTTAGGCATACTCAGGGCATCTCCTCTCTTCGGGCTGGTCATTTAGTTGCCTTTCAGCGATTCCTTAATTTCGACCAGGCCACCCCTGGGTCCGGGCACATTGCCCTTAACCAAAATAATATTCTTTTCGACATCTGTATCAACGACATAGAGTCTCTGGATAGTACGCCGCCAGCCGCCCATGCGGCCCGGAAGCCTGCGTCCTTTAAAAACTCTTGCCGCATCAACGGAACCCAGGGAACCGGGACCACGGTGATAGTGCGAACCATGTGTTTTGGGGCCCCTGCTGAATCCCATCTTTTTAATTGAACCGGCAAAACCTTTTCCCCTGGCCACAGCGCTGACATCAACATAGTCACCCGGCGAAAAAGTGTCGGCCTTGATTTCCTGCCCGGGACTGAACCCGGAAGAATCTTCTACTCTGAATTCACGCAAATACCTGAGCGGTTTCAGTCCGGCCCTTTGAAAATGACCTTTCGTTGGCCGGTTGGCCCGCTGTTCTTTTTTATCTATAAAACCGAGCTGAATACTGTTGTAACCGTCATTGTCCATGTTCTTAACCTGAACCACGCGGCATGGGCCGGCTTCTAGAACTGTAACCGGAATTACCCTACCCTGCTCGTCATAGACCTGGGTCATCCCAACTTTACGCGCTAAAATTGCTTTAGACATAATTATTAAATGGCACCTCCCGCCAATCAGCTAGAGCTTAATTTCGATATCCACACCGGCAGGCAAGTCGAGTCTCATCAGGGCATCAATTGTCTTCGGTGTCGGTTCAAGAATATCAATAAGACGCTTATGAGTGCGCATCTCAAATTGCTCCCGGGAATCCTTATACTTATGCGGTGCCCGGATAACAGTATAGAGACTTCTTTCTGTCGGTAATGGCACCGGACCGGAAACATCTGCCCCTGTACGACGCGCTGTTTCAACTATTTTGCCGGCAGATTGATCGAGCAAATGGTGATCGAAAGCCCTTAGTCTGATTCTGATTTTTTGGTTAGCCATGGACGAATCCTCCTTATCGCCTGATTTAATCAGAGCTGCTCCATAAAAATTCCCCGGTTTAAAGGCCGGCAACCTTTTACTTCATCGCTTCTGTCAAAATCTTTCCTAAAGTCTTAGGGCAAGGGGGGCAAAGCCCGCCTAGCAAACACTGGAAACCGGAAAAACTCTTTACAACCCGACCGTGCTGGAGATCGTAGAGCCGGATCAAGCTCCCCCTCACCCCGCCCCTCTCCCGCCAGGGGAGAGGGAGAATTACAGTAGGAACTAACGGATCCAGTTCTATATTCCCCCTCCCCCTCGAGGGGGGAG
>CAZVLE010000039.1:0-5532 GCA_964627855.1 uncultured Syntrophomonadaceae bacterium | reverse complement strand
GATCAACCCTGCGATCTTATTATTCTCGATATCATGATGCCCGGTTTAAGCGGTTTTGAGGTCTGCAGGGAAATCCGCAAAGAGAATACCGTGCCGATTATCATGCTCACTGCCCGTGACAGTGATATTGATTATGCAACCGGTATTAACCTGGGCAGTGATGACTATTTTACCAAACCCTTTTCGGCGATGTCCCTGGTCATGAGAGTAAAGGCCATCCTGCGCCGTATCGATTATGAACGGCAGGAGCAACCCAAGCAAGGAATTGAGAAACTTGTCTATACCGACATAGAAATTAACCGGCAGTACAAAACTGTTACTGTTGGTGGTGCTACGGTGGACCTCACTCCCAACGAGTACAATCTGCTCTGTTACCTGGTTGAGAATAAAGAAAGGGCGGTTTCCCGGGAAGAGCTGTTGAATAACATTTGGGGTTATACCTGTGAAGTAGAGACCCGGGCTGCTGATGATACTGTTCGGAGATTGCGCAAAAAGCTGGCTTCCAGCGAAGTTAGCATTGAAACGGTATGGGGTTTTGGTTTTCGCCTGAAAGGGCAGGTGGCCGATGAATAATAGAGAAACCGGCAAGATCAGCATCCGCACCAGGATCATGCTGTTTATGTTTATTTACATAGCGGTGGTTTTCCTGGTTGTTATTGTTGCTTTTAACTTGCTGGTCGATGAGTATATTAAAAATATTGTTAATGATCAGCTGAGAGAGTATTTGCATTCAGCCGAAGAAATCGGTGGGCAGGATTTGGCTTTTCAGCCAGGTTTTCCCTTTCAGCAGGAACAAATTCTAATCATGCCCTCGGGAATAAAAAGATTGCCGCGGGGCCCGGTTGGAAAAACAGAAGCCATTATCGTCTCGCAGAATTATGAGCTGATTTATCCAGCGCCCGAGAATTATATGTTCTTTGACCTGGAGGAGATAAGCAGCCTGGCTGAACAACTTAAAGCAGAACAAATTGATTTAAACAGCAAGGAAATAAGTCAGGTTAAGGCATCCGGGCGTGAATTTTACCTTGTATCCATACCGGTTCAGGATATTTTCTTTAACTATACAGCCTACCTGATTTCATATATTGATATGACCACAATTACTAACTTTGCCGGCCGGATTAACACTGTCTTGCTGGTGGTCATGGGTTTGGCCATAATATTTGCCATTATCACTGCAACCTTTTTATCCGGTGTCATAGCCAGGCCAATTCATGAGCTGACCCGTTTTGCCGGCCGGATAGGAAAGGGTGACTTTTCTAGAAATGATCTCTCCTATCATGAGCTTGAACTGGCTGAACTGGCCGATAGTATGAATACAGCAGCTGCACAGCTTGATAGCTATGACCGGGAGCAAAAAACATTTTTTCAGAATGTGTCTCACGAGTTGAGAACGCCGCTGCAGTCAATTAGATGCAGCGCCGAGGGGATCGAGCATGGTATCCTGGAACAGCGTCAGGCCAGCAGGATTATTATTGCCGAAACTGATCGTTTGAGTGACATGGTCGAAGACTTGTTATACCTGTCACGGATTGATAGCATATCGCTAAGCGATGAGAGAAGCGAATGTGACCTGCGTGAAATTATTTCCAACTGTGCCGAGCGACAAAGAGGCGTGGCGATGGAAAGGGGTTTAAAGTATGTTTTTAACTTTGCTCCCCACCCGGTGCATTTCTACTGTGTTGAAAAACATCTCAGCCGCGCTTTTTCCAACCTGATCTCCAATGCCATCAGGTATGCTGAAAAAGTTATTACTCTGACTTGCCACCAGGATGGAAAAGAGATCATTGTTACTGTTAAAGACGACGGTCCCGGTATCCCTGAAAAGGATCTGCCCTTTATCTTCGATCGCTTTTATAGCGGCAAGGGAGGCAAGCACGGGATAGGGCTGGCTATTGTAAAGACAGTTATTGAGCAGCACTATGGCACGATAAAGGTGAAAAGCGACACTATCGGTTCAACTTTCACGGTTATTTTCAATACCTGTAAGCGTTAATTGCCCCGGGTTTCTGCATCGATTTTAAGCTGGCATCAAGTGGCCACCTCATTTACCGCACTTTTGCCGCATTTTATCTGCCCCTTTTCGGTGATTATAGCTGAACTCCTCTGTTATGATCTAAACAGTCGATAAGAACTGCGGCTTTCTGATGCTGGAGAGCTGAATCTAGGGAGGTCTCCGTTATGTACAGGATTATCAGTACAAAAAGTATTGCCTTAATTCTTTTTGCAACCATCTTTTTGTCTGCCATTTTTGGTTTTGGGGGAGCTTATCTGGCAACCTGTCTGTTCATTCAGCCGGCAATAGATACTGACTATAATTGTTACCCTGTGGGAGGAGCTATGGCCTTGACGACTTCCGATGGCCAGCACCCCGATTCTGCAGAGACGCTGCTTTCCATCCCGGAAATATATGCCCTTAATGCGGAAAGTGTTGTTGAAATAACCACGGAAACAGTCCAGTCGGCCCCCTTCCTGGGTCAGTTTATCTCATCGGGAGCCGGCAGCGGTGTGGTTGTAAAGGCCGATGGATACCTGGTTACCAATACTCATGTTATCGAGGGTGCCCGTTCCATTACCGTTCGTCTGGAAAATGGTGAAAGCTACCCTGCCACCCTGATCGGCAAAGACAATAGAACTGACCTTGCCGTACTGAAAATCGAAGCAGCCAATTTACAGCCGGTGATTTTAGGTGATTCAAGCAAGCTAACCGTTGGTGAATTGGCAGTGGCTATCGGTAATCCACTTGGTGAACTTGGCGGAACCCTGACCGAGGGAATTATCTCTGCCCTGGATCGCGATATTATCGTCGAGGGACAGAGCATGCAGTTATTGCAAACCTCGGCTGCCGTTAACCCTGGCAATTCCGGGGGTGGCCTCTTCAACAGCCGCGGTGAGCTGATTGGTATTATTAACGCCAAATCAGCAGGGGCAAATATCGAGGGGCTGGGTTTTGCCATCCCTGCTAATCTTGTTGCCGAAGTGGTCGATCAATTGATAGATTTTGGTTACGTAACTGGCAGGCCGTCCCTTGGAGTAAGACTGGTTGATATTCATGACGTCAGGACGGCCATGTATTATGGAGTAACAAACACTGGTGTTTACGTGCTTGAAGCAACTGAGGAAAATGGCTTACAGTCAGGTGACCGACTAATCGCCATTGCCGGCAGGCAGGTAGACAGCAGTAGCGCGGTCAGAGAAGTAGTAGATGCCAATAACGTGGGTGATATCATCATTGTTACTGTTTTAAGGGGAAACAATGTCCTTGAGCTGCCCATTACCCTGGTCGAGTCAAGAACCTAATATCACACAAAACACCGGGGACGGTTCTCTGTTTTACTTTTCGGCCTTTGTTTAGTAAAACAGAGAACCGTCCCCGGTGTTGTTTTTGGTTTTCGTTAGCCTTCTTTTTTTGCTTTAGCCAGTTTAAGGGCGTCGAATAGCCCGCGCTGTTTGATTGTTTTTATCGCCAGACCCCGCGGAGTCATCTCAAAATACTTGCGGCCGTAACGTTTCAGGGCATCTTCATCGATTTCGAATCCGAGACCTGGTTTATCCGGTATGGTGATGAAGCCTTCGCTGTCAATCATAAAATGTTCCTGCATCAGGGCATCACGGTATTTCGGTATCCAGGCTGGAGGTTCGTAGGGAAACTCAAGCGCTTCACGTTCAGGACTGGCAGCGGCAATTTGCAGGTTTATGGCAAAACCGATTCCGTTTGTCCAGGTATGTGGCTTGAACTTGAGCTTCCGTTTCAGGGCCTCTTTCATCACCCTGACAGCAGTATCGATTCCACAGAAAGTCGCGTCAGGCTGATAGATATCGAGCGATTCTTTTTCGAATAGCATCTTTTGCTCGTGCCAGCCGGGAGTCAGCTCACCACCGGCAATCGGAGTTTTGGTTGTGCGACGCAGTTCGGCCATCTCATCAAAGGCGTACATATCAAGCGGTTCTTCAAGCCAGGAGATGTCATATTCTTCGCAGGCTTTGGCAAAATTTATAGCTCGCTCCAAATCCCAGATCGGCGGTTTGTTGATAATCGTAACCGGCCAACCCTGGTTCGCGTCAACGCCAAGCTTGATCTTATCGTTCACCGCTTTGCGAACTGTCTTAATCTGAGCTATGTCTTTGTCTGGATCGTGTTCGTGTACACGCAGTTTGACAATTTTAAAGCCCATTTCCCCTAAAGCAAGGACCTCTTCAGCCCTTTTCTCCGGCTCATGAACTTCACCCGTGGAGCAATAAGCCTCAATCTTACCGCCCTTGCCGCCAAGCAGCTCATACACAGGCTTGCCCTCTTTTTTACCAATGATGTCCCAGAATGCAGCCTCAATCCAGTTGTTGTGCCAACCCAGGTATGATGCTTCTCTCAAAAGCTGTGTCACTTCATCAAGTTTTTCTACTTCCTGCCCAATCAGGTATTGACCCAGCAAACTGCCGAGACCTTCCCGCTCTTCCTCCATGGCCATACCGGCACTGTAGCCGACTACCCCGTCATCAGTGGTGATCTTCAGCAGGGTTGAGCGGTTAAACTTCTGCGGATACCCGGGAATCCAAGAGGGATAGAAAGCCTCGGGAAGGGGTATTGAAATATGGTATAGTTCTATTTTATCAACCTTCATGTCAAGCGCTCCTTTCAGTTGTAATCAGCCTCGCTTTGGATATTATTTCAAGCAGTCTCTCTAGTTATGTTTTTCCTGTAACAGCTCTCTCGGGTTCCGGGGCCCTATCATCCAGCGGCAGGATCTTTTTATATAGCGCAATCATCAGAAAACCAGTCATATACATTGTAATACCATAGATCGCGGTGGTTACGAACATTGAACTGTAGAAGTCGCCCATCAGATCCTGGATCAGGAGGGCGATTGTAACAGCCAGGGTCGAGTTGCGCAGGCCTACTTCAACCGACACAGCTCTGGATTGAAAATTATTTAAGCGGAACAGCTTTGCCACGCCGACGGCAATGAGCATTCCCAGGATGGAAAGCATTATAACCATGAGATAAAATAAGAAGCTGTAACGCTCGGTATCGGCAAACTTCTCAGCATTGGTGATAATTCCTACACCAATTACCATCAGCAGGGCAAATACGCCCAGGGCGGAAAAGAATGGGGTTGCCTTATCAGCGAAAGCTTGCCATTTCCGGCGGATGGACATACCCAGGATTAAGGGAATAAGCACCAATCCGATGATGGTTTGCACGATCAAGCCGGCCGGGACATTGATATCGGGAATGTTGGCACTGAAAAGGGTAAGAATAATTGGTGTAAAGAAGAGAGCCAGCACTGTCGATATTGAAGTAAGCGATACAGAAAGCGCCAGGTCACCTTTGGCATAATAGGTCATCAGGTTTGATGTTACACCTCCCGGGCAGGCGCAGATTAGGATTAGCCCGGCATAGATGAAGGGGAAATTTTGATAAAACCCGAAGGCATAGGCCATGGCCAGGGCTACGAATGGCATCACGATCCACTGCAAAACGATGCCGACAGCGATTCCCTTGGGATTCTTGAAAACCAGCACAAAATCCTTAAG
>CAZVLE010000038.1:0-5575 GCA_964627855.1 uncultured Syntrophomonadaceae bacterium | reverse complement strand
CTGCGCTTATGCGGATGCAAATGTTAAGATTATCGGCGGCGATGCCGGCGTAACCGCGGCGATGAATGGCGGGACCCATATGCCCTTTGAAGACATGGGCATTATGCGAAATATACCCCATATGACGATCATAGAGCCGGCTGATACAACCGTAATCAGACAGATGGTTCCTCAAATGGCCAAGGCCTATGGAAATTTCTATATGCGCTCATGCCGCAGAACTGTAACCAAAATCTATGATGAAAGTTCCCGGTTTACTGTAGGAAGGGGTGTCGTCTTAAAAGATGGTATCGATTTAACCATTATGGCCTGCGGTATCATGGTTGATGAGTCATTAAAGGCGGCATCGGCATTGGAAAAAGAAGGTATTAAAGCAAGGGTTGTTGATATGTTCACTATTAAGCCGATCGACAAAGGATTAATTGTGGATTGTGCTGAAAAAACCGGCGCTCTGGTTACAGTTGAAAATCATAATATCATAAATGGACTGGGTTCGGCAGTGGCAGAAGTGCTTGTTGAAAACCGCCCTGTTCCCATGGAGAGGGTTGGGGTATCAGATCGGTTTGGAGAGGTAGGTGAACAGGGTTTTCTGATGGAAAAGTTTGGGCTGACTGCGGATGAAATCTGCAAAGCTTCTCGCAGGGTCATCGCGAGAAAGGCAAACTATCGTGTATTATAAGAAAAATAGGTTTGTGATATTTTGATCATAATCGGGTGTTAACAAATTAAACAAGGCTTTGGCGTGGCCAACATATCAGAAAACCGCGAGCAGCTATATTTTAAGATTATGCTAAAAGATAAGGCCGGCAGAGAGGCCGTGCTAAAGTTAAGCCATATTGACATCCTGCCGCCGTTACCACAGTACCGAATGTTCAAAAAGCCACTCGGCGTTGAGTTTTTATCATAGCCGATTTTTAGCACCTATACTTTTTTGCTGTCTGATTTTGCTAAAGCAAGCAGGGGTTTTGATGGGCGGGCGATAACCGAGATCCGCTTTCTTTTCGACCACTCTGCGGGTGCTGTTAATTTAACTGATGTTGGCTTTTCCCCCTGATAATAGCGACCAGCAATGGGGTTTGGTCGGCAGTGCCGGTTATGATTTTAACTATCCTGGATGTGACTTAAAACTTTTTGGATGGAAACCTGTTAATCAAGGCATGGTATAATCATCTGCAAACAACTAATGACAGGAGATTTGAAAATACTGAACTCAGCAAACTGGTACTCACAGCTTAAAAAGCCCTCATGGTCACCGTCGGGCTGGCTCTTCGGACCGGTTTGGTCGATCCTCTATATTGTTATTTTCATCTCTTTTGGCACAGTTTTTTACCAAGCTTTCGCCAGCAAAATTCCGCTCGCTTTAACTGTGCCTTTTGCGCTTAACCTTATCTTTAATTTTATCTTTACCCCAATTCAGTTTGGACTCAAAAACAACCTTCTTGCTGCTATCGATATCCTCCTTGTTCTTATCACACTAATCTGGGCTATGGTTGCCATCTATTCTTATTTGCCCTGGGTGGCCTTTGCCAATGTTCCCTACCTGCTCTGGGTTCTCTTCGCCACTGTTTTACAGTTAACCATTACATTCTTAAATATCAGGCAGTAAAATTGTGGACGATGGGTTGGTGGCTCAAAAAAGCTGCTGAAAACCTTGATATCACTGTCATAACATGGCACTCCAAGCTGGTTCATGAAATTAAAGGTCATAGCATTACCCTTGCCGGTAATAGTGGTTAAACAGTTTGCTGGCCCGGATCGCTTCTTAAAAGTGGATACATAATTAATTTTGCCCAGGTTATATGATAAGATTATTTTAACAATTAAGATCCGGATTTGCCGGGAGTAGAGAAAGGTTTGTTCGTTTTGTACCTTCTATTTATCGCTGTTATTGTTCTCCTGTTTGCCTGGTTTCTCTACAGATTGCAGCTTCAGCATGTGATTCGTCCCATAAAGCACCATGCAGTATTTTCCGGTGCCCCGCAGTATATTGCCGGAAGCACAAGCGGCTCTCCTTTGAGTGAACTTGGAAGCCATTGTGGATTCAAAGCTGTGCCGGAAACTGAAGCGGCAGGCAGCAGCGCCCTTTTTTCAACGGTAACCTCTTTCGGCGCCGGACGGTTGTATGACTTCATCTTAAAGCTCTATGATGATAAGGGAGAAGCATATTTTGAAGCGCCCGAGTCCAGGAAAGTTCATTTTCGCCCCTACAGAATAGAGGAGCAGGCCCGGGATCGTAATCTTCAGATGAAAAGCAGGCTCTTTTTTTTGCAGCGCAATCTGGCGGTAATGGAAACAGAGTGGGAATCTTTACATGGAGAGGTAACTGTTAAGCCGGCCTTTCTCTTTATGTCGACACTGGGCCGGGACCTGGAAAACCCCTACCCCCACTTAAATGGTTTTACATTTTTCAGGGCAGTAAGCGGAGGGATACAGGTATCCAATTACTTCCGTTTTCCCGGCCTGAAAGCGTATGCCTATTTTCTGCCTTCCAGCGGGGGCAGTTCAGGCAAAAAGGAATTGCAGGGCTCCTGGCTGGAGTTGAAGCCGGGAGAAAAAAAGAGCTGGTCAGTTATTATTTCTTTTTCTGCCGATGGTTCGGATAAACTTGAGCAGCGTGCTGAAAGAGCGCTGCGCAATCTTGAAAAGTTGAAGGCTGCTGCCGGGAAAAGGTGGTCAAATTTTGAAGAAAGCCTTCCCCTGCCCTGTGAAGTTGAAAGCGAAGCTGCCCGGACTTTGATGACTTCTGCCGCCTGGGCGCTTCAGAATAATCTTTACTATCCCAGACAAAATATGAAACGCTGGGGTTCGGTTCCATCAAAGGTCTATTTCCCTTTTTTCTGGGGATGGGATACCCCGCAGCATGTAATGGGCCTGAGCGAGTGGAACTGTAAAAGAGCGGCCGATATTTTACTGACCCAGGTTGAAGCAAATCACTGGGCTCCCCGGCAGTCTAAATTCAGACTTAAGGCAAAAGGAATTACTTTTTTATCCGGCAATCAGCGCAACCTGATTCCGAGCAAGATCAATGATTCACTGCGCGGGGTTCTTGGGTTATATTCTCAGCCGCCGCTTCAGTCATGGGCGGCGCTGCGTATTTATGAAAGGTGTTCTGAATCTGAAAAAAGAAAAGTCTTCCTGCAGCAGGTTCTTCCCCTGCTTAGTGATAACCTTCGCTGGTGGGAAGAAAACAGGTCTCTTACCAACGGGCTTTTTTCTTTTATTAACGGTCTGGAATCGGGGTTGGATGACAGCCCGCGTTTCTATCCTCCGAGCTTTCTGCCCAGCTTTGTCGTCGGCCTGATCCCCCGCTTCTTCTCTGCAGTCGATCTGAACTGCTGGCTCTTTCAGTCCTACATGAATACAGCTTACCTCTGCAAAGAGGCCGGGTTGGAGGAAGAAGGCTCTGATTACCTCTCTCTTGGCAGTAAGCTTAAAGACCGAATTGAAAACGAGCTTTGGTCTGCAGAAGATGAAGCCTGGCTTGATCGACGAGGTGATAAGTTTATCAGGGTCTTTACCCCGGCAATCTGGTGGCCTGCTTTCATTGGGGCAAGCTCTGATCTGGGCAGGATACAGGCAGTGATCGAAAGGTATCTGCTGGATCCGAAAAAATTCTGGGGGTTGTACGGCATTCCCAGTGTTGCTTTTGATGATTATAACTACAACAGCCGTAAGGACGGATATTACTGGCGCGGCCAGATTTGGATGATCAACAATTACGCTGCACTGGAGGTATTATTCCGTTATGGCTATGCCCGGGAGGCCGAAGAGCTCCATATTCGGATTCTGGATGCAGTCTATGCTTCCGGCGGTCTTTTCGAGACCTATAATGCTGAAACAGGGGTTATGGGTTGGAGCTCACGGGGTCCGGGAGATCCTGCTGTAATGCAGTTTGGAATGTCTTCTGCCTGGGTAACCCAGATTCTCTTATGCCGTTACCAGCATTTTTGTTATATCTTTCCAGGAACCAGGGAGTTAAGTGGTTATATTCAGTGGGCGACCACTCCTGACCAAGTGCCTGCTGTTTCACCGCCAACTGTTGAACCTGCTCCGCAGGGCGCTGTCCTGCAGGTGGAGGTGCCTGGTATTAATGCTTATCGTGTTCCGAAGCTTTTCCTGAAGAGCGGTGACGATAAACCTTTACTTCAATCAGCTATTTTAAATGTTCGTTTTGAAGACCTTGCCGGATGCACTTCCAGGAGCGGATGCATCTATTTTACCTGGCAGGGGGAGAGATTCCAAATGGAACCTGACAAAAAATACCAGATCAGGCCGTTTGCAGAAACTGAAAAACTGATGATGATTTAAGACGCTTAGCTGTTGGCTTGTTAATATCGGGAGGAGGTTTTTATTTGATTGTCGACTTGCTGATTCGCAGCCTGATTGTGATGATGTTTGTCTCAGGCTCGGCAGTGATCAGTTATAATATCACCCGCCTAATCGCTTTTGTTATTCCCAGCGCTCTGATCACCGAAATATTTCTTTGGTCGGGTACGGTTTTTTTAACGGCAGCGCTGTTGATGGGGACAGCATATTTATATGTTTACAGGGGATTTGGAGCACAGGCAGATCTTATTCGCCGCAAACCTTCTGCTTCGAACCAGGTAACCTTAACTTTTGATGATGGGCCGAGCAGGGTTTTTACCCCTCAAATCCTCGAGATTCTTAAAGAAAAGAAGGTAAAAGCCACTTTTTTTATGGTCGGGGTCCATGTTGAAAAGTTTCCTGAGGTTGCAAAGCAGGTAATCGAAGAGGGACATGAAGTGGGTAATCATACCTTTGAGCACATTACTGTTCCGAATACCCCTCCTCCACGGCTGACCGCCCAGATCATGCGCACGAATCTGGTTATTCTGCAGAATACCGGTCATTACCCCCATTACCTGCGGCCTCCGCGTGGAATGTATGACATGCGTATGCGGCGTATTGCCAAGCTGACCGGTCAGGTAATTGTTTTGTGGAGCCTTTCATCACAGGATTGGAAGCCCCGGGCTACTTCAGCGGGAATTGCCCGGAGGGTAATCGAAAAGACATCAGCCGGAGACATAATTCTATTTCATGACAGCGGCGCCCTTCTGGGGGGTGAGGGTGCAAGCCGGCGGGCGACAGTTGAGTCGCTGGGCCCGATCATTGATGGCCTGAGAGAAAAAGGTTTGGAAATAGTTTCCATGGAGCAGTTCATTGAAACTTAAACCACCGAATCATAACTGTTTGGAAAAAGAGGTGCGAAAAGGCTGCTTCCTTGTGGGCATAGCCTATTCGACCTCAATTTTTAATATGAGCTTAACTAGAATACTGCTAATAGTTTTAATGCAGCTGAAAGTCTTGACATCGCTGCGCTAACATAGCCCCTAAGAATGTTCATTAAGTAAAAAAAGCCCGGGATTAAAACCTCGGGCTTTTTGGATTTGGCTTTCAGGTAATTGCGGTGGCAGTATTGGTTTAAGTTACTCCATACTGCAGTGCGGCAATGACCCCTGCAATGGCTGCAAGCAGCTGATTAGCTGCTGCCTGTTGGTCAGCGCTCAGATAACCTTGTTGGGCGCTGAGGGTTGCCACTGCCGCTGCGTAGGCT
>CAZVLE010000037.1:0-5110 GCA_964627855.1 uncultured Syntrophomonadaceae bacterium | reverse complement strand
AAAAATCAGGTCTACCAGGGCTGAGCGGGAGCAAAAGATGAAAAATGCTTCCGCGCCGAATAAGCCGATGCTCTATGTTATCGTTGCTACCGGTAATGTCTATGAAGATGCTGTGCAGGCCAAGGCAGCAGCGCTGCAGGGAGCGGATATCGTGGCTGTAATCAGGCATACCGGACAAAGTCTTCTTGATTATGTCCCTTACGGTCCGACAACCGAAGGATTTGGTGGCACCTATGCCACCCAGGAAAACTTCCGTATTGTGCGGCAATCCCTGGATGAAGCAGGTGAAGAGACTGGCCGTTACATTATGCTGGTTAACTACGCTTCGGGGCTCTGTATGCCCGAAATGTCAGCAATGGGTGCAATTGAGCGCCTAGATATGATGTTGAACGATGCCATGTACGGGGTTTTATTCCGCGATATTAATATGCGGCGAACTTTTATTGACCAGCATTTTTCACGCATGATCAACGCTTACGCCGGCATTATAATCAATACCGGCGAAGATAATTACCTGACGACCGCTGATGCATATGAAAAAGGGCACACAGTGCTCGCTTCACAGTTCATTAATGAGCAGCTTGGTTTGCGCTCCGGCTTAACAGAAGAACAGATGGGTCTTGGTCACGCTTTTGAAATTACCCCGTCGATGGAAGATGGCTTGCTGATGGAGATTGCCCAGGCGCAGCTCTGTCGTGAACTTTTCCCCCGTTCACCTTTGAAGTATATGCCCCCCACCAAGCACGTGACCGGCGATATTTTTAAAACCTACCTGGTAAACGGAATGTATAACCTTGTATCGGTTTTGACCGGCCAGGAAATTCAGCTGCTTGGCATGCTCACCGAGGCAATTCATACTCCCTTTATCAGCGACCGCTACCTCAGTATTGCAAACAGCCGCTATGTCTTTAACAATGCCCGTCATTTAAGTGAAGAGATTTCTTTTACTGCCGGTGGCCGCATTCAGAAGCGGGCGGAACACCTCCTTGACGAAGCCTGTGCCATGCTGCAGGAAATAGAAAAAATTGGCCTGGAAACAGCGATGGAACAGGGTATGTTTGCCGATATCAAGCGTTCAAGAGATGGTGGGAAGGGCGGCAGCGGTGTTATTGCCAAGCACGAGCAGTATTATAACCCGTTCTTTGAGCTTTTTTTGAATCACTCTGCGCCTGTTGAGGGGAGGCTTTCCTGATATGAAAGTAGATCTGACAAAACTGAAAACTTACGGTGATACTTACAATGATGGGGCGGTACAGGTTAGTTTTACTCTGCCGGTTCCACCGGGAGACGAAGCCAAAGAGGCCGCCCGGCAAATTGCCTTGAAAATGGGCTTGGAAGATTCTGCTGTTACCGAGATGGCCGACCTGGGGGCCGGTTTTACCTTCTTTGTTCTATACGGCAAATGTGCCCATACTGTTGATTATTCGAAAATAAAAATTCCGAAGCAGCAGCAAACTGTATTGAGCGCCAAAGAAGTAAACGCCCTGATTAAAAAAGAGCTTGACCGTAAAGTGGTGGTTGTCGCCGCCTGCACCGGCAGTGATGCCCATACAGTGGGAATTGACGCGATCATCAACATGAAGGGCTATATGGGTGAATATGGTCTTGAACGTTACCCCGAAATGGAAGCTTACAACCTTGGCAGCCAGGTGCCTAATGCTGAATTGCTGGCCAGGGCGGTTGAACTGAATGCTGATGCAGTGCTGGTTTCACAGGTGGTTACCCAAAAGAACATTCATCTCGAAAACCTGACCGAGCTGGTTGAACTTGCTGAAGCAGAAGGCCTGCGTGACAAGGTGCTGTTAATCTGTGGCGGTCCGCGAATTTCACATGAACTGGCCATCGAACTTGGTTACGATGCCGGGTTCGGGCCGGGAACCCTGCCTAATCACGTGGCTTCTTACATCGCCGCGGAACTGATACGGCGGATAAAAATAAAATAGCTTGATCAAGCAGCAGGGCAGACCAAAAAAGTCTGCCCTGCTGCTTTAAAGGGGGTGATTAATTATCCTGAAACAGTTGGACAGCTATACAGTAATAAAAGATTTAAAATAAAAAATGGAGGTATTAAAATGTCTGCTGATATAAAATCAGAACATGACAAAAGGCCAAGTTTTGCCGGTGCTTTATTTGTAATTTTGTTTCTTTGTGTAGCTCTCTTTGTCCAGGTATTCGTGCTTGATGAAGCATGGGTTACCCATATTACCTTGATTTTAGCCAGTGTTGTTGCTATTTTAGTAGCCATGGCTTCAGGCTTTACCTATAAAGAGTGCCAGGACGCTATCCTCTATGGCTGCAACCTGGCCATGCTGCCGATGATGATCCTGATGATGATTGGTGTTTTAATTGGCTCGTGGATTCCAGCCGGAGTTATTCCGTCACTGATCTACTATGGTATGCTGATTCTTACTCCGACCATTTTCCTGGCCACAGTCTGTCTGGTCTGTGCCATTGCTTCGGTCACCACTGGCAGTTCTTGGACAACGGGGGCGACATTTGGCGTTGCCTTTATGGGTATTGGCATGGGTTTAGGCATTCCAGCAGCCATGACCGCCGGGGCAGTTATTTCGGGCGCTATCTTTGGTGATAAAATGTCACCTCTTTCTGACTCGACTAACCTGGCTGCTGCAGTCGGCGAAGCTGATCTGTTTGATCATATCAAGAGCATGATGTATACGACTATTCCTGCCTTGGTTATAGCCTTGATCCTCTACGCTATTATGGGCGCGCGCTTTGCAGGTGGAACTATCGATGCCGCACAGATTGGCGTTGTTCTTAAAGGGTTGACCGATAATTATATGATCAGCCCGATTATGTTTATTCCTCCGATTATTGTAGTTATCCTTGCTGTCAGGCGTATGCCTGGTTTGGCTGTAATGATTATAGCTTCGCTCATTGGTGCTGCTTTCGCTATGATCTTCCAGGGCTATAGCTTAGCTGAAATGCTAAACTTTATGAATTACGGTTACGTTTCTGCTACAGGTGTTGAAGCGCTTGACAGCCTGCTGAGCCGTGGTGGTCTGCAAAGTATGATGTGGACTATTTCACTTGGTTTTATTGCCCTTTCTTTCGGTGGAATCATCGAAAAAACCAAAATGCTGAACGTTTTGTTGGAAAAGATGGGTTCCCTGGTCAAGAGTGTCGGAGGCCTGGTTACCACCCATGTAGTTTCAGGTATTCTTGTCAATCTTTTCTCGGCAAGCCAGTACATGGCGATCATCATTCCCGGCCGTATGTTCCGCCCGGCATATAAAAAAATCGGGCTCTTACCACAGGTGCTCTCTCGGACATCAGAAGACTCCGGAACTGTCTTTTCACCACTTGTTCCCTGGGGGCTTTGCGGTGTATTTTTCTACGGGTGCCTTGGTGTTCCGACGATCGAGTATATACCCTATACATTCCTTTCTTTCCTGGTACCGATCATAGCTGTTATCTATTCATGGATCGGTTTTGCCATGTTTAAAGAAGGCGATATTAAGAGCGTCAGTGCTTATCAGGAAGATGACCAAATACCCGGTTAATAAAAGCAGTTTGATTATCAGGGGGAGGCTTGCCTCCCCTTTTCTTTAATAAGGTCAAAGGAGGGAATAAGTTGCCTGTAGACCAAAAATTATTTGAAAAAGCATCAAGTTTGATTAAAGAGGATGACATGGTCAAACTATTGAGGGAGCTGGTTAATATTAAAAGCCCCTTTTTTGAAGAAGGAGAAATAACTGATTACCTGCGTGGTCGTCTTTCGTACTACAATCGACTGCAAACTGAAATACATCATTATGAAGAGAAGGATATCACCGGGTTTAAAGGTGAAAATTTAATTGTTCGCCTCAATGGTAAAGGAGGCGGCCCGCGCATGCTTATTAACGGGCATGTCGATACAGTGCCGCTTTGTGATGGCTGGACCGTCGATCCGTATAAAGGTATTGAAAAAGACGGCCGCTTATACGGGCTGGGTGCGCTCGATATGAAGGCAGGGATTGTAGCCTCAGTCTTTCTCCTTGAAGCGTTGATTGAGGCTGACGTTGAGTTAAAAGGAGATCTGCTATTTACGGCTGTCAGTGATGAAGAAGGGCCTTATGGTCTGGGCACTCATTACACTATCATGGATGGAATTACAGATGGTTGTGATTTCGCTATCATTCCGGAACCTTCAGGCCCGTTTGCACCGGGCGGCGAAAAGTTTCCCTGTGTGGCTCTTGGCAGCAGGGGAACTGCTGTCTACCATGTTAAAGTCAAGGGCAAGTCAGCCCACGGAGCTACTCCGGAAAAAGGGATAAATGCAGTAGAAGATGCAGCCCGCATTATCACGGCCCTGATTGATCAGCTCAATTTGGGAAATCATCCCCTGCTTGGACGAGGGACTATGTGTATTACCAACCTGCGTGGTGGTGAAAAATACCTGCTGGTTCCCGAAGAGGCCAGTTTCACTATTTACCGTCACACAGTGGAGGGTGATGCTGATTTGGCATTGCGTGAAGTAACAGAGATAGTAGGTAATCTTGGTCTAGAAAGCAGGGTAGAGATCAAACTGCGTGATTTACCTCACCCTGAAGCATACTTTTTACCCTGGACCATTGATGAAGGTACGCCCCTTGTGCAATCTCTGAAAAGAGGCAGCACGCAATTATTAGGCAGGGAAATGATAACGACCTATTTTCGTTCTGAGTCAGATGCCAATCATATTGCCCCGCGCTTAAAAATTCCAACGGTGCTTTTTGGCCCTGACGGTGCAAATTTTCACGCTGCTGATGAATATGTAGAGATTAAAACAATGGTAGATACCGCCCGCATTATGCTTTACACGGTAATGGATCTTCTTTCCTGAGATAGACGGGCTGGCTTTTATCATAGCCAGCCCAGGGGCATTATCTTTTCGGATAATCAGGTTTCTTTATTTGCGGCCATTCTGTTATAATTGCAGAGGGTACTTCTCTTCAGTTGCACTTGTTTAATAAAACAGATGGTAGCCCTGATGGTTTTGTTGTTCTGTAGACAATTGATATCTTTTATAGTCGTTGATGGGAGGAGGCAGGAATATTATGGGTGAAGATTTTTCAAAGTTGAAACGCCCCAAGCAGGCAATGCCCGGTTATGTAAAGCAGGCTCTAAAAAA
>CAZVLE010000036.1:0-41273 GCA_964627855.1 uncultured Syntrophomonadaceae bacterium | reverse complement strand
ATCACTTTGGGGTGAGCATAAAGCACTTCCTCTATATCGCGGGGATAAATATTGAAACCTCCGGCAATGACCATATCTTTTTTACGATCGACTATATAGGTATACCCATCCTCATCAGCCCTGGCTATATCACCGGTATAGAACCATCCATCTCTGATACTCTGGGCGTTTTCTTCCGGCATATTGAGGTAACCTTCCATAACCTGGGGGCCACGCAGGCATAGTTCGCCAACTTCACCAAGGGGTAATTCTTTTTCTCCGGTTTCGACATCGACTATTTTGAATTCAGTGTCTGGCATCGGCAGGCCAATGCTGCCTGTTTTACGGTTACCATAGACCGGATTGGCATGGGTAACCGGCGATGTTTCTGAAAGTCCGTACCCCTCTACCAGCCGTCCACCGGTATTCTTTTCAAATTGCTGTTGCACCTCAACAGGCAATGGAGCAGCGCCACTTATACAGATACGAATTGAACTGATGTCATACTTTTTCAAATCCGCTGCATTGTTAATGGCTACATAGATAGTTGGCACTCCTGGAAATAAGGTTGGCTTTTGCTTGTCGATTGTTTTTAAAACATCTTCCAGGACAAACCGAGGCAGCAGTACCAGCTTTGCCCCGTTCAGCAGGCCCAGGTTTAAGATGGTTGAGAGCCCATAACTGTGGAAAAAAGGTAAAACCCCTAAAATTATTTCCTTACCATCCTGAAAATCAGTGCACCAGGATTTAACCTGAAAGCTATTGGCTACCAGGTTTCGATGCTGAAGAACGGCGCCTTTTGAAACTCCGGTTGTTCCACCGGTATAGAGAAATACAGCCCTGTCTTCCGGCGAGACTTTAACTTTGGGCAGTTTTTTACCCCTATTATTTTTAATTAGATCAGTAAAAAGATGGTCTTCCTTTGCCAGGCTAACCCTGTCGCCTTCTTTTTTCTCCCTGACGATGGTATAGAGCGTTTTTAATACGCCGGGAAAATAATCCTTAATGTTAGTCACTATGATATTTTTTATGCCGGTTTTAGGCTGGATTTCTTTGATCATATTATAGAAACGGCTCAGGGTGATGATTGTTTCTGCTTCTGAATTGTTCAACTGGTATTCCATTTCCCTGGCAACATAAAGCGGGTTACAGGGAACGACGATTGCACCCAGGGCTAGAATGGCATAAAAAGTAATTGGAAACTGGGTACTATTAGGCAGGTGAATGGCCACCCTGTCGCCTTTTTTAATGCCGAGACCGGCAAGAGCGCAGGCCAGGCCCTCTACCTCTTTTTTTAATTCACTATAGGTCAACTCACGACCCATAAAATGCACAGCAGGCAAACCTTGATATGTTTCAGCCGATTTGCTGAAGAGTTCAAAGAGAGAGCGCGAAGGGTAGTCAATGCTTTGAGGAACGCCTGCTTCGTAAGAATTTAACCACACTTTTTCCATGTCGATTTCCTCCTTAATATGTATCGATCACTGTAATATCAACGAGAGTAAGCGTAGTCTTATTCTACACATATTAGCCGAATCCTTCTTAGTTATAACAAATATAAATAGATCGGCTGTTATGTTAAATAATTCTCACAATAAACCAGGTGATCATTACAGCCTCCATAGTCAGTTTCACAGGAAGGGCGATCCAAAAACCCAGGGAGGCACCAACTCCAGACTTCAAAGCCTGATCAGTGCGATGCCGAAAGAGTAAATCGAGAAGGGCTGCTCCGATAAAAGGGCCGATCAGCAGGCCAATTGGAAAAAAGAAAAGCCCGACAAGAAGACCACCCGCAGCTCCCCAGAAGGCTGCCTTTGAACCTCCAAAGTAGCGGCTCCCCATGGCAGTAAAGAGATAGTCAACACCCATTACGCTTAGGGCTAGCAGGGCTTGCAGAATAAAAAAAGTCAGCCCCAGGTTTTCAAAACCTGCGATAAGGCCGTAAATAAGCATCCCCAGCCAGATTGTTGGTGCCCCCGGCATTACCGGTAAAATAGTACCGGCCAGTCCAATCAGGAAAAATAGAGATGCAACTACTATGGCAATTATATCTGTCATTGTTGCCTCCTTCGATATAGCTTTAAATATTATCATAGCATATTTATAAGGCTATACCTGCAGAGGATTAAAAGATTATTCTCTCCCTAAAGGAAGCAGGATTTTTTAGTAAAAAGGCGAATGAATATATTTAATGCGTAACAAAAGAAACAAATCCGCAAAGGGGGCGAAATATTTAGATAATAGGCATAATTATAATATATTAGCAAATACTTGATTTGGGGAGGAGGTGATAGGCGAATGAAAGATTATAAACTTGAAGTTCGGGTTACTTTAATATGTTTTATTATAGTGGCCATTATTGGCGGTTTTTTCAGTTCGTTTGTCGTAATTCTTAATGAAAGATTTTTTGACCAGGTTCCCACTCCCGAAGCGCTGGTTGCCTCTTACGGAGAAACGATGTTTGTATTTAAAGAGAATCTTTCAGTTCTTGGGTTCCCGCTGCACTACTTTTTACTGATTATGTTAAGTTGGATTGGTGTCACCGCTATTGGTGCTATCTGGTGTGTGATTATGGACAGGCTTGAAGAAAGGCAAAAGGCCTGAAGTTGATTGAAAGGAGGGATTATTAGTTAATGGAACCAAGAGGTGAAGTTTTTGTTTTAGGTCTGGTTCTCAGTATTGTTGTTCTTTTAATATCAGTTTTAATCAGTGTTTGGGCGCGGCGTTTTACCCGCAACCTGGGAGATTACTACGTGGCCGGCCGCAGTATCGGAGCCGTCAACAATGGTCTGGCCATGGTGTCACTGGGTCTTAGTCTCACGACATTTATTGGTTTAACCGCCCTGATTCTCAAGGGTGTCTATATCGCCATCGCTCTTTATGCTTCTTTTACAGCCGCTTTTATCGGGTTGATGCTCCTGGCAGCTCCCTACCTCAGGCGGCACAAATCTTTTACAACGATGGCCTTTATTTCGGAGCGCTATGGCAGCAGAACACTTCGCTTTATCTCTGTTGTTATTATGTTGATTGTCAGTGTACTTTACCTGGGGGGTAACCTGAAAGGGATCGGAATCGTTTTTTACTTCCTCCTTGGAGTACCTGAAGTCGTGGGTATTATTGTTGGAGGCCTGGTGGTGACTCTTTATGTTACCCTTGGAGGTATGTATGGAGTTACCTATAACCAGACATTCCAGACAATAGTACTTATTTTCTGCCTGATGTTTCCTGTTGCGATTGTTTTAAGAGCGTTGGGAGCCGCAGGTTGGTTTTTCCCGCCGCTTGGTTATGGTGATATGGTACCGCTGATGAGCGAAGCAGTGCCCCATTATTTCTGGCCTATGCTTGTGCACCCGGTAGTTTATATCGCCATCTTTTTAGGCTCATTTTTCGGCATTATCGGCCTGCCGCACTTTGTAATGCGTTTCTTTACTGTGCGTGATGCCAAGGAAGCGCGGTGGAGCACGGTAATCTGTGTTTTCCTGGTTGGTCTGGTCAACACTACAGTTTATGCTACCGGCTTTGCCGCTATGTATTACATGCGCACGCAGGGTATAGATATCCCGGAGGCGGCCTATGATTACATGGTTTTCATTCTGCTTGACTCATTAGCCGGACAGGGTTGGCTGGCTATTGCCGTTGCCGGTTCAGTAGCAGCAGGTCTATCAACTGTTGCCGGATTGCTGCTTATTATGGGCGCCGGATTGATTCATGACTTATATGGCGAACTAAAACCGGAAGTCGATGATGAGAAGAAACTTAAGCTTTCATATGCAGCTATGCTCGTAGTAGGTATTTTGGTAATTCTATTTTCACTCAATCCGCCCCAGTTTATTCTGGAAGCGATTATGTGGGCCTTTGGTATTGCTGGCGCCGGCCTGGGTGTGCCGATCGTGCTTGGTATATGGTGGAAAAGGACCAACAAGTATGGTGTTGGGGCCGGAATGGTTGTAGGATCTTTAGTTGGATTCTATGGCTGGGTCCTTGTCGGTTACCTGGGTATGGATCCGGTTACAATTCCGTTTCCTATATTCGCCAAGTATTTTTACGGACCGCTTGGGTGGATTAAAATTACCGCTATAGCTGTGCCGATTTCGTTTATTCTGACAGTGGTGGTATCCTGGTTAACCCCACCGCCACCACAGGAACTGCAGAGACAGGTCGACGAAATGCATGGCTGGCAGGACTATGATGAGAGACGTTATAACGGTATAGGTTTTCCGATTGCCGTCATAGTTTTATCTCTGGCAATCATGTTGTTTATGACAACGCTTTATGATGTATTTCCAAAATAATGTTACCGTCAGCCAGGCTCCTCTTTAAATTAGAGGAGCCTGGCTGCCAATAATGAGTATCTACAGGAGGTGATGGCTTCATGGAGAATTGGGACAAGCTCTGTAAGATGCCCTACAAAGATATTAAGGACTTGCAGGATCGTAAGCTCCGTGCTTTTATTGGAAACCAAATCTATTTATACAGTCCCTACTATAGTGAACTGTTGAAAGAACACAATATAGACCCTTTGAAAATTAAAGGCATCGAAGATTTAAAACACCTGCCCTTTACATACAAATGGGATATTGCACCAACCGATGAAGAACCTAAAAAGCACAAGGATTTTATAATCCGACCCGATGAGGAAGTTTCTGAAAAATACGGTCACCTGGCTAAAATGTCGATGACCGGCGGGAAAGCCGTAGTTGAGGAAAAGGTTTATGATTTTAAGCCGGTGCACATTCATTTTACTACCGGCAGAACTGCTCTTCCGACACCATTTGTTTACTCCAAACGAGATCTGGAAAACCTGCGTGAGTCAGGAAGCCGCCTGATGAACGTTTTTGAATTTACGAATAAGGATATTTTTGTGAACTCTTTTCCTTTTGCCCCGCATCTGGCTTTCTGGACAAGCTATTTTGGTGCTGAAAAGATGAACGTAGCAGGCTTTCACAGCGGTGGGGGCAAGATTGTCGGGACCAATAACCTGATGGATGCCTTTGAGTATATGCGGCCCACGGTTTCAGTTTTTATTCCCGGCTACTGTTATTACTTTTTGCGTGAGGCGGTCAAACAGGGCCGTGATTTTTCATCGATCAAGAAGATCTTCTTTGGCGGAGAGAGAGTTCCGCCGGGACTGAAGGACAAGATTAGAGAACTGCTGGCCCAGCTCGGAGCCGAAGACGTAATGGTACTGGCAACTTACGGCATGACTGAAGCAAAAGTGGCCTGGGGCGAATGCCCTTCGCATGATGAATACTTCGGTTATCACACCTATCCTGACATGGAGGTTTTTGAAACCATCGATCCGGAAAGCGGCGAACCGGTCGGGGAAGGTGAAGAAGGCGAGGTAGTTTATACGGCGCTTGATTGGCGCGGCACTGCAGTACTGCGGTACAGGACCGGTGATATTGCCAAGGGCGGTATACTTTATGAACCCTGCCCCAACTGCGGGCGAACAGTACCGCGGATTAGTTCAAACATCCAACGTAAGTCTGAAATGAAAGAGTTTAGCATGACCAAGGTGAAGGGCACCCTGGTTAACCTGAACAATTTCTTCCCGCTCTTAATGAGCCACCCGGATGTTGAAGAATGGCAGGTTGAAATGCGTAAACGCAACAATGATCCCTTTGATCTTGATGAGATTGTCCTCTATGTTGCACCTGCTGGTGATATTGACCGTGATAGATTCGTGGCTGATATCAGGCAAAAGGTCCTGCGGGATACCGAAGTTTCATTGACCGATGTTATTTTTAAGTCAGTTCCGGAACTGGTTTCCCAGTTGGGTATGGAAACTGAATTAAAAGAGAAACGCATAGTCGATAACAGGCCTACTTAATTAGTTGGGCAGAGTGATGAAAGGAGGAAGAGCATGCAGGCATGGAATAAAATCAGCCGGATGCCGGCGGCAGCAATAAGCAAGTTACAGGATGAGTTGCTGCACAAGATGATGACAGAGCAATTTGCTGTCAGGCATCCTTATTATCGCAATCTACTTAAGGAAGCAGGCATTAATGCTGCTGATATTAAAGGAGTCGCTGATTTAGGCAGGTTGCCTTTTACCGAGAAGAAAGATATGCTCACCCCGCCGGGCGAACCTCTTTACCCGAAGCAGTTTGTTCTTGATCCACCGGGTGAAGATGAAGGAAAAAAGAAGAAGAAGGGCTTTAGTCTTTTTGGGAAGAAGGATAGTGAGCCGGACCCTGAAAAACTTCAGTTTGCTTCACTTTATTTTACAGCGGGGCGGACTGCAAAAGCAGTTCCTATTGAGTATACGGGTTATGATCTGGATAACCTCAAGGAGGCTGGAGCCAGGGCATTCGATATTTTTGGGGTAACCCGGGATGATACACTGATAAATGCTTTTTCTTTTGCCCCCAATGTTTACTTTTGGCAGTTTTTTTACAGCACTCTAGATATTGGCAGTACAGCGCTACAGACCGGTGGGGGCCGGGTGCTGGGGATGGAGAAAATCCTAAAAGCTGTAGATAATCTGGAAGCACCAGTTCTTGCTTCATCTCCAGGTTATGCCCGATTTGCCCTGCAAACTCTGGATCATTTTGGTTTGAGCGCGGCAAGCCTGGAACGGATCATAATTGGGATCGATTATGCGCCGATGGAAATTGTTGAAAGCATTAAAAGGTTGATGGAATCGGTCGGCGCGAAGGATAATCTAGTCCAGCGCATCTATTTTAACTCTGAAGCAAAATCCGGTTGGGCAGAGTGCGAACCTGATTTCGGCTATCACACTAACCCTGACCATGTTTTAGTAGAAATTGTTGATCCCGAAAGCGGAGAGGTGCTTGGTGAAGGAGAGAGCGGCGAAATTGTCATTACCAACCTTGACTCTCGAGGCACAACCCTGCTACGGTTTAAAACCGGGGATATTACCACCGGAGGAATAACCACAGAACCTTGCCCCAATTGCAAAAGAACTGTACCGCGGGTTATGGGTGACATTGAACGGAAAGCGCTTATTTATGAGCTGGCAGGCGAGGCAGGCTCAGTACAGTTTAATGCTAATAAGATGCGTAAAAAAATGGTATCAAGGGATGATGTTTTACTCTGGTATGTAGAGATAAACTCTAATGGAAATAGTGATAGCTTAAAAGTAGTTCTTAAGGGAGTTTCTGGAACTGATGAAGATGCACTGCTGAAATCACTGGAACAAGAAATGCAGGCAGAGTATAAAGTACCTTTATCAGTTGAAAGTAGTTCTCTTGATGCTGTGGCTAACAAGATTGGCTTGGAGAAATTCATCACCGAGCAGGTTGTCTTTGACAACCGCAAGAGCTAAGGATCAGTTGCTATAAGTTATAAGCCCCCGCCCGAGCGGGGGCTTATATGTTGAGCGGGCAATCATAACAATATAAGGGTCCGGTAATGAAATATCAACAGGGCAAACTTTTCAAGATACTGTTGCAGTGGTATAATTGAAAAACGCATAGCCCTTATTTGTATATCTTTTCAAGTTTATTGAGAAAGGCAGGTGTGAGCTTGAATAATTTACCCGAACCAGTAAACCTGGATACCGTAGCCGATAGTTTAAATGATGCGGTGTTTTTAGTAGATCCGGAAAAGAAGATTGTCTGGTTAAATAAAAAAGCCGAAGAATTTTTCCATACCAGTTCTGATTCAGCCAGGCATAAAAGGATTGCCGATCTTACAGCAATCAAGAAAATGGATAACCTGTTGGAAGATGTACTCAGTAAAGAAGAAGCCCTGAAATGTTCTTATGAGGAAGCTTCAGTTAAAATTAAACGTTTAGATGAGCGTTACTTTTTTAAGATTGCCATAAATCCCATTTTCCATGAGGGAAAGTTGTGGGGTGCCCTGGTTCAACTTACCGATGTAACCCGTTTTCATGAAATGGAAAAAATCAAAACCGACTTTGTATCAATCGTATCTCATGAATTTCGCACTCCCCTGACGACGATAATTGTTGGAGTGGAAATGCTTAAAGAAGGGATGCTTGGTGATCTTACACCGCGTGGCAAAGAAGTTCTTGAGGCTATCGGGGCAGACTGTGAAAGGTTGAACAGGTTGATCGATAACTTGATGGAGCTATCACGTATAGAATCAGGCACCATTTACGTTGAAGCTGAACCCACAGATGTTGCAGACCTGGTCCAGGAAGCAGTGCGTCCCTTAAAAATTCAGGCTGAAAAGCAGGGTGTTGAGTTAATTACAGATCTGCCTCCCGAGCTACCACCTGTTGCTGCTGATTTCAACAAATCAGTTTGGGTAATAACTAACCTCGTCGGCAATGCCATGCGCTATACTGACCCGGGTGGTACCGTTACAGTCCGTGTCCGTCAACGTGGCAAGCGGCTCTTTTTCTCGGTTCAGGATACCGGGTGTGGTATACCCCAGGAACACCTGGAGAAGATTTTTCGTAAGTATATCCAGGTTAGTGGGCCCGGCCGTAAAGGCACCGGAGGTGTTGGCTTAGGCCTGGCCATAGCGAAAGATATAGTAATGGCTCATGGTGGTGAAATCTGGGTTGATAGTGAGGTTGGGAAAGGAACTACCTTTACCTTTACTTTCCCGGTCTACCAGGGTAATGAGTCTGTTACATTACCGGATGTCAATACTGAGGGAGGCTAAGGTATGAGCAAAAAAGTGTTACTGGTTGAAGATGAAAAAAATATTATTCTTGGAGTCCGCACCTGTCTTGATGCAGTTGGTTACAATGTTGAAATTGTTGAAGATGGTGAAGAAGCTTTAAATGCTGTTCGCAGAGAACACCCGGATCTGATCCTTCTTGACCTTTTACTGCCTAAGATGGACGGCTTTGAAGTCCTTAAAGTTTTGAAAAGAGATGAAGCAACGAGTAATATACCGATCATTGTCCTTACGGCCAAAGCAGAGGAAGAAGACCGTCAGCGGGCTTTGGATCTTGGTGCTGATAATTACATGACAAAACCTTTTAAACCTCAGGAACTCTGGGATCGTTTAAAAGAATATCTTGCTTAAACTTTAATATGTTAGGTTTATATTTTCAAAAAGGGCACAGCTCGCTGTGCCCTTTGGCAAATGAATACACAGTAGATTTGGATGATGCCAATGGCGCTAAGGAAACTTTATTATGAACAGGGGCCGATTCGACCTCCCAGTGAGGCGTATAGCCTTCTGTTGAGATTGACTCGCAACTGCCCCTGGAACCAGTGCCTATTTTGCCCCGTTTATAAAGGCGAAAAATTTAGCCGCCGGAAGCTTTCCGAGATCAAGGCAGATATTGTTGCAATGGCAGATGCTACTCAATTGATCAGGGAACTATCAGTTAATAATGGTTATAAAGGAGCAATAACCTCACAGGTTGTCAATCTGGTTAAGGCAGAAAATCCCGGGCTAATACAGCTAGCCCTCTGGTTATATCACGGAGGTACTGACGCATTTCTGCAGGATGGTGACAGTCTTTTGCTGCCGGCTGGCGACTTGGTTGATATCATTTGCTTTCTCAAGGAACAGCTTCCTTCCATAAATAGAATAACGACCTATGCCCGTTCGCGCACTGTGCTACGGAGATCGGTTGAAGAGCTTAAATCGATCAAAGAAGCAGGTTTGAGCCGTATTCATGTTGGCCTGGAAAGCGGCAATGATCAGGTGCTCTCTTTTATGCGTAAAGGCGTAAGTGGGGCTCAGCATGTTGAGGCAGGAAAGAAAATCAAGTCCGCCGGCTTATCACTCAGTGAGTATGTAATTATCGGTCTGGGAGGGAGAGATTTATGGCGTGAACATGCCCTGGATACAGCCAAAACATTAAACTTGATAAACCCAGACTTTATCAGGCTGCGTACTCTTGCCGTTCCGGCTTCCACTCCTCTCTACAGGGAGATAGAACTTGATAATTTTAGGCCTTTGGCAGATGATGATTTGATCAGGGAAGAAGAATTATTTATCAAAACTTTGGAAGGAATAAACAGTTACATTTTCAGCGATCATATTCTCAACCTCCTGGAAGAAGTGACAGGCAGGCTACCTGAAGATAAGGCTTCTATGCTTCAGATAATTAGTGATTACCTTTCTTTACCGGATCAGCAACGGGAACTATTTAAGCTTGGTAGAAGAACTGGCTATTTCAGAAGAATAGGTGATCTTAACAACCAGTCTCTCTATCAACCTGTTGAAAAAATATACCGGCAATTAGAGGAAAAAGGCCTTACAGTAGACAAATATATTGAAGATTTGATCCTGAGATTTATTTAAAGGACAGGGTGTTCTAGATGCGTGTTGCTATTTGTGTGCTTGATTTATATATTCCCGGTGCTGGTTCCCTGAAGGCCAAGCGCCAGGTGACGAAGAGTCTAATTGGAAGATTGCGCAACCGTTTTAACATTTCGGTAACAGAAGTCGGTAGCCAGGATTTATGGCAGCGGTCAGAACTTGGTATAGCCGTGGTCTGTCATAACGGAGCGGGTGCTGACAGCATAATTGAGCAGATTTTTACCTTTATTGAACTTGATAATTGTGTAGAGATCATCGGCTCAAGGAGAGAAAACTATTAATAGAGATATTCAAGGAAAAATTCCACCCCGCATCAATAAAATTACCGCTATGGCCCATAATTATCTAACCATGGTGATCAGCGAAGGTGATATTGCAGTTGACGCAACAGCCGGCAATGGTCGTGATACACTATTCCTGGCGACTAAGGTTGGCCCTGCCGGTCAGGTATTCGCTTTTGATATTCAAGAAGAAGCTCTGCTTAAAACAAGGGAGTTGTTGAGTAAAAAATGCCTGTTAAAGAGGGTTACACTAGTCAGTGACAACCATGAAAACCTCAGAGATTATGTGAAGCAACCTGTCAGCGCCTTCATCTATAACCTCGGTTATCTTCCAGGAGGAGATCATGAGGTAACCACAGAAGCTGCTTCGGTCTTAAACAGCTTGCGAGAAGCCTTATTGCTGGTCAAACCTGGAGGAATTATCAGCATGGTTTTTTACCCAGGACATGATCAAGGTAAGCTGGAAAAGGATGCTATCTTGCCTTTTTGCCGCAAACTTCCATCCTCATATTTTGCTGTGCTCTATTGCAGGATTATTAATCAGGAGCATGATCCTCCTGAATTGATGGTCATACAAAAAAACCATTTTCCTGCGGAAGGAAAGTTTGAAAAGGATATCTGTTCTTTTTTGTCGAACAAAACCTAAACATATTGAAAATACAGGACCATGTATTTTCTTGATAGGAGCATGAATAAACTGAGCCATAAACTGCCTTTAATCGAAGAAGAACTGATCATGGTTGAAAAATATTTACGAAAAATTGTTGAATCAGCTGGTCCGGAAATTAATGAAGTCGGTGATTATATTTTCAACGGCACAGGGAAGCGAATTCGCCCAGCCCTTTTTTTGCTGGCTGCTTACAAAGCTGATAATTGCTTGGCACCATTGATCAATGCAGCAGTCTCTTTCGAGCTTATGCATACCGCTTCACTACTTCATGATGATGTCATTGATCAGGCTTCAACCCGCAGGGGAAAAGATGCAGTGCATATCAAATGGAATAATAAAATTTCTGTTCTTAGTGGTGATTACCTTTTGAGCCAGGCCTTTAAAATACTGGTTGACTATCGTAATTGGTCTTTGATGAAAATCGTCACTAAAATTGTGCAAAACATGGCAGAGGGAGAAGTTGAACAGGCTTTTGCTACAGTTAAATCACCCGATCTTGAAGAGCGTTATTTCCAGTGGATCGGTAAAAAAAGCGCATATTTTTTTGCCGGTTGTTGCCAGGCTGGAAGCCTTCTTGGGGGCGGCGATGAGGGGGAACAATTACTCTGGTCTGAGTTTGGTTATAATCTCGGGATTGCTTTTCAATTAATAGATGATTTACTTGATTACACAGGGACAAAAGAATCAACAGGTAAACCACTTTATGGTGATTTAAATAACCGGGTAATAACCTTGCCACTTATTCGGACTTTAAACTCAAACCATAACAGTAAAGATATTAGCAAAGAAGCCATGATTGCTTTGTTAAGAGAAGGAGATGCATCAGCCAGGGAGTTTGAAGGCCTGGCCAGAATGGTTGTTGAAGGAGACGGCCCTGCTTATACATATGACAGGGCAGAAGAATATGTTGGACGTGCCGTCAAGATTCTCGAAACTATGCCTATGCTTAATCCAAGCAAGAAAAATTTGCTGGATCAATTGACCAGGGATGTTTTGATCCGTAAGAATTGATAGCTTTAGGCCTTTCCTATACAGGAGGTGCAAGAGTGTCTAACCGGAATATTTCAAAGTCAGTGATTAAAAGGTTACCAGTTTATCTGCGCATCCTGGATCAGTTGACCCTGCGTAAGGTTGACATTGTGTCTTCTAAAGAATTAAGTAGTGAATCTGGCTTTACAGCAGAGCAAATCAGGAAAGATCTGGCATATTTTGGTGCTTTCGGAACCAGGGGATCGGGATATAATACTTCATATCTAAGGGAAAAGATCATTAAAATCATCGGTCTTGACCAGGTCATTAACACAGTCATAATAGGGGCAGGAAATTTAGGCACAGCGCTCACCCGCTACAATGCGACCAAAAACCCCTATGTAAATGTTGTTGCTGTTTTTGACCAGGACCAGAGTTTAGTCGGTCGAAAAATCGATGATATTACGATCTATGCCTTTGATGAAGCACCGCAGATGATCAGGGAAAATAGTATTCGGATAGCCATAGTGGCCGTGCCCGCAGAGGCTGCTCAGGCTGTTGTCGATTTACTAGTGAGTAATGGAGTAAGGGCTATTTTAAACTTTGCTCCTCTAAAGCTAAATGTTCCTGAGCAAGTCCATGTTCATGATGCCGATCTCACTCTTGAGCTACAAAGCTTAATATACTACAGCTGGGCTGAAGAGGACCGGATTAAGCGGTTGCAGCAGGAAGTTAAGGCAACTAGATCAACCAAGTCATTTCCTCTTGAATAATACAAGTAGATCATGCTTATATGTAATTGTTCAGTCTTGAACATGACAATAATGATTGCCCCTTCCAAGATGCCCGCGCTGTCCATAAATTCGTAGAAGCAGCCTAAGTGTATGGTAGCCCGGGCACCTTGGAACAGCCGTACAATTAAACTATTGCTGATCAATTAGGATTATTTTATCAGTCCACCTTGATTGTATTGACTTTTAATCATAGCTTTTGTATACTTAGTAATGCATATGGAGCTGTGGTGTAGTTGGTTAACATATCGGCCTGTCAAGCCGAAGACCGCGGGTTCGAGTCCCGTCAGCTCCGCCATAAGCCGAGATAGCTCAGTCGGTAGAGCAGCGGACTGAAAATCCGCGTGTCGGCAGTTCAATTCTGCCTCTCGGCACCAGGTACGCGGGAGTAGCTCAGTGGTAGAGCATCGCCTTGCCAAGGCGAGGGTCGCGAGTTCGAATCTCGTCTTCCGCTCCATTTATTTGGCGACATAGCCAAGTGGTAAGGCAGAGGACTGCAAATCCTTCATCCCCGGTTCGAATCCGGGTGTCGCCTCCATTTAACGCCGGAGTGGCGGAACAGGCAGACGCAAGGGACTTAAAATCCCTCGACCATGATATGGTCGTACCGGTTCGATTCCGGTCTCCGGCACCACGAAATAAGCATTTTTACTGAGAAAGGGCACCTTAAGCGGTGGCCCTTTTTTTGATCCGGGATCAACAGAAACTCATGGTTGCTTAAATCCATTGCCCAAAAAAGACCACAGGGAGCCCATCTGTTTATCTATCTGGACACGGCTACTTCAGATCTACTCATGATTAAGCCAATCTATTCCTTTTAAATTTATTGAAATAAAAAAAGGGTTCACAGCAGTAATTCCTGCCGCGAACCCTTTTTCTTTTTAGTTGCCTGAAAAATCTAAAGATGGTTAAGCTTCTTCGCCCACTTCTTTCGGGTTCGGCCCGTATTGGTTTTCACCCGGTTCTCCGTCAGTGGCGAGCAGTACAATTAACCAGATGGGCCCGACAAGTGGAATAAGCATGATAAAATACCACCAGCCGCTCCTGCCCGTATCGTGCAGGCGTCTTACTGTTACTGCCAGGTAAGGAAGCAGGGCCGCAAGGACAAATAGCATGTAGAGTATACCGAAAGTTCCATCAGCAAAACCCCAGCCAAGAAGACCATCGATGATAGATAGGACAAGGGCAAAAATAAAGTAAAATAAAAAGAACATCCAGAACTCTTTTCTTCTTGCACGACCGCTAAAATCTGCATACTTCTTAAAACATTTGATAAACCAGTACATCTTAATCCTCCTTTGGTATTTATATTTATTCTTTTCTTACGCACGCCCATTTAGCTTTTCGTAAGCTTAGTCATAAAAATGATTAAGTCAAATATTTAAAATATCTTTAAATCGTCATAATTAATTAATTATTTATAACATTGTTAACCTGTTTCTGTCAATAGTTCTTTTGATTAATATATCGATTGAACTGTATTTATTTTTAACATTCCGTAAACCCGCAGGCCTCACACTTCAGGCACCCCTCTGCCCTGATCAGGGCACAGGTCCCACAATCAGGGCATAACTCCAATTGATGGTTGCCATTGTTCAGAGCGTCGCCGATTTCAACCTGGGTCAGTTTACGCAAGGCCTGGCCGATAGCATCGGGTACACTCATGATTCTATTCGGGCCGAAGCCGACAGAACGGGCGCCGCCAATGCCTTCCAGTTGAGTTACAATTTCATCAACGCTCACACCACAGCGCAGGGCCAGCGATATTAAGCGAGCCACTGCTTCGGTAAAAGCAACAACATCGCTGCCCGCTTTACCAATCTGAGCAAAGAGTTCGAATGGTTTTCCGTCAGCTGTATTAACGGTAACGAAAAGGTTACCCAGGGCAGTCCTGATGCTGGTTGTGTGGCCGCTGAGCGTTTTCGGCCTTTTAGTCGGCTTCAGGTTTTCATCCTTGCTGCCGTCTCCCACGTTTAGGACCTGCTTTGTCCGGGAACTATCACGGTAAATGGTAATGCCTTTGCAGCCTGCTTCCCAGGCTGAAATATAGGCAAATCTGACATCATCCACGGTTGCATCCTGTTTAAGGTTAATCGTTTTGCTGACAGCGTTGTCGGTATGTTGCTGGAAAGCAGCCTGATGTTTGACGTGCCAGTTATAATCGATCTCCATTGCCGTTTTAAAGAGGTTTTTATATTTTTGGGGTACTTCTGAGTCAGCAGAAATTTTACCGGTGCGGGCAATTTCCTGGATTAACTCTTCGCTGTAAAAACCTTCTTCATGGGCTATCTCCAAAAAAAGCGGGTTGACTTCAGGAAGATCTATCCCCCCTAAAATATTTTTCCGGATAAAGGCAATGCTGAAGTAAGGTTCTATGCCGCTGCTGGCGCCGGCCAGGATTGATATAGTACCGGTTGGGGCAATGGTTGTCCGGGTAGCATTACGAACACGATCTTCTTCATTGTTATTATCATAAATACTACCGGTGAAGTTGGGGAAAACTCCCCTGTCAGAGGCCAGTTTAACCGCCTCTTTTTTTGCTTCGCCATTAATGAAGCTCATGACCCTATCTGCAGTTTCTATTGCCTTCTCACTGTCGTAGGGTATGCCCAGCCTAACCAGCATATCGTGCCAGCCCATAATCCCCAGGCCAATTTTTCGGTTGCCTTCTTTGTGCATAGCAGCAATTTCAGGGATAACATAGTTGCTGGCGTCAATAACATTGTCAAGGAAGCGGACTACTATTTCAACAACAGAGGCCAGTTTTTGCCAATCTATTTCAGCTTTACCGGTAACGAACTTACCCAGGTTTATGGATCCGAGGCAGCATGCTTCGTAGGGCAGTAGCGGTTGTTCACCACAGTTGTGGACGATAAAGCCATTGGCATCAAAGGCATTAACGCCGGGCACCTGCACGTCAAAAACTTCATCCTTTCCGCCCGGCTGAACAGTTTCAACCGTAACCATAAAGTGTTCGCGGTTATACTTGCGACGGTAAGCCGACAGGGCCAGATGAAGTCGATTGTTTTTAGTTTGATCATGAAAACCAATACACTCGGCATATCTGGCCGTATTATCCCTGGAAATAACAAGCTCATGCTGAGCTTTGGTTTCATAACCGGAAGTGCCTGCTTTGCCATTTGGCAACGCAGTTATTCTTTTACTCCGGCGGTTTTTATAGATTTTACTGGCGATGCCAAAACGGGCAAGCATACGCTGAACAGCCTCAAGTCTTTGTAGATTACTTTGAGCGAGCCTAATGGAGATACCCTTTTCCTGTGAACCCTGTACGGAACCGTCCGCATCAAAAAAACCCTTAAGGAAACCCCTGGTGAAATCTGATGATGTCCGGGTTTCAAGAAACGGTGTAATAACTTTTTCCCCTGGTCGCATACCGAGGTTAAAGGCAATTTTTTTAATATGTGCCAGGCTCATCCTGTATTCATTTCTTCCCTGAACCTTGAACCAACCTTTAAAATCTTGTCTATGCGGCAGTGTTGTAGCAGCAGCCATAGCCTTGTCCATAATTTCAGCTGCACCGTTATCAGGCCAGGCAGACAGAAGAGCTTTATCAGTCTTTAGTGTGCCATCACCGACTAAAAGACCAATCAGGTAACCTTCATTTTCTCCGTATAGGCCTTGCCAGCCTGTAAATTTCCGGTGATCGTTAAGTAAAATCTTATCTCCGATTTTTAAGTTTTCAGTGTTAATCCACTCTTTTTCTGTGGTGTATCTGTTATGTTTCTTAACCCTGAGGACAGGGTGATTGCCGGTAGCTTTGAAAGAATAACCTTCCTTAGTCTTAACTTCAAGCAGGGGTTTATAGCCCGTTGAGAAAAAACCTGCCTCTGTGGTTTTAAAATGGCTTCCATTAACAATGAGGCTAGTACTTTTACCAACAAGATCTTTGACCATTCTTGGCCCTGCAGCGGTCAGCACAAAGGTATCACCCGGTACACAGGGATTGGTCGTTTCATAAATACCAATGTTGGGAGTTGGGTTATGCCTGTTCATCTGGTCGATAAAGATTATACCGGGGTCGCCTTTTTCCCAAGCTTTTTGAATAATCAGGTCAAAAACTGCTGTGGCGTCAAGCTGTGCCGGCTTACCGGTTTCAGGATCGTAATAAATTTCTCCGGTTCGTGGGTTAATCAGGTTGTAAAGTGGATCTGGATCTTCACCGGTTGCTTTGCGCATAAACTCATCTGAAACAGTAATTGAAAGGTTGAAGTTGTTGATTTCATCTTCTTTTTCCTTGCAAACGATAAAATCAATAATATTGGGATGATTATAAATGAGCGAGCCCATGTTTGCGCCTCGCCTGGTTCCACCTTGTTTCACTGCTTCAGTAGCAGCATCAAATATTTTAAGGAAGGAAATTGGCCCACTGGCTACCCCGTTAGTAGAACGGACGAGGTCGTTGCTTGGTCGGAGACGATCAAAGGCAAAGCCGGTACCTCCGCCAGTTTTTTGAACCAGGGCCATATTTTTTAGGGCAGTAAAGATACCTTCCATGCTATCTTCAAGGGGTAGAACGAAGCAGGCGCTCAGCTGTTGTAGTTCCCGGCCGGCATTCATAAGGGTCGGAGAATTGGGCATGAACTGGGCTTTGTCCATGACCTGGAAGAAATCTTCCGCGATAGCTTCTATCGATGATTCTTCTAAGCCATACTTTTTTTCTATAGAAGCTATATTGGCAGCGACACGGCGAAGAAGTTCTTCGGGTTTTTCGGTCGGTTCTCCTTTTTCATTTTTAATCAGGTATCTTTTTTCGAAAGTTATTCGGGCATTAGGGCTCAGTTCCACAGGATAATCCTCCCCGGTAATTTTAGTAGATCCCTATATATCTTTCTCTACGAATGAAGCTATTCCCTTTCAAACAGGCAAACAATTCGGTTCTTTTTATGAGTCAGGTGGGTATGCCTTCCGAATGAAGATCGCAATTATTGCCTTTGTAATTCAACTTTTTAGCTATAATCGTTGTGAAATATTTTTATTCTTCTCTAGATGTGTTATACTTATTTCTGGTTATTTAATATGCATATTTAAGGATCTTTGGCTTAATGTTATGTAAAGGAGGGGAAGGCTTCAGATCATGACAAAAGAGAAAACCCGGAAACAGCTTAAAAGACAGCGAAAAAAAAGAAGACGGGCTAAAAAGAGAAAGAGGTTGAAAGGCCGGACTTAGCCGGTAGTTTTCAGCTTTTTGGCTCAGACGAACCAGGAGTATTTGCTCAAGCATGTTGATTGTGTTGCTAAGAGAGGAGGTGCAGTTTTGCCCCTATATGAATTTTATTGTTCCGAATGTGCGAAGAAAATTGAGGAATTATGCAGCAGTAGCGTAAAAAGTCTGCCCTGCCCTTCTTGTGGAAAGGATGCCGGAAAGATTTTATCTCTTTTTCGGGCTGGACGTAGTTCTTCAGGAGGCGGAGCGACCTCCTCTAATTGTGGTGGGTGAACTAAGTCCAGCTGCAGCAGTTGCTGAGCAGATGAGGATAATTTGAGAGGTTGTTCAGGCTATGCAAAGGGGGCGCTCATGACTAAATATATTTTTATCACCGGTGGAGTTGTTTCATCCCTGGGCAAAGGTATAACAGCAGCTTCACTAGGCTGCTTGTTGAAAAACAGGGGCCTGAAGCTCACCATTCAGAAATTTGATCCTTACATAAATTACGACCCCGGTACCATGAGCCCTTATCAGCACGGTGAAGTATTTGTTACGGAAGATGGAGCTGAAACTGACCTTGATCTCGGGCATTACGAACGCTTTATAGACGAGCACCTGACCAGGAATAATAATGTAACTGCAGGTAAAATATACTGGTCGGTGATTGAAGCTGAAAGAAACGGCCATTACCAGGGAAATACTGTCCAGGTGATTCCTCACATAACGGATGAAATAAAAAATTGTGTAAACAGGCTAAACAGAGATCGCAATCTCGATGTTGTAATTACCGAGATTGGAGGTACTGTCGGTGATATTGAAAGCTTGCCATTTCTGGAAGCAATCCGTCAGCTCAGATATGAAATTGGCTGGGAAAATGTCTTATTTATTCATGTAACTCTTGTGCCTTACTTGCCTACCTCGGGAGAATTAAAAACCAAGCCAACCCAGCATAGCGTCAAAGAGTTACGTAGTATCGGTATTCAACCGGATATAATAGTTTGTCGCACCGACCATCCTCTTGGTGATGACTTAAGGGCAAAGATCGCCCTTTTTTGTAATATTAAACCTTCCGAAGTAGTGGAAAACCTTGATACAGAAGTGATATACCAGGTGCCCCTGTTGTTACAGAAGCAAAAACTGGATCAAATGGTGGTTGATAAACTCAGTCTGGACTGTGGCCCGGCTAAGATGGATAAATGGCACCAACTGGTCGAGCAGGCCACTAATCTTGAAGAAGAAGTAACTATTGCGCTTGTTGGCAAGTATATTTCATTACGCGATGCTTATATCAGTATTAACGAAGCCCTTTTTCATGCCGGTCTGGATAATAATTTAAGGGTGAAAACAGTTTTAGTTTCAGCTGAAGAGCTTGAATCGCCAGAAGCTGATCACTTGCTGGATCATGTTGACGGCATTCTGGTTCCTGGTGGTTTTGGCGAACGAGGTATTGCCGGAAAAATTAAAGCCATCCGCCTGGCAAGGGAAAATAAAATTCCCTTCCTTGGTTTATGCCTGGGAATGCAGTGTGCAGTGATTGAATTTGCCCGCAATGCCGCCGGCATAGAGGGAGCCGACAGTACAGAGTTTAACCCGGAAACGACCGGACCTGTTATTGATTATTTGCCCGGACAGAAAGATAATCTTAGGATCGGAGGAACTCTGCGTCTGGGGGGTTACTCCTGTGCAATTAAAAAGAACACTCTCGCTGAATCTATTTACAAGGAAGATTTGGTAACTGAAAGGCACCGTCATCGCTACGAGTTTAATAATGATTACATCGATGAACTCGAAAAAGCAGGCATGGTTTTTAGTGGAATTAACCGGGAAAATAATCTCGTAGAGATGATCGAACTTAAGGATCATCCCTGGTTTGTAGCTGTACAGTTTCATCCGGAATTCAAATCCCGGCCTACCCGGTCACATCCTCTTTTCTCCGGGTTTATTAAAGCCGCAATCAGTAAGAAGCGAGGTCTTTCTTAGCGATTATCATTGTAGCCATTTCGAGCATGGTGATCCTTTTTTCCATACTTTTAATTTGTAGATAACGATATGCTTTTTCTTCGTCAAGAGACATCTGCTCCATTATAATGCCTTTAGCCTTTTCTACCTCTACTCGCCTACTAAGCTTGTCTTCAAGGGTTTTAATTTTATGACGCAGGTTTTGTTTTTTGGTAAATTCAACACAGAGGGCTTTTGCTACTGCTGTCAGAACTGCCTTTTCTGCGGGCCATTTCATGATCATGCAATCATTGAATGTTGTTTTATCGGTATTCAGGTAAAGTGCAGCAGCGAGGCCGTCTTCTTCGATAATAGTCGCTAATTGTTTGATATTACCCGGTGGAAGTTGGGTGTCAATTATTGCCAACCATGGTTGTATTGATCTCAGCAAGCGTAAAAAATCGGGCATATTTTTTCTCTCACCCGAAGAGTGAAAACCTGCTTCCCTGAGCATGGATGAGACAGCTTTCTGCAGAGTGGGGTTAGCTGAACCAATACAAAAATCATAGTGATTATTGCTCATTTGGTAGACTTCCATTTCTGTGTAAACTGAACTGAAGTTGGTATCTGGCAGTTCCGGGTCTGCTTTTACTTTATATACTATTTCTTTCCTAATTGATTGGCAAGTTTAATTCACATTGTGGAAAAAAAGGGGAGCGCAGCTGCGCTCCCTTAATGATTAAGACAAAATTAAAAACGAGGCAGGTAATTCTTGACCTCCCAATCGTGAACCTGAATCCTATATTCGAGCCATTCCTTAATGCGTCCTTCCCTGAAACGTGTATAGATATGTTCTCCCAGGGCTTCAATCATGAGCGGGTTTTCGTCCAAATCAATTACAGCATCATAGAGGTTTTCCGGTAAGCGGTCGATACCGTACGACTGTTTTTCTTCTTCAGTCATTGTATATATATTAAGATTTACAGGATCGGGTGGTTCAATTTTACGCTGTATACCATCGAGACCGGCTCGCAGCATGACAGCAAAAGCCAGGTAAGGGTTGCAGGAGGGATCAGGACTACGCAGTTCAACCCGGGTGCCGATTCCCCTTCTGGCCGGAACGCGGACAAGTGGACTTCTGTTGCGATATGACCAGGCGATGTAAACCGGTGCTTCATAACCGGGCACTAAACGCTTGTAAGAATTAACCAGCGGATTTGTTACCGCAGTATAACCCTTGGCATGCTTTAAGAGCCCGCCAATAAAGTAAAGCATTTCCTGGCTCATTTCTTCCGGAGCATCGGGATCATGAAAGATGTTCTCGCCATTGCGGAATAATGACAAGTGAGTGTGCATGCCCGAACCATTGATCATTGCGATCGGTTTGGGCATGAAGGTTGCATAGAGCCCGTGCCGCTGGGCAATGGTGCGGATAACAAAGCGAAAGGTCGATAAACTGTCTGCAGTATGTAGAGCATCACTATATTTAAAATCTATTTCATGTTGTCCGGGAGCGACCTCATGATGTGAAGCTTCGATTTCCAGGCCCATCTCTTCCAGGCTCAGGACCATATCTCTGCGAGCATTTTCACCCAGGTCTGTTGGTGCCAGATCGAAATAGCCGCCCTGGTCATGAGTGTGCAGCGTGGGTGCGCCGTTTTCATCAGTATAGAACATAAAAAATTCGGCTTCGGGCCCGCAATTCATGGTGTAGTTTTCTTTTTTTGCCAGTTCAATCATTCGCTTCAACTGGCTGCGCGGACAGCCTTCAAATGGGGTACCGTTGGGATTATAAACATCACACATCAGCCTGGCAATGCCTCCCTCGCGGGGGTGCCAGGGAAACACAGAGAAAGTATCGATATCAGGCCGTAAATACATATCTGATTCTTCAATCCGGACAAAACCTTCTATCGACGAACCGTCAAACATTATTTCACCGTCTAAAGCTTTGTTAAGCTGGTCAGAAGTGATCGCTACATTTTTTAGTTGCCCGGCCAGATCGGTAAACTGCATGTGAATAAACCTTACCCCTGATTCTTTTACTTCATGGAGAATGTCTGCTTTAGTTTTACTCATCTTTACACTCCTTTATAGATTGATAAAAAACAAGTGCCCGCAAATTCAGCTAAGCAGCTGTACTTGCGGGCGCCTTTGCCCTTAAAAATATCACTCTGTTATTATATAGCAAAAGTAATCTATGTCAACAGTTAATTTATATTCGGGTCATAATCATAATACTAATCAACGGTTTGTGTTGTGGTTTGCTGTTGATAGGTCATGCCGGTTTCGGGATCCTGAACAATAATGGTTGTCGTTTCAGTAGTTGTTTGGCTGCCTTGTTGTTGTTGGCCCTTACCCTGTTGCCACAATATATATTCCATTGTTCCGGGCTTAGGTGGTTCAACTTCTGCCGGCTCTTCAGTGGGTGCCGGTTTTTGCTCCTCCTCCTGTGGTTCTGGAGTAGTCGGTGCAGGATCGGGACTTGAAGTTTGATTGTTTTGTGAAGTCTGTTCCGGTGTTTTAGCGCCAGTTACATCTTCCCTGGTGCTTCCATCCTGCCGTTGATCAGATTCCTGGCTGCTTTGCTGGTCATTGACAAAATCATCTCCCGTCTCCGGAAAAGCAACACTGGCAAATTTTAAACTGCCTGGCAATTGGTCGGATGGCCCCTGCCTGACCAGGCTTTCAATGTCCGGACCTGTAGCTCCTTCAAGGGGTTGATTTATGTCAGCAATAGCTTCTTCCTGTCCATTATTTTTGCAGCCACTGAGAAAAAACATTAGAATACATAATAAAGCTATACTCAGAAGGTTCAATCGGTTAAGCATCGTTTTTACCTTCCCTTCCTGACAATTATATATTTCAAAAATAATTATACCATATAACGGTTACAATGAAAAATTGTATTTGATGTGAACTAAAAAAAGGATAATTCAGATACTCCATAGAACTGATCATAATCTAGTGCCGCAGAAGAAATCTTTTTAAATGGACGGCATAGATTAATCATTGTATAATGAATGAAAATTGATTGAATTGTTTTAATGGATCGGCTAGTTTTTATTTTTATTGCTTGGGAAGTGGTTATAGAAATGTTTTGGTCGAAGAAAGCAAAGCAAGCCAGAAAAACAAAGAGAATTTACAGTGATCGATTGACTGTGCAAAGCGGTTCTATTAAGGTAAACCCTTCAAATTATCAACATGTGGGAGCCAGGGAGAATCAGGAGGATGCCTTTGCATTTTCTGACTTGGGAGATGGAGAACTTGTAGCTACTAATGGAGTACTGGCTATTTTGGCTGATGGAATGGGTGGCCTTGCCAACGGGGAACAGGCCAGCCAGGCTGCAGTGAATACATTCCTACGTGAGTATAATGATAAGGAGGAAAATGAAGCGGCTGCAAAGTTCTTATTGCGGGCAGCAACAGTCGCCAACGCAGCCGTTTTCGATCTTGCCTATAACAATGGCGATGAGATCGAACTGGGCACTACCCTGGTAGCTGCACTCATTAACGGAAATAGTATGCATACCATTTCTGTTGGTGACAGCAGGATCTACCTATACCGGGGTCATAAAATAAACCAGCTTACGACCGATCATATTTATGCAAATCACCTTGCCGGACAGGTAATGAAAGGCACATTATCCAGAAAGGAGGCTGCTGAACACCCGGAACGTAACTTTTTAACTAGTTACCTGGGGCTGTCCAGGCTGGCGGAAGTTGACTGTAGCGAAGAGCCTGTCTGCCTGGAATCTGGTGATAAAGTCATATTGTGCAGTGATGGTTTGTATGACACCATACCAGAAAATGAGATTGAAGCTGTTTTGTCAGTTCGGCATGCAAATTATGCTGAAGAATTAGTTAAGATCACACTGGAAAAGAACAACCCTTACCAGGATAATGTAACAGTTATAGTCCTTGATATTCTCTCTTCTTAAAAGGTTGAGAAACCTGAATTTGATAAGGAGTTGAAAATTATGAACTTAACCAAAAGGCTATTGATTCTTGTAATAATAACTCTGTTTGTTTTTCTCTTTTTACTGGGGCCCTCTTCAGTTTTTGCTAGTTTTATTGATGATGCAAGAAAGACGGTTGTGTGCGTTGTTGTCCAGGATGCCAGGGGCAGAGAAGTGGGCTGGGGTTCAGGTTTTGTTCTCGGAGTTGATGAACCGGTTCAATACGTTGCTACAACCTGGCATATAGTCAACCCGGCAGAATATGATGTTGATCGTGTGGATGTTTTCCTCTGGATATCTGCCGATGACTTCGTGCCGGTAACTGTATACCATAGTCTCCCTGATACTGATATGGCAATATTAAGGATAGATCCGGCACATTTACTCTATGGCTACGATCCCTTACCTTTAGCTACAAGGGATACTGTATCAACCGGTGACGATATTTATGCCCTCGGCTATCCAGAAGGAGAAATTGCCGACTTTTTTACATCCTACTATACAGATGTTACGGCTACCAAAGGTATTATCAGCAAGACGACGACCTGGAGAGGGACGGGAGTTTACCAAATTGACGCCGCTGTCAATAACGGTAACTCTGGAGGGCCTTTGATTAACGATCAGGGGCACGTCATCGGTATGAATGCTTACCGCAGTTTAGATGCTGATGGTATTAATGGTTCGATCCAAATTGATTACCTGATCGAAGTATTATCCCGGCGTGGTATCCCGTTTAAGCCTGCAGCGGGCTTTCCCCCCGTTATGGAAGAAATACCCGAAGATCCTGAGTTTGTGGAAGAGCCGGAGCCAATTGTAGAGATTGAACCGGAAGAGGAAGAAGAAGATGAAGATTCAATGATGATGTTTCTATATATTGGACTTGGCGCTGCAGCGCTGATTCTGATCATACTGGCTGTGGTTATTTCCGGAAGAAGCAAAAAGCCGGCAACTGCACCGGCAGCACCGGCGGGACCTGCCCGTGCACCCGGACCGGCGGCACCAAGGGCTATTCCTGCCCAAACACAGGCAGCTCCACCAACCCGGGCTAAGCCAAAGCCTGATGCTCCAACTGCAGCTGTCACACAAGCTAAACAATTATCCCCAAGGGGTGTTATCAAGGGCGTATCGGGGCATTTTGCCGGGCAAACTCTTGAGATGGTTAACAACCAGCTTATCATCGGTCGCGACCCGAAAATTGCCCAGGTGGTTTTCCCCCAAAGCAGTGAAGCAGTCAGCCGCAAACATTGCACAATACGTTTTGATGAAAGCAGCAAAAAATTTACCCTTGAAGATTCTTCATCAAACGGTACTTATCTGTCTTCGAATCAAAAACTAGAATCTGGGAAAATATACTACTTAAACCCTGGAGATCGTTTTTATGTTGCAGAACCAAGTGAATCTTTTGAAGTGAAGATTGATTAAGATGAGAATCATAACATCAATATTATCTGAAGCCGGAGGCCGTAAGGAGAATGAAGATTACTGTGCCTATTTTGAGGTTAATGGTTATGGCTGCTATCTTCTGGCTGATGGCTTAGGCGGTCATCGTGGCGGAGCCCTTGCTTCCAAAACTGTGGGCGATGGGGTCCTCAATGCATTTAAAAGTTCACCAGGTATTACTGAGGAACATGCTGCTGAATATATGTTCAAAGCCAGGCAAGAGCTGGCAAAAGTTGAAGCTGAGCAGGGAGCCGTATCCGGTCTGAAGACAACGTTGGTTTTTTTGCTCTCTGACTACAGGCAGGTAAGGTGGGTTCACATTGGTGATTCCAGATTATATCATTTCAGCAACGGTCAGATCGTAACGAGAACCAGCGATCACAGTGTTCCGCAGCTGCTGGCTGATAGTGGTGAAATTAGCGAAGATCAGATTCGTTATCACGAGGATCGCAACCGCCTTACTGCAGCCTTTGAAAGCGAAGATAAAGGGCGCTTTACCTTTTCGCCTGGCCTGCATGATTTAAATTTAAAGGATGCTTTCCTGCTCTGCAGTGATGGTTTCTGGGAATATGTTTTTGATGCGGAAATGGAAAATGATTTACAGCGATCGGCAAATCCCGGAGATTGGCTTGCATCAATGGAAAAGCGTTTGCTGGAAAGGGTCAAAGCAGGCCATGATAACTATTCCGCACTGGCTGTTCAGGTCGGACAGTAAAGAAGCTGATGATCTTTTAGCTTATCAAGGAAAAAGAGGAGGTATAATAAAAAAGTGGAACCATTATCGAGATGTGCAAATGGGCATTACTATGATTCAAAAAAGCATACTTCTTGTCCTTTTTGTGGTGTTCAGGGCCTTGACATCGATATAAAAAAGACTATGGCTAAAAAGCCTGAAGGTAAAGCTGACGGAAAAGCTGAGGAAAAGCCTGATTTTAAGGATGGCAAGACAGTCGGTATCTTCAGGAAGAAAATGGGTATGGATCCCGTGGTTGGTTGGCTGGTTGCGATAGACGGTCCTGAAAAAGGCCATGATTTTCGGATTACTTCAGAAAAGAATTTCATCGGGCGTTCAGAGAAAATGGATGTAAGTATTCCCGGAGATGAGAGTGTGTCTCGCGAAAACCATGCTATTGTTAGTTATAACCCCAGAAATCATACTTACAGGCTATTCCCCGGGGAAAGCAGGGGACTCGTTTATCTTAACGAAGAAGAAGTGGTTATGCCTGAAACCTTAAAAGTATCAGATGTAATTGGCCTCGGACAGACTAAATTAATGTTTGTTCCTTTGTGTGGAGAACATTTTCACTGGGAGGAAAATAAAGGCAAAGACTAGTATTTGTCTACAATGCAGTTTATTATTATCTTACCTCGGCGCTCAGTTGAGCCTGGGTGCCGGGGACAGAATGCTTGTCAGTTCCACAGGTGAGCTATCATGGATTTAAACAAACTATGTATGGGTTGCATGGAGGTAAAAGGAGATGTCGGATTGTGCCCTTTTTGCGGCTATAAAGAAGGCACAAAGCCGGAATTACCGCTTCATTTAATGCCTCGAACAATAATAAGCAAAAAATATCTGCTTGGCAAAGTCCTTGGTCAGGGTGGATTTGGCATTACCTATCTGGCCTGGGATATTTACCTCGATCGAAAGCTAGCCGTAAAAGAATACTTTCCGCGAGATCTCGCCTACCGGGAGAAAGGTGAGGGGGCTGTAAGCATTTATTCCCGGGCCACCCAGAGTGAGTATGATTACGGTTTGGATAAGTTTATGGCTGAAGGTAAAACCCTGGCCAAGCTTGAGGGGCATCCCAATATTGTGGCTATCAAGGATTTTTTCAAGTCCAACGATACTGCTTACCTTGTCATGAACTATGTTGAAGGTATTTCGCTGGCCGATTACCTTAATCGCCTTAAGGAACAGTTTTCCTTTGAGCAGGCATTACAGATTTTTATGCCGGTCCTTGATGCTGTCAAGGCAATTCATCAGACTGGATTGTTGCACAGGGATATCAGCCCTGACAATATTTACATTACAGTTCACGGCAGGGTAATTTTACTGGATTTTGGTGCAGCCAGACATGCTTTGGGTGAAAAAGGAAAAAACTTATCGATAATTTTAAAACCAGGTTATGCTCCCGAGGAGCAATATCGCAGTAAAGGTGCCCAAGGCCCCTGGACGGACATCTATGCAATTGCTGTTACCATCTACCAGGCTATAACAGGGCGCATGCCTCCTGATGCCCTGGACCGGCTTAATGGTGATTCAATCATAGCTCCTTCTGAACTGAGTGCGGATATTTCTGCCGAACAAGAAATGGCACTGATGAAAGCCCTGGCTGTTAAAGCCGAGGATCGTTATCAAACAGTTGAGGAATTTCAAGATGCCTTAAAACCGCTGCCGCAACAGAAGGTAGACACATGGAAGCCTTCTGAACAAAATATAGTAGTTCCTGTGGACTACCCCAGGGAACCTGCCAAAGAGGAATACCATCAAGATCAACACAGTGATGAAGAATATAAAGGTATGGATGAGTTTTCTGAAGAAGTTGTGACCGAACCGGTTTACGAGGAACCTGAGGTATATGTCGATCAGCAAAAAGAACCTTACTTTGAAGAACAGCAGCATAGTTTTGAAACAGGCTCGATGGAGCATCATGAACCATACTACGACAGTCAGTATGAGCCGATCATAAGCGACGTAATTAGTATTGGACGCTCCAATGATAACGACATGGTTTTACATGATGCAACTGTTTCCCGCCATCACTCTCGCATTTACCGCAAAGGAGATAAATGGTTTATTGAGGATTTAAATAGCACCTACGGTACCTCAGTTAATAGCAATAAGATAAGTGGTTTAAGCGAGCTTGTGCCTAATTCTGTAATCCAGATTAGCGGCGAAAAAATAACTTTTGATGGGCATAGTCTAAGATCTGCTGAAGGACATGTATTGAGAAATCTGGTTATTCAGGCTCCCGAGTCAGTTTATCACAAGCCGGCAGTTGTTCAGAAAAAAAGCAATCTGGTTCCAGTATTGATCGCTCTTTTAGCCATCGGAGTGTTGGCTATAGGGTTACTATTTCTAAGCAGGGACAGCTCAAGCTCTGAAAAAACTCCAGAGCCGGTTGAAGTTGTTATTCCTCAAGAGAGCAAACCTGAGGATGTCTTCGAACACGGGACTATTACTTACGAAGGTGGCACTTACATAGGACAATTAAAAAATGGTGTTCCTCACGGTTATGGAACCATTACATACCGGTCGGCGAGCGATTCCTCTGGTTTTAGTCAAATCGCTTCAATGTCGGGGGCGCAAAAATATAGCGGAAACTGGGAAGAGGGCAAAAAACATGGTAAAGGAACCATGACTTATAGTGACGGTAGAGTGAGTAGCGGTTTGTGGGAAAATGATCATTTCAAAGGTTCAAACGCTGATTAAGAGGTGACTGAATGCGTTTCGCGATCATTCTAGTATTTATTGTCCTAATTGTTCTAGTAGCCAGCTCACCTGTAACATTTGCTTTAATGGAGATACCAATTATTGGTTTAACAATTGACCACACTAACGTTCAGTTGGAGTTAGGCAAAACAAAAACTTTATCAGTTACGATAAGGCCTGATAGCGCTACTAACAAAGAATTGATCTGGTCATCGAGCAACCCAAGAGTTGTTGAAGTTAATGCAATGGGTAGTAAAGATGACAACCCGCAAAAAGCGACAATAGCTGCTCTGGCCGGGGGAACAGCAACAGTTACGGCCCGCACCATTGACGGAGACAAAAGGGTGCAGTGTCTGGTTACAGTTACCGTACCGGTAAGGAGTATCAACGTTATACCGGAAAAGGCTAATCTGGACATAAATGAACAGTTTAAATTAAGCGCTGAACTGGAACCGGCAGATGCCACTGAAAAAAGGATCATCTGGGAATCAGCTGATGGCGAGGTAGCATCTGTTCTTCCCGATGGTACTGTGGTGGCGAAGAAAACTGGTCAGGTTAATATTATAGCCAGATCATTAGAAGATAAAGCTATTACTGATTTTAGTGTCATAACGGTGACAGAATTTGTTGCCGATCCGGTAAATGAAACAGAATCTGGTTTGGATTCAGGAGAGGAAGAAGAGTTATTAGACAATGAGCCTGAATTTGCAGACCAGGAAGACAGTGAAGAAAGTCATGATAATGAGCAAGACGACAAAGGCATCAATTATCTTTACATAGTAATTGGAGCTCTGGTTACTTTAGGAATCATTATTGTAATTTTTATCGTTAATCGGAGATAATAGACAGATACAGAATGGAGTGAGACTGCTGGAACTTGAAAAGCTATGTATGGGTTGTATGCTCGAAAGAGACAGCAAAGATAGTGTTTGTCCTGATTGTGGTTATGAGGAGGGTGCTGCTCCCGATTCCCCCCTGTTTTTGCCACCCCGCACGATTCTTGAAGATAAGTACTTGATTGGCCGGGTTCTTGGCCAGGGAGGTTTTGGGATAACCTATCTGGCCTGGGATATTAACCTGAATGTTAAGTTGGCCATAAAGGAGTTTTTCCCCCAGGATTTAGCCTCACGAGCTGCCGGACATAGCCAGGTTTCTGCTTATTCCGGTAACAAAGGCAGCCAGTATGAATATGGTCTTGATAAGTTCCTGCAGGAAGCTCGGACGCTGGCCCAATTTGAAGGTCATCCAAATATTGTATCAGTTCGTGACTTCTTCAAAGCTAACGGAACGGCTTATTTCGTAATGAGTTACGTTGAGGGGATGACTCTAAAACAGCATCTGGCTAATTCGGGAGGCAAACTAACCTTCGATAAGGCAAAAAATATAATTCTTCCGGTAACGGATGCCTTGAAAGAGGTTCATGCTGTAAATATATTACACCGTGACATCAGCCCGGATAATATTTTTATCAACAATAAGGGCCAGATTATTCTAATAGATTTTGGAGCAGCCCGTCAGGCGATCGGAGAAAAGGGACGCAGCTTGTCGATTATTTTAAAGCCAGGTTATGCCCCCGAAGAACAGTACCGGAGCAAAGGAGTGCAGGGGCCATGGACTGATATCTATGCTGTTGCCGCAACCCTCTACCATTTAATTACTGGGTGGCCGCCTCCTGAAGCACTGGAAAGGCTTTCTGAAGATCCTCTTGTTCCACCATCTCAGATGGGTGCAGATCTTGATGAAACTGCGGAGCGGGCCCTGATGAAAGCACTTGCAGTCAAAGCCGATAATCGTTTTCAATCAATTGAGGAGTTTCAGGATGCACTGTTGGGTAAGAAAGCAGTAGCTGATCTGGTTGATCCGGTTTCAATAAAAATGAAACCATCGGAGAGAACTGATATTGATTATGTACCACCGCCATCTGAACCTGTTGTCCAGCCAGGCAAGAAAAAAACTCCCATCACCATTGTCCTGTTGGCTGCTGCTGTCTTACTGGCAGGAATTTCTCTTTATGGTTTGTGGGCTGGAGGAATCTTAGGAGGAGCAGGTGAACCTGATGCTAATCTTCCGGTGATAACGGATGATCTTTCAACAGTTGATGAAGTCTCCGTTGTAAACTTAAAGGGAAACACCTCCGGGAACATAGTGAATAGTGGATTGGCTGCCGTGCAGGGCGAATGGATCTTTTTCCGCAGCAATGAAGGTGGTAGTCTTTACAAGGCAAAGCTTAACAGTAACAATGCGCGTATTTTAAGTACCGATGCAGCCTGGTTTATTAATGTATCCGGTGAACAAGTCTATTACAGTAACCGTGATGATAATAACCGCCTTTACAGGATCAGAAGCGATGGTAGCAACCGGATGGCTTTAACAGACAATGGGGCATGGTTTGCAACCCTGGTCAATGAAACTATTTATTACCTTGACGAGGGTGATCAATTCCGGATCTATAAAATTAATGCCGATGGCAGTGGCCGTATCAGGGTCAGTGACGATGAGGCCTGGTTTTTAAATGTAGCCGGAGACTGGATCTATTACATTAATCGATCAGACGATGATAAGATTTACCGTGTCAGGACTGATGCCGGAGAAAAAGAACAGTTAACCGAGCATTCTGCCTGTTGCCTCAATGTTGATGAAAACTGGATTTATCATGTGAACGAAGATGACGAATCAAAATTATATCGCTACAACATTAATAACGGTGAGATGGTAGCATTGACAGATCACCCGGCCTGGTTCGTCAATGTTTATGAGAATGGAATCTACTATGTAAATGAAAATGATAATTTTACTATTTATAAAATGAACCTCGATGGAAGTGGAAGGATCAAGCTGACTAATGAACCGAGTCGCTATGTGGTTGTCACTGATGATTGGATTTTTTATCTCGACCAGGCAGCGGAAGATACAATATACAAGGTACGCCAAGACGGTACAGGTCGGAGCCTCGCTGAAAGTGGATTGTAATAGATAATGATAGCAGGTTGGTAAAAATAATCGGATTTCTTGATAGGATTATCAAGACCTTAAATAGAATTAATACTAAGTGCAAAAAGAAGCCGATTATCTCAACAGTAAGGTAATTAATGGCGGCAAGCCCCGGGAACAGTGCGGAATTTTTGCAATTTATAATTACAACGGACCTGGAAATGCCGCCATTGTCTGCTACCTGGGCTTGCTGGCTTTACAACATCGTGGCCAGGAAAGTGCCGGTATGGCTTACGACAATAGTGAAGGAATCCAGTTATATAAAGGCATGGGTTTGGTTGACCATGTTTTTTCACGTCAGGTTCTTTCGGGGATTGCTGCCACTTCTATTATTGGACATGTCCGCTATTCGACCACCGGAAGTAGCATGATAACAAATGCCCAACCACTTGTTGCCCGCTCTTATGATAAAACCGGGCTTGCCCTGGCGCACAATGGTAACCTGACTAACACCCGACATCTCCATGACAGACTTCTTCAGGAAGGACACATATTTCATAGTACTTCTGATACAGAAATTATGCTGACCTATTTATTCCGGTTCCGGCGCGAAGGCCTGATCAGGGCTGTAAAAAAAACAATGAACATTATCAAGGGCGCATACTCCGCAGTGATCATGAGCGATGGTCAGCTCATCGCTTTCCGTGATCCCAATGGTTTCAGGCCTCTGGTTATTGGCAAGTTAGGGGAAGCTTATATTATTGCCTCTGAAACGGCAGCGCTTGATACTGTTGGTGCTGATTTGATCAGGGAAATTGAACCGGGAGAAATTGTTTCTGTTAACAGTGAAGGAATAAGGTCTTTCCCTCGGAAAGCTCAAGCGAAACGCTCGCTCTGTATTTTTGAATATGTATACTTTGCCCGCCCTGACAGTATCATAGAAGGGAAAAGTGTCCACCAATTTCGTAAGTCTGTCGGGATGCTCATGGCCCAACGCCTGCCTGCAGCACTTGATATGGTTATTCCATCTCCAGATTCGGGAGTTTCAGCGGCCATTGGTGTGGCCGAAGCTACAAAAATACCCCTTGAATGGGCTGTTCATCGTAATCCCTATCTCGGCAGAACCTTTATTGAGCCAACCCAGGCTGGAAGAGATATGGCAGTGCGCCTGAAATTCAATCCTATCAAGGAATTGTTCAAGAATAATCGGGTGGTCGTTGTTGACGATTCTCTGGTGAGGGGAACTACGGCCAGAATTCTTACTTCTTTATTGAAAACCGCCGGTGCTGCAGAAGTTCACCTCTGTATTGCATCACCACCATACAAAAATCCCTGCTATTACGGCATTGATATTCCTGTTGCTGCTGAATTAGCGGCACCGGAGAAGAACTACCAGGAAATTGCAACATCGATCGGAGCAAGCAGTGTATTATTTGCCGAGCCGGAAGACCTCTATGCTGCTGTTGGCAGAGAAGCGGATCTTTATTGTACCGGTTGTTTTTCAGGTGATTACCCCAAGATTCACTAGTTATAAAGAAAGGTGAGCGAGGATGAAACATTTTTTAAACGAGACATCGGAAAGCATTAGTGAAAAAGTAGTCATTCTAGATTTTGGCGGGCAGTACAGCATGCTTATAGCCAGGAGAGTCAGAGAAGCTGGTGTCTATTGTGAGTTAGTGCCTTTTAATACACCCTGGACCGAAATAAATAAAATGAAGCCGGCTGGTCTTATTCTTTCCGGCAGCCCGGCCAGTGTAAATTTTGAGGATGCTCCGCGTTGTGATCCGGCGATTTACAGCGGCGGAATACCGATTCTCGGCATCTGTTACGGGATGCAGCTCCTGGCGAAAGAATTGGATGGGAGAGTAGAGAAAGGTAGTCGTTCTGAATTTGGTCGAACTACTTTCGAAGTAGTTGAAAAGGTACCGCTTTTTATTGATTCCTGCTTTGACGATAATGATTCCTGTGATGCCTGGATGAGTCACCAGGACGAAGTGCTGGAACCCCCACCCGGCTTTAGTGTAATGGCTTTAACAGAAAATAAAACTCTTGCTGCTATCGGCGATCACAAAAATAAAATTTATGGTGTGCAGTTTCACCCGGAGGTATTTCATACTCCCGGTGGGAACAATGTGCTGAAAAGATTTCTTTATGATGTGTGTGGCTGCAGCCATACCTGGAGTCCTCACAGCTTTGTTGAGGATGCTGTTGACAAAATAGAACAGTTAGTTGGTAAGGATCAAAAGGTAGTTTGTGCCTTAAGCGGAGGAGTGGACTCATCGGTAGTTGCTTTTTTACTCGACCGGGCTGTTGCCGGGCGGGCTGTTTATATATTCGTTGATCATGGGCTACTTCGGCTGAATGAAGCTGAACAGGTCGCCAGGCTTTATCAGGAAAAATTGCAGGGGCAGTTTATTCATGTTAACGCTGTAGAAAGGTTTCTTTCAGCACTTGAAGGAGTAGTTGACCCGGAAGAAAAAAGGCGTATAATCGGTGCAGAATTTATCAATGTTTTCAAAGAGAAAGCTCTTTCCATGGGCGATATTAACTACCTGGCCCAGGGCACCATCTATCCGGATATTATTGAAAGTGGTTCAGCTTTAGGATCGGCCGTAATTAAGTCTCACCATAATGTTGGCGGGTTGCCTGAAGAACTGGGTTTCGAACTGGTCGAACCGCTGCGGGAACTGTTTAAAGACGAAGTACGCCTGGTTGGCTCTGAATTAGGCCTGCCCGAAGAAATATTAAAAAGGCAGCCTTTCCCGGGGCCAGGTCTGGCCGTGCGTATAATTGGAGCAGTAACAAAAGAAAAATTGGCCCTCCTGAAGCAGGCAGACGCTATCTTCAGGGAAGAAATTAATTTAACAAACTTAAGGGAAGAGCTATGGCAGTATTTTGCTGTTCTTACAGACGTTAAGGTTGTTGGTGTTAAGGGAGATGATCGCCACTATGGTCCGGTTGTTGCTTTGCGGGCAGTTATTTCTGAAGATGCCATGACCGCAGACTGGGCGCGCTTACCTCATAACTTTTTAGAGAAGGTTTCGCTTCGGATTACCGGTGAAATACCTGATGTTGCAAGGGTAGTTTACGATATAACTTCAAAGCCCCCGGGGACAATAGAGTGGGAGTAAAACTTATTCAGGCTAGTTAAGTGATGTTTAAGTGATGCCGATCGTTAGCTTACCTCCCGGCATATTTTAATAAAATATTGATGCACCCTCAGATCGCTGGTTAGTTCCGGGTGAAAAGATGTGACCAGCATTTTATCCTGCCTGGCGGCAACTATTCCTTCAGGCAAAGTCGCCAGAACCGTAACTGCAGGTTCTTTTTTAATAATTAATGGTGCTCTGATAAATACTGCAGTCAGGGGCTTTTCAAATCCCATAAAATCGAGATTAGTTTCGAAGCTTTCTCGCTGACGTCCAAAGGCGTTACGTTGCACAGTGATCTCCATCAGGTTTAGCAACGGCTGCCGGTTTGTTCCGTCAACCAGATCACCAGACAGTAAAACCATTCCGGCGCAGGTGCCAAAAAGAGCCAGGCTGCCATGCCTGGTTCTTTCTTTTATAGCGTCAGCCAGACCAAACTCTGATATTAGCTTACCAATAGTAGTGCTTTCCCCACCGGGGATAATTAATCCACTGACTGCATCAAGCAGGTAGTTGTTTTTTACTGCAACAGGTTCAACATCGCATTTTCGCAGATGTTCTAAATGTTCAGATACTGCACCCTGAACCGCTAAAACGCCAACTTTAATCACTTTATATGCCCCGTTCTTGCATACGGTCGGCCTCTGTCAATGAAGAGATCTCCAGGCCGGGCATTGCTTCACCGAGCCCCTTTGAAACCTCGGCGAGTACCTTGGGATCATCATAGTGAAGGGTGGCTTTAACGATAGCTTCTGCAACCCTGTCAGGGTTTTGCGATTTAAAAATACCGGAACCAACAAAAATACCATCGGACCCAAGCTGCATCATCAAAGAAGCGTCAGCCGGCGATGCAATACCTCCGGCGGCAAAGTTTACCACTGGCAGGCGTTTAGCTTCCCTTACTTCTTTCAGCATCTCAAGGGAAACTCCCATTTCTTTCGCCATTACAACAAGTTCATCATCAATTTTACCGATGACCTGACGAATCTGGTCCATTACTTTGCGCATATGGCGGACTGCTTCGACAACATTGCCGGTGCCGGGCTCACCCTTGGTACGAATCATCGCTGCCCCTTCCGATATACGGCGCAGGGCTTCACCAAGATCCCTGGCTCCACAAACAAAAGGTACCGTGAAAAGGTGCTTGTTAATGTGATATTGTTCGTCGGCAGGGGTAAGTACTTCACTCTCGTCAATGTAGTCTACACCAAGTTCTTCGAGAATTTGTGCTTCGGCGAAATGGCCTATTCTAACCTTGGCCATTACCGGAACAGTTACGGCGTCCATGATTCGCATAATCATTTCAGGATCAGCCATGCGGGCTACTCCACCTGCAGACCTGATGTCTGCGGGAACTCTTTCTAAAGCCATCACAGCGACCGCTCCGGCCTTTTCAGCTATACGGGCCTGCTCAACGGTGGTAACATCCATGATAACGCCGCCCTTTTGCATCTGAGCCATGCCCTTTTTAACGCGATAAGTGCCCTGCTCTTTCATTTTTAAAACTCCTCTCACAGATCGTTCTTGGTTAAATTTTCTACCGGTCTTACCGGTAACCCTCTACCAGAAAGATATTCTTTTATATCTGCAATACTAAAAGTGCCAAAGTGTAATATTGAAGCAGCAAGAACTGCGTGAGCTCCGCCAATGGTCAAGGCATCGTAAAGGTGATCGAGTGTTCCTGCCCCGCCTGATGCGATAACAGGGATCCTGACTGCACTTGTTACGGCTGCGAGCAAAGCATTGTCATATCCGTTAAGGGTGCCGTCGGCATCCATGGAAGTGAGCAATATTTCTCCAGCGCCTAAACGTTCAACTTCAACTGCCCATTCAACAGCGTCGCGCCCGGTTGGCTTGCGTCCACCGTGGCTGTAGACTTCCCAGTGCTGTTCATTTCCATGCGGTTGCAAGCGCATGGCGTCAATAGCTGCTATAATACACTGGCTGCCAAAGCGGTCTGCACCGGCCTTGATTAAAGAGGGATCACGTAAAGCGGCAGTATTTAAAGAGATCTTATCGGCGCCAGATTGCAGTAGTTCCTGCATGAATTCCGGAGAGTCGATTCCGCCACCGACGGTCAGAGGTATGAAGACTGCTTCTGCCGTTCTGCTTACTACATCGATAATGGCCCGTCTTCCCTCTACAGAAGCAGTAATGTCGAGAAAAACCAGTTCATCGGCACCCTCACTATTATAAAAACCTGCCAGCTCAACCGGATCACCGGCGTCCCTTAAATTAACAAAGCGGGTGCCTTTGACCACACGGCCATCCCGCACATCCAAACAGGGTATTATCCTCTTTGCCAACAATTTAGCTTCTCATGCTCACTTTCAGATTAATTATCTCTAGGTTTTATCGGCTATAATCTTACCAAAATTAGCGAGCAGGTGCAAGCCTGCCGGACCGCTCTTTTCAGGGTGAAATTGAACTCCCATCACTTTTTTTTCTGCGGCTGCAGATGCAAAAGAAAAGCCGTAATCACTTTGGGCTATTGTGGAAGTATTTTTATCAGGCTGGACATAATAAGAATGGGTAAAATAAAAATAAGAGCCTTTTCCCAGCCCGGCAAAAAGAGGGTGATTGCCGGTGGGAATAGCTTTATTCCAGCCGACATGGGGGACCGGAAGTCCTGGCGGAAAGCGCTTAACATTCCCTGCAATAGCATTTAAGCCCTTTATTGATTGATTTAAAACTGTTGATTCTTCGCTTTCGGTAAATAATAGTTGCATGCCGAGACAGATGCCAAGCAACGGTATATTGTTTTCTATTAAATGCAGCAGCGCTTCTGTCAGTTTTTTTTCATTTAAAAGGCGAGCAGCATGATCAAAAAAGCCAACTCCGGGAAAGATAACTGCCTTTGCTGCAGTTATGGTTGACGGGTCAGCAGTGATTTCCGGTTTTAATGATACCATCTCGCAGGCTTTAAAGATGCTATATAAATTCGCGCTTCCACTATCAATAATAACCAGCTTCTTCATCTGAACGCCCCAGACACACAAATATTTGACATAGACTATTATAGAGTAATTATCTCATATTACAACCGTGAAAACTGGTTGTCAGAGTGTTAATGATTTAGTGGCCTACTGCTTTTAAGGAGCACTCAGCTTCTATTTCATGGAGGATATCACCAAGTATTTGAATGCCCCTGGTGATATCTTCTATTTCGGGTTGACTGAAAGAGAAGCGGGCGCAGCGGTTTCCACCGCCATTACAGGAGAATCCTTCTCCGTGAACAAATGCAACATCCCTGGCTAAAGCCATATCCAGGATTTCACAGCTTGTCGGGTAGTAATCGGGAAACTCTACCCAGATAAAGAAGCCGCCCTTTGGCTTGTTGTATTTAACTCCGGAAGGAAAATAACTGACCATGGCCTCATGCATGGCATCTCTTTTCTCGCGGTATAGCTCAGAAAGGCGCATGATGTGACGATCCAGATAACCGTCCCTGGAAAGGAAACTGGCCAGTTGTTGACCGAGAGAACTGGAACAGAGATCGGCAGTTTGCTTTGCCAGTGAAATTTTCTCAATCAACGGTTTCGCTCCTGCCAGCCAGCCAATACGGATACCTGGTATTAGGACCTTGGAATAGGAGCCAAGGTAAACTACGCGCTCTTCCTGTTCGAGAGAAATATAGGAGGGAGGGATTTCACCCTCATAACATATCGGCCCGTAGGGGTCATCTTCCATAATGATCAGGTCATAGCGGGAGGCTAATTTTAGAATTATTTTACGTCTTTCCAGGCTGGTAGTTGTTCCGGAAGGATTTTGAAAGTTAGGAACGGTATAAAATAGTTTTGGCCTGCGCCGCTCCCGGATTAAAGTATTGATCACTCTTTCCATCTCAAAAGGAATCGGGCCATCTTTATCCATCTTGATGCCGACTGGCTTGCCGCCATAAGATTTAATTGCACTCATCCCACCTATATAGGCAGGATCTTCAACCAGGACCGGCTCATCCGGGTTAATCAGGATCCTGCACAGTAAATCCAAACCCTGTTGTGAACCATCAGTTATGATTAAGTTGTCAACCCCGCAAGGCGACCCCTCTCGTGTCATTCTTTCAGCTATCTGTTTGCGTAAATCATAGCTGCCTTCAGTCGGTCCGTACTGCAGGGACTGGTGATTATCTTCCATTGTTAATTTAAAGAGAGCCCTGGCAATATCTTCACGGGGAAAGAATTCATTACCCGGAAAACCCCCGGCAAAGGAGATCACTTCAGGCTTTTCGGTCAAAGCAAAAAACTGACGTATTTGCGATCCGGTGAGATGTTTAGTTCTTTCAGCAAAGTGCTTGTCCCATTTGGTAGTCATTTTATGGTCCTCCCCCGGCAACTTGATTGCTCTTTTTAAATCAAAAAACCCGCCTCTTTTTAATATAAGAGACGGGTTAAATCCCGCGGTACCACTCTAGTTGCCCAGAAATCGAGCCACTCGTTGTTGTTAACGGCTTTGCAACCGGTGGCGCTTAGTGGCGTAAGGCCATTTCAGTGCCACAGCTCCGGGGCGGCTTATTTCTTTGACTGCCAGGGGCTCTTTCAGCCAGGGAGCCCTTCTCTAAATGACCCGTCAAAGTCTTTTTCCCCTTCAACGCTTTTCTTAATATTATTTTAGGATTATAACAGATGGAAAAGAATAGAGCAAGCAAAAAATAAAAAAATATACTGTCTACGAAAAACCTGCTTTTGCAGGGATTTTGCTAGATTAATGAGAATAACTGATATGTTCCATGCAACTATTAAAGGAGACGGAGGATGTGCCAGTGAAAAAACCGGAAATGAGATCCTGTCTTGAATTGATAAAACCATATGTGCCCGGCAAACCGGTAGAGGAAGTAGAAAGAGAACTTGGCTTAAAAGATGTCATTAAAATGGCATCTAATGAGAATCCAATGGGACCGTCACCACTGGCGGTAAAGGCGATACGGGATAAGGCTTCAATGATGCATTTCTATCCTGATGGCAATTGTTTCTACCTGAAAGAGGCTGTTGCTGAAAGGCTAGGTGTTTTAAGTGACCAGCTGATATTTGGCAATGGTTCAGACGAGATCCTTTCATTTCTGGCAATGGTTTATGTCCATGAAGGCGATGAAGCGGCAATGGTGGCGCCTAGTTTTTCCGAGTATGATTTTGCCATGCGCCTGATGGGTGGAATACCCAGGCAGGTACCGCTCGTTGGCGATAACTTCAGCTACAATTTCGAGGCTATCCTTGAGGTGATCAATAAGAAAACCAGGCTTGTTTTTATCTGCAGTCCCAATAATCCGACGGGGTCAATCGTCTATAAGGAAGAGCTTGATCGTTTCGTTGAGAAACTTCCTGATGGCGTGCTGCTTGTTCTTGATCAGGCTTACATCGAATACGTTGCTGACCCTGCTCATCCGGCCGGTCTGGATTATATTGAAAAAGGGTATCCGGTAATCTGCCTGCGCACTTTTTCCAAGATATTCGGTCTATCTGGCCTGCGGATCGGATATGGTGTTGCGACAGAGGAGATTGCAGCGGAACTAAACAGGGTACGGGAACCTTTTAATGTTAATGCGATGGCGCAGCATGCAGCCCTGGCGGCGCTTAAGGATCAAAAGCACGTGCAATACAGCAGAGAATTGGTTTTTAATGGTAGGAAACAGCTGAAAGAAGGTTTCTCTGCAATGGGGTTAAAACCTGTTCCTGATGAAGCAAACTTTTGCTTCGTTGATACTGAAAAAGATTCAAAAACTGTATTTCAGGGTTTATTACAGCGGGGTGTTATTGTTCGGACCGGTGATATCTTTGGATTCCCAACCCATATTAGAGTCACATATGGAACTGAAGATCAAAACTCAAGATTCCTCAGGGCTCTTGAAGAAGTTCTGGCAGATCTTTAAGCGGTCTCGAAAAAATTTGCCTACTGAGTCAGATATTTTAATGATGATCTTCTGATTCCATGCCTTGGTCAGCCCTTATTATCGTTAATGCTGTATCGCCGTACCTTCTGGTTCTGGTATGTTTAAATTGTGCTATCCACTGCCCTGATTTATGGGCATGTTCAACGATAATTAAACCGGTTATTCCAATCAGTTTTTTTCTGTAGATTATCTCAATGACTTCAGTAAAGCCGAGATCATCGTAAGGCGGATCTAGAAATACTATGTCTGCTTTTTCATCTCCCGGAAGTCTGTTCATTGTTTGTTTAACATCAGCCCCGTAAAGAATGGCCCTGTCCATGAAACCAGCTTTAGCCAGGTTATCCTTGATCAATAGTAAGGAAGTTCTGTCACGTTCAACAAATACTGAGCAGGTGGCGCCGCGGCTTAGAGCTTCGATGCCTATAGCGCCGCTGCCGGCGTAAAGATCAAAAAAAGTTGAG
>CAZVLE010000035.1:0-7316 GCA_964627855.1 uncultured Syntrophomonadaceae bacterium | reverse complement strand
TGTGACCAAAAACTGCTCCTCCTTCCAATGCAACATTCCTCCTTTGATGTTTTGAGTATATACCCGTATACTTACAATAACTATACTCCTGAAAATTGCACCTGGCAATCTTTTTTTTACCCAATAAAAAAAAGCCCGCCAGAGGCGGGCATCGTTTTTAGTGATAAATTTTTAATCTATCCTTAAGCATCTTTTTCTTTAGACCAGAAGAACATGGGCTTGTCTACCATATTCTCTCCACTGGCAGATAACATCGGCTTTGGCGGATCGATCTTCTGGGTTTTCAGAGATACCACAATCAGGGTAATGACACAGACAACTACTGCCGGGATGGTGGCAAAGAAAAGGGCGTCCCAGATACCCTCGTCAATCCAATACCAGATTTCGAAGTCAACCATGTAATAATTGGCTTCAATTGTATGCGGCAAAGCCCAGACGAAACCAATTATCCAGGTCACAACCCCGGCAAAAAAGGAAGCAACGGCACCCTTAAGGTTAGCCTTCTTCCAGAAAAGGCCGGCCACAAAAGCAGGTACCACAGTGGGCAAACCGATACAGCCGGCAAAAACAATCAGTTTGTAAAGTGAGGGAAAGACAATGGCGATAACCATACAGATAATGGCGGTAATTGGAATGGCAATACGTACCGCCTTTAATGTATCAACTGTAGTAGCCTGCGGTCTAAAATAACGGTAGACGTTGTGCCCTATCAAGGTTGAATTGATCAACACGCTGTCACCGGCTGTTGATAAGATAGCCCCGGCCAGCATTACAATGAAAAAGACGGCAAAACCATCGGGCATAAAGTTTTGCGCTGCCCAGACCAAAACATGTTCATTATCTACCGGGCTGGCAATGCGAAAGCCGTAAGTAAAGGCGGCTATACCAATCAATACCGGAATCAAGGCTATGGCCAGGTAGAGCAAGCCGGCAGTGATAAAGCCGCCGGAAGCTGTTTTCGCCGTTCTGGCTGCCAGGGCACGCTGCATCAGGATAGCACAGCTTAAATCGCCCAACCCGACACCAAGCCAGGCAGCAATATAAGAGATGATGCCAAAAAGGCCGACGTAATATAGAAAACCACGGGCATCCGGTAAAGGCCACATCCTAAAGGGTGGCAGATTATCCCAGACCCTGGCGTTATTAACAAAGAACTCCCAACCGCCAATACCTCTGATAACTGCCGGAAGCAAGATGACCAGGGCAACTATGATCATGACCGTATTAAAAGTATCCAGCCTGGAAAGTGCCTTCAAGCCGCCACTGTAGGTAACGATAATAATGGCGATTGTTCCAATAACAACAGATAATGCAAAGCTGAAACCGGTTGTCAGGTGAACAATCACACCGGCGGCAACCATCTGGCCGGCCAGCCAGGACATTGTGCCGATGATCTGGATAATCATAAAGAGGATGCTCATCTGTTTTCCGTAGCGATGATCATAAAAATCGACAATAGATGTGTAACCGGCCTGGCGCATACGGTAAACAAAGAAAACCCCACTCAACACCAAAGTCAGTGCTGGAGCCCAGGGGTCATATATAGTCCCCTGGAAACCAAACATGTAAGCATATCCTGCCGCACCGAGGATAGCACCGGCACAAAGCCAGGTGGCAGCAGTGGACCCAACCAGGTAGACAAAATTAAGATCCCTCCCAGCCACCACATGGTCGTCACAATCTTTAATGCCACGAGAAAAATATATTCCAATGACGACAACTAATACAAGGTAAGCGGCCAGACCAAGGTAAATCCAACTGGAAATATGGCCAAACATCGCTTCTGATTCCATTAATAGTCCTCCTCTTTTGAAATGGTCTATAAATGCTTCTACTGCTAATTAAAACAAGCAACTATTATGCCAAGATTTCTGGAAACTTGTTAAGGTCTTGAAAAGCCATCTGAATTGCTTGGCATGTTTATTGCTGGTTAGTTTAATGCATTGATTATCCTCAAGGGGGTAGCTATCCGGTGCGCTTTGATTATATTGATCAGTTTACCTAATCATTTGGAAGGTGGTTTTCCATAGAGAAGTCTTGTAACTACTCAGCCATAGTTTAAGTGTACGGCTGTTCCAAGGTGTCCGGTCTGCCCATACACTTAAGTCGCAGTAAGTGGAAGCGGTTCAACCTGAGCTTTTCGCCGCCGCCCCGAAACAATCGTCATCCTGACTAGATTTCGCCGTGATGCATCCGGCATCACGTCCGGCGATACTGCCCGGCTTCACCGACCACTTAAGCTGCTCCTACGAATTTATGGGCAGCACGGATACCTTGGAACGGGCAATCAATATTGTCATATTCCAGGCTGAGCAGTTATGAAATTCTAATCAATAAGAATTAAGCAGCCTAAATTCTTATATATGAGAATGTATAGATCTTACAATATCATTAATGCTGATGGTTAAATTTAAGATGGAGGGATATCATGAAACTGGCTCTATTAGGTCTTGGCGGCGTCGGCAGGGTAATCGCCAAGTCGGCAGCCGAAACAAACAAATTTTCTGAAGTAATCTGTGCCGATCTAAAACAAGATATCGTTGATGATTTGCTATCTGTAATAAAGAACAACAACTTCAGGGGAGAGGTTGTTGATGCATCCAACAAAATGGAGGTAGAGAAGTTAGCAAAAAGCGTGGACATTTTGATCAATGCCACAATTCCCCGTTTCAACTTAGTTGTAATGGAAGCCTGCCTCTCAGGCAAGTGCCACTATATTGATCTGGCCTGTGATACTATCATCAATCTGCCCGGAAAGGTTGACATTTCAGAACAGTTAGCCCTGGATAAACAATTCAGAGAAGCAGATCTGCTTGCCTTGTGCGGTATTGGCATAGACCCGGGCTGCAGCAACATTTTTGCCCGCTACCTGGCCGACAGGATGGACAGCGTCGAGGAAATCCTGGTCAGGGATGCAGATGTGTCATTTGTAGAAGGCTATAAACTGGCCCTTTACTTTTCGCCCGACACCTTTATTGATGAGTGCGTTTCGGAAGATCCCCTTTTTTATGAAAATGGCCAATTTCTGACGAAGGAACCACTGCAGGTGATCGATGAATTCACCTTTCCGGAACCGGTTGGCAGGGTAAAAGTTTACGGTGTATCACACGAAGAAGTCTGGACCATTCCCCGCTACATAAAGACAGAGGGTCTGCAGAAATGTAACTTTGGCTACGGGCTGGCCGATGAGCTGGTCACAATGATGAATGTGTTGATGTCAATCGGCCTCGACAGCGATAAGCCAATTGACGTTAAGGGGGTTAAAGTTGTGCCCCGCGATGTGGTAACAGCGCTCCTTCCGCGCCCTGTGGACCTGGCCGGAAAGATTAAGGGAAACGTCTGTGTGGGAGCCCTGGTCAGCGGTTATAAAGATGGCAGGAAAGTGACTAAATTCATGTATAATACCGTTAACCATGAAGAGGCCTACCGGCGCATGCAGGAACAGGGCACTTCATACCAGACCGGAATACCGGCAGCCTTAGCAGCCGATTTACTGGCTGAAGGAGTGATCAAAACAAGGGGGGCTTTACCTCCTGAGGCGCTAGACCCCGAACCTTTCGTGGAAAAATTACCCGAATACGGCATGATGGTGGAAATAGAAGATCGCAAATGAAGCCCAGCCGACAGTTCCTCTTAATTGTAATCAAAAACGGAGAGCTAAACAGCTCTCCGTTTTTTAGTCAATAACAACCTGAAATTTTATTCATCAAGAATTTCCGGGAATGGCTCAAGTTCAGGGGCCGGAAAATCAACACCGAGAATGAAGGCAACTTCACCGGCTGAATTGAAAACCGGGGCAAAAGCAGATTTCTGAACACCGTAGCCATAATCATCCATCCAGGTGTGCAAGGCCACTGCGGGAGTGCCGGCAAAAGCTGCTTCCATCTGCGGTTCCATAGGATAGGAATAGCCGTATGGATCCATATCCTCCGGTTCTGCTCCATCGACAATAATCAAAGCATCATCGTCATCACCCTCGATCATGCTGTAAACATAGGTTGCACCGGTCTCGTATAGCATCCCGTTAAAGATTTCATACAGTTCATCGTGTTCCGGACCCTGCCGATTACCATTGGCGACAACCACATCATGCAGGTCGCCGTAATAACCATCTGCTTCATTTAGCCTGTCAGCCAGCTCGATGGTTATAGCTAAAACTTTTTCAGATACCTCGTTGTTCTCCGGAAAATCATAATTTACTTCCTCATCAACCTCAGGCGCTGCAGGCTCACTGGCACAGCCCACAACGAAACCGGTAACTAAGCCCAATGCAAGAAGAAAAATCACAAACAGTACAGCCTTTTTTATTTTAATGTCCCCCTTTTGTTAAAAAATAAAGACTTTCTTCGCAAACAGTTACCAAACTTTAAAAGAAAGTATAATCTGTTGCTACCAGCCCCCTTACCTGGATAGACAATCCAGTTGCCTTTTATTTATATGTTTATAAATAATGCAAGTTTTATGCCAACAACAAAGAGCTTCAGAACTATTTCCCGGGACAATATTTTAGCGCCGGCTACAATTTGCTAATCATCTCATGCTCAATTAAGTTATTTAAAACATTGTAACTGTCTCAGCCCTAGTTTAAGTGTACGTCTGTTCCAAGGTATCCGGGCAGCCATACACTTAAGTCGCAGTAAGTGGAAGTGGTTCAGCCGGAGCTTTTCGCCGCCTTCCCTCAACAATCGTCATCCTGACTAGATTTCGGCGTGATGAAACCAGCATCACGGCCGGCGAAACTGCCCGTCTTCACCGACCACTTAAGCTGCTCCTACGAATTTATGGGCAGCGCGGAAACCTTGGAACGTGCAATCATTATTGTCATGCTCTAGGCTGAGTTGTTGCAAAATATTTTTGCTTATACTAACGACAAATATCTTTTGATTATCTATGATCAACCAGGATAATAAAAGATCCTGGGAAGAAATACCCTTCCCCTTTCTCAAATATAAGAAATAAGCAAGTAAATTATGGTCCCAGGTGATTTATACTATGGTTCTTACAGTTCAATAATGGCAGTCAGAAAATATAAGGCAAAGACAGCTGCAAACAGATAGCGCCAACCGTGTCCAGAAAGTAGCGATCACTCAAAATCCACCGGCTTACCGTCTTCGATGATAATTTGATCTTCACGCAAAGCACGGCGGATATCCTTGGGTATGCAGAACATCCCTTCATGCGTTTCCCCATCATAAAATCTTAACTGGTCCGAAATCTTTTCTAAACGCTGATCAATTTCCAGGCGACTCACGCCAAAGATACTGTCATCTCCACAGGCAATTATATACCCCCAGGAACAGTCAAAGGATGGTATAAAAGTATGGTAAGATCTTACAATATTGAAACAAAGCTCCAGGGTATTCCTGATAGCGGCATGAATGCTGAGGTAATCGAGGCTGAATCCTCCCGACTGAACTGCCAGTATCCCCCCCTGGTTAAGCCTGGTCTTTAACATACGATAGAATTCAACGGTAAAAAGCAGACGGGACGGACCTTCCTCGTAAGGTTCGGTAAGATCGCTGTAGATAATGTCATACTTTTGATCGCTTTCTTCCAAATACTGTCGGGCATCCATATGTAAAAGTTCAACCCGCTGATCATCAAAACTACCCTGATGCCATTCTGGTAGATGCTCCCGGCACATTTCAACAACCTTGCTGTCGATATCAACCATGACAATTTTTTCTACTTTGGGATATCGGCAAATCTCCCTCAACATGGCACCTTCACCGCCACCCATAACCAGAATCTGTTTGGGATTTTCATGCATAACCATGGCCGGATGTACAAGAGCTTCATGATAGATATGCTCATCAAACTCAGCAGACTGAGTCTTACCATCCAGAATAAGCAGGCGACCATAGGTATAGGTATCAATGATATCGACTTTTTGAAAAGGAGTTTCTTCACTAAAAAGATATTTCCGGATTGCATAGAGATAACCATGATAGTCGCTGGAATATTCAATATACCAGTTCCATGCTGCTGGAGCCATTAAGCTGTCCCCCTAACTATTTTTTTGAAAGACCAAGTTCGGCCAGCTTGCGATATAACGTTGCCCGGCTAATATTAAGCTTTTCCGCTATCTCATTCTTACCCTCGTAATTGTTGCCATAACGTTCAAGATACTGCTGGAAAACCAGCCGCTCGTAATCCCTGATCCGCTCTTTGAGTGGAGCGTCGCTTTCAAGGGAATCACTGGCCCGGGTTTCTCTGATGCGAGGTGGAAGGCTGCTGATGGTTATCGAATCTCCACCAGCCATATTGACTGCATATTCAACAGCATTTTCTAACTCCCGTACATTGCCGGGCCAACTGTAATGTAGCATACATTCCATCGCATCAGCATCAATTGTTTTAAACTGTTTGTTAAGCATTGAAGCATATTTTTTCAGACAACGCTCTACCAGGGCCGGAATATCTTCCCGTCTCTGCTTTAGTGGAGGAATGTTGAGGGGAATGACACTAAGCCTAAAATAGAGGTCTTTCCTAAAGTTACCCTCTTGCATCATCTTCTCAAGATCACGGTTGGAGGCAGCAATAATTCTGACATCTACTGGTATCTTCTTTGAACCGCCTACTCTTTCAACTTCCCTGTTTTGCAGGACATGAAGGAGTTTGACCTGCAGGTGAAGGGGCATTTCGCCTATTTCATCTAAGAAAAACGTGCCCTCGCTGGCCAGTTCGAATTTACCGGCCTTGCCTTCTTTTTTGGCCCCGGTGAAGGCTCCGCCTTCATAACCAAAAAGTTCACTTTCCAGTAGAGTTTCCGGGATAGCTCCGCAGTTAACACTGACAAAAGGACCATGTTCACGCATACTGGCGGTATGAATAGCCCTGGCAAATATTTCTTTACCTGTTCCGCTCTCTCCAGTAATCAATACCGTTGAGTTACCACCGGCTACCCGCAATGCCTGCTCTTTCACCTGTTTTATTACAGTGCTCTCGCCTATAATATCCTCAAAGGTATAATCCATGGCTGTAGAACTCAAGTCATATATTAGCCGACGCGCTTCAGAAATATCACGAAAAGATACTACCGCTCCTTCAGGCTTTCTTTTGCCTGGTATGGGCCGCACTGAAACTATGAAGTGCATGCTCATGCGCCCCCTGGTCTGGTAGATTTCTTCTTTCTCAATATACTCTTTTCCGGTTTTTATAACTTCCAGTGCAGGTGTATCGGCCCAAAAATCATCAAGACTCTTACCGATAATATCTTCTCGCTTTAACTTTAGCAGTTTTTCTGCAGTGGTATTGCAGTGAGTAACAATACCCTGGCCATCAATGGCCATAGCCCCTTCATGAATGGTTTCCAA
>CAZVLE010000034.1:0-14772 GCA_964627855.1 uncultured Syntrophomonadaceae bacterium | reverse complement strand
AATGCTTATTATTGCCGAGAAGGTCAGAGCACTTAGCCATCTCGACATGGGGAAGGTTTGCAACCTGATCATAATCAATGGACCTATTACCGTCAATGTCTGGGACAGAAAACTGCTCATAAAAAAAGAGAAGGATAATAGCAGTTAATAGGAAAAGCCATTGCTTGCCATAAATAGCCAAACTGGGTGTTTTAGCCGCTTATTCATTAAGCTCGCATTGACAGTGCCGGCAAATAAATTTACGATCTGATTATGAAGAGAAACCAGGAAATATTACTCTGTGACCTCGATGCTTTCTTTGCTTCCGTCGAACAGCTCGATCATCCGAAGCTCAGGGGTAAACCGGTAGTTGTCGGTGGAAGCCCGGAAGGGCGTGGCGTTGTTTCGACCTGCTCATATGAAGCAAGGGTTTACGGGGTTCGTTCGGCCATGCCGATGAAAAAAGCTTTAGCTCTTTGCCCGCAAGCTATTGTTCTCGAGGGGCGGATGCACAGGTATAAAGAGTTTTCTGATGCTGTTTTGAGGATCTACGAGCAATATACTCCCGATATCGAAGTAGTTTCTATAGACGAGGCCTATCTTGTTGTTCCCCAGGGCCAGGGCCTTAAAATTGGTCATCTGATTCATATAGAGGTACGTGACCGACTGGATCTTACCGTCAGTGTGGGGGTATCGAAGAATAAACTGCTGGCCAAGATTTCCTGTGAACTGGTCAAGCCGAACCGGGTCGGTTCACTCTGGCCTGCTGAAGTTGAAACTGTTTTATGGCCCCTGTCGGTAAGAGTTTTGCCCGGCGTTGGGCCTGTTACGGCGGAGAATCTAAAGCGCATCGGTATAGAAAAAGTTAGAGACCTCGCTCTTTACCCGGTAGATGCTTTAAAGCGAGTGCTCGGCAGTAATGCTGCAGCGATGCACGGTTTTGCACACGGCCATGACGAGAGGCCACTGGAAATTGAACGGGAAGTAAAGTCGCTGTCAGAAGAAACAACTTTTTCCGAAGACATTTATGATAAAGATATGATTTTAACAACCCTGCTTGAACTATCTGCCGGAGTGGGTTATCGCCTGCGCAAGGCAAATTACTTAAGCAGAACCATCACATTGAAGCTCCGCTTTAGTGATTTCCGGACCATCACACGTGGAAAAACTCTGCCCGAGGCAGTTGATAGTGACAGTGTTATTTACCAATGTGTCAGGAATCTGTTCGAACTTCACCGGGGCAAACCGCCCTGGCGCTTGATCGGCGTGCAGGCTTCAGGCCTTGAGCAGGGGGGCCAGCTGTCACTGCTGCAGCCCTCTCCCGGGGAGGTAAAAGAAAAGAAACTAACGGCGGCACGTGATCAGCTGCACCGCAAGTACGGTACTGATGTCATTTTCCAGGCCCGCCGTCTCAGGCCGAAAAAAGATCAATAATGCCTCCTCATGTCTTTGATAGCTTTTTACAGGGCTCCTTTTAGTATCCCTTCGGGTGCAATTATTTTCATAATGTGATCAGCATGCGAAGAAAAGGTCTTATCCATCGTGATTTGCTTATTCTGTTATCCGGGTAAAGGTCCGCTTGTCTTCAACCTGGCGGTAGACAGAATCAAAATCAAGGGCATAATCAAAGTCGTCTTTTTCCAGCTGCCGCTGCCCCCTGATGTCAATATTATGTACTATTAGTAGTTCTTCGTGAATATGCGATGCCTGAATCAGCTTTAAGCCGGATGGGGCCCAGATACCGGAACCTCCCCAGAAGGCAGCTCCGCTGATGGCGTGCCGGCCTACGGCATTGCAGGCAACCAGCCAAACCTGGTTCATGGCTGCTGTAGCCGGTAACATCATGTCCCAGAGGTTCCCGTAGTAAGTGTCTGTGCCCACATTCATGCCGGGGTAATCACGTTCGGCTATGGCTCTCCAGGAAGCGATTTCCACGATGGCATCAACTTTATCCAATTGTGAATATTCCTGAAGCAGTTGTGAAAAAAGGATATCATAGCAGGTTGTAAAACCGATCCGTCCGAACCTGGTGTCTATTACCAGGCGATCGTCCCCGCCCGTTATCGTGTAGTCCTGTTCAATGCCGGGAAGAAATACTTTGTCATAGTATATCTTGGTTTCAGGAGGGCGGAGCTTCTTGCTGGCCACAAAAGTCGAGTTGTAGTACTTATCTTTCGGACCTCTCCTTAAGTTGTTGAAAATAACGGCCTTAAGACTGTCATCCAGGAAAGCACCGATGGCGTTATAGATCCAATCCCGGTGATTTTCAGTTACGGCCTGCTCCATATATTCCCGGCAGGCCACGGGATCGTCCCAGAAATAACCTGAAAAAGCAAACTCAGGAAAGATAGCTATGTTCACCTTTTTTTGCTTGAAGATTTCAAGGACCCGGATCATCTTTGCCTTGTTCTCTTCAATATGAGGTACTTCAGCATGAATATTGGCCAAGCCTACAGTCATCAGTTCATCGTTATCGGAAAAATATCTCTCAGTAATACGAAAATTGTCGGGGTTGTCAATCACAGCTTTAGCCTCCTATCTCATTGTTGAAGCAATATGCTTCTTGTATCCTATAATCTAACGTATCCACTGAAGTGGCTTTAAAAAACTATACTATTGCCATCCTTTACCTCCAATACTTCTTGCCAAATCTTTTAATTCCTTTCGTTATGCTTTGCCTGCCCTTAACTGGTGGGGCGAATGGTATAATAAGGGCAATCTTGCAGGGAAAGCCGGTGATAGTTATGCAGAAGAAAAAATATCAATTTGATTGGCAGGACCCCACTGTTTTTCAGATCAATAAACTTCCCGGCAGAAGCCCCCTTTACAGTTACAATTCCCTGCAGGAACTTGATGGTGAAGGACAAACCAACAGGGTTTCTCTCAATGGCACCTGGCAGTTTACATGGGTCAGAGATCTGAGTGATTTTTGCGAAGAAGAAGCCGTTACCACAGCCGAAAAGGGAGAGGGGGAAGAGATTACTGTGCCCGGTGTCTGGCAGCTGCAGGGCTACGGTATTCCCTATTACCTGGCCTTTGATTACCCTCCGGCTCTTGATAAACGCAAAAGGCGTATTCCCTCGATCGATATCAGGCAAAACGAGGCCGGCATCTACAGCAGGCAATTTTTACTGCCGCCGGGCTGGAAAGGCAAACGGATCTACCTTTATTTTGGTGCCGTCAAGGCTGCTTTAAGTCTTTACGTCAACGGCTCGAGAGTCGGTTACTCGCAGGGTTCTATGACCCCGGCCGAGTTTGAAATCGGTTCCTACCTGCTTGAGGGGCAAAACAGTATTGTAGCCGTTGTTTACCGCTATGCCGACGGAACCTACCTGGAAGACCAGGATATGTGGTTTTTCAGCGGTATCTACCGGGATGTTTACCTGCACTGCCAGCCGCGTAACTGTATTTACGATATATACGCTTATTCCCGTCTTGATGAGCACTACCGGGATGCCGAGCTTAAGATGGAGATAGACCTGCTGCTTGAAGAAGGAAATGAACTAATTATGGAATGCTACCTGGACCCACTGGATCCGTTTGATGAGGAGAAAAAAGGGAAAAGCCGGTCCGGGCCTGTTTTCAGCGAAACTGTTGCTACTGTCCCGGGTGCCATCCGCCAGGCCTTCAGCTTCACAGTTGAAAACCCGCGTAAGTGGAGCGCCGAAGACCCTGCTCTTTACGGTCTGACCCTGGTTTTGAGGGGAAATGGTGGCACAATTCTGGAGGTAAAAAGGTTGCAGTTCGGGTTTCGCAGCGTGGAAATTAAAGATGAACAACTGCTCATCAATGGGTGCCCGATCCTTTTGAAGGGGGTTAACCGCCATGATTTTGACCCCGAAAAAGGCTGGGCTGTACCCATTGAACGCTATTATGAAGATCTTTATATTATGAAACAGAACAACATCAATGCTATTCGCACCAGCCACTACCCCAACCAGCCCTTTTTCTATGAACTCTGCGACCGGCTTGGTTTTTATGTAATGGACGAAGCCGATCTCGAGACTCACGCCGTAAGACGAAAAAATGTTCCCGGTGACAATCCGCTCTGGAGGGGAGCAGTTGTTGATCGGATGGAGAGAATGGTTTTGACCAACCGCAACCATCCCTCAATCATCATCTGGTCGCTAGGCAATGAAGCGGGTCATGGTCTGAACTTTCATTACATGAAAGAAGCGGCCCGGCAACTGGATCAAACCAGGCCTTTTCATTACGAGGGTGACTATGATCTATCCGTCAGCGATTTCCTTTCGCGGATGTACCCCACTCCGCAGTACCTGGAAAACCTTGGCAACCACAGGGAAATCAGGGTCGGGCTGCTTGAAAACCTGCTAAACCGCCTGGCAGCGGACCACAAGCCGGTCAAGCCTGAACAATACCGCGGCAAGCCGGTGGTGGTCTGCGAGTACGCCCATGCCATGGAAAACAGCCTCGGCAATTTTTACAAGTTCATCGATGTCTTCGAAAAATATCAAAATATGGCCGGGGGGTTTATCTGGGATTTTGTCGATCAATCAATCTGTGTAAAAGATGAGCAGGGCACGAAGTGGCTCTACGGTGGCGATTTCGGGGAAGAGAAAACACACGGCTATTTTTGTGCAAATGGCATTATAGCCGCAGATCGCAAACCGCATCCTTCCCTTTTCGAGGTTAAAAAGAATTACTGCAATATAGAAGTTAAAGCAGTTGATGCAGTGAAGGGGCGTTTTATCGTCTCTAACAAGCATTCTTTCAGCGACCTGCTTGGTTACAAAATATGCTGGATGGTTCAGCAGGAGGGGTTGAAGCTGAAAGCAGGAGAAATAACCGGCCTGGATGTGAGGCCGGCTGAAAACAGGGACCTGAACCTCGATTTTTCCGGTTTGCCCCTGAACGACGGTGGAGAATATGTGATCCTGTTCTCCTACCTGACCTTAACAGATCAGCCCTGGGCAGCGGCAGGTTACGAGGTCGGTTTTGATGAATTTATCATCGGAAGCTACAACCCGAAAGAATTTCGTCCTGCGGGCCTTAGCAATCAGCCAGGGAATGCTTTTCTCCTACCACAAGAGGAAGCAGGCAAAAAGCTGCTAGTACGGGCTGGAAAGAAAAGTCAATTTCAGTTTGACCTGGCGAGAGGCACTGTGGAAAAGATAGATCATGGCCGGGGTAACATCCTGGCTGCACCCCTGAGAGTAAATTACTGGCGGGCCCTGACCGATAATGACAGGGGTTTTGCAAACTTTGTTCCCAGGCTAGCCCCGCTGGTGATTGATTATTCATGGAAAGCGGCCACTTCCGGCTACAGGGTCACTGATTATAAATTGGTGCATGAAAAAGAGCATTTAAAGCTAATTTTTACCCTGCGCCACAGGAATTTTAGGCAGAACAGGATTGAATATATAGTGACAGACGAGGGAGAACTGATCGTTTCGCACTTTATTGTTCCGAAAAAAGATATGCTCAGGATTGGCTTTACAACCGCCCTGAGAAAAGAGTTTTCTTCATTTACATGGTACGGCAGGGGCCCTCACGAAAACTATATTGATCGTAACAGGGGGGCAAAAACCGGGGTGTACAAACTGGGTTTAAGTGAACTCTACCATCTTTACATGCGGCCCCAGGAAAATGGTAATCGCACAGATGTACGCTGGTTAATTGTTGAAGATGGCTGCGAAGCAGGGATCAGGATTGCAGATCAGTCCGGAGCGTTGCTCAATTTCAGTGCCTGGCCCTTTAGCCTTGATAACCTCGAGAGGGCCGGGCATATTCATGAGCTTGAATTTGAAGATTTTGTCACCCTCAACGTTGATCTAAAACAGCGGGGAGTGGGTGGTGATCAACCCGGAATGGCTGTTCTGCATGATGAGTATAAAATTCACCGCAACCGGGCTTACTTTCTAAGCTTTTTACTGACCTCGGCTGAACGGGGAAGCTAAGGGAGGATCGAATAAATGAAAGATCTGAAAAAAGTAATCGGTGCCATGACCCTGGAGGAGAAAGCGGGGCTCTGCTCGGGGAAAAATTTCTGGTACCTGAAAGGGATTGAAAGACTGGGAATTCCGTCGATCATGATGACTGACGGCCCGCATGGCCTGCGCAAACAGGAAGTTGGTGTCGATCACGCCGGTTTACACGAAAGCGTCCCTGCCACCTGTTTCCCGACAGCTTCGGCACTGGCGGCAACCTGGAATCGCGACCTTCTCTACCAGGTGGGGGTAGCTCTCGGAGAAGAATGCCGCCAGGAAAAAGTAGGGGTAATCCTTGGGCCGGGCATAAACATTAAACGTTCACCGCTTTGCGGCCGCAATTTTGAATATTTTTCCGAGGATCCTTACCTGACGGGAGAAATGGCTAAAAGCTACATTAAGGGCGTCCAGAGCCAGGGGGTAGGCACTTCGCTAAAGCATTATGCGGTCAACAACCAGGAATATCGCCGGATGACCATTGATACTGTGGTAGATGAGCGGGCCCTGCGGGAAATATACCTGACCGGTTTTGAAATTGCTGTCAAAGAGTCACAACCCTGGACGGTAATGTGCGCCTACAATAAGGTTAACGGTACCTATGCCTGTGAAGACAACTACCTGTTGACGGCTATATTAAAAAAGGAATGGGGCCATACGGGATTGGTCGTGACCGACTGGGGGGCGATGAATGATTGCCTGGCCGCCCTGCAGGCCGGTTTAGAGCTTGAAATGCCCGGGGTCAACAACGGCAACACGGCCCTGATTATTAAAGCGGTGCAAGCGGGTGCTTTGGATGAAATCACACTGGACAGAGCTGTGGAAAGAATTTTGCAACTAATATTCAGGGTTGCTGAAAAGATGGCTGAAAACTACAGCTGTGATATGCCGGCTCACCATGCACTGGCCAGGAAAGTGGCCGCTGAAGGGGCGGTTTTGCTGAAAAATGAGGGTTCCCTATTGCCCCTTGCAGAAGAGACAAAAATTGCCCTGATCGGCCGTTTTGCCAGGCAGCCACGCTACCAGGGTGCCGGCAGTTCGCTTATGAATCCCACCCAACTTGACAACCTTTACACGGAACTGGCTGTCCTGGTCGGTGAAGAAAACCTTTTTTACAGCCCCGGTTACAGTGAAAGAGGCGATAGCGTCGATGAGGCCCTCATTGCAGATGCGCTTAAAGTGGCCGGCAGGGCTGATGTGGTGGTTGTCTGTGCCGGTTTAACCGATCTTTTTGAAGTGGAGGGTCTGGACCGCCCGCACATGAAATTGCCTGCCGGCCACGATGCCCTCATAGCAAGGCTTGCTGCTGTTCATCAGAAAGTGGTTGTAGTGCTCAGCAACGGTTCGCCCGTGGAAATGCCCTGGGGCGGTGATGTCTCAGCTATCCTCGAAGGTTACCTTGGCGGCCAGGCCGGCGCCGGCGCTCTTGCCGATATCCTCACAGGCCGCATTAACCCCAGCGGCAAGCTGGCCGAAACTTTTCCCTTCAAAGAGAGCGACTGCCCGGCCCGGCCTTTTCCTGGCGGTCCGGCAGCGGTTGAGTATCGCGAAAGCATTTATGTTGGCTATCGTTATTATGATACTGTGCAGCAGGAAGTCCTTTTTCCTTTTGGTTACGGGCTTAGTTACACCACCTTTGCTTATAGTAACCTGGAACTGCACCGCTCGGGCGAGCAGGTTAAAGCCGTTTTCAGGATAAAAAATAACGGAGCAGTGCGGGGTAAAGAGATTGCTCAGGTTTACGTGAAAGACCTTGAAGCAACAACTTTTAGACCTGAAAAGGAGTTAAAAGGTTTTGCCAAGGTTGAGCTGGAAGCGGGGGAGGAAAAGGAAGTCACGATTGATCTTGATCGTCGTGCCTTTGCCTTCTATGATTGCCGGCAATCTGATTGGATCGTAGAAGCCGGTCAGTTTGAAATCCTGGTGGGGGCCTCTTCGCGTGATATTCGTCTCAGAACAACCATAGACCTGGAGGGCGAGCAATTAGAGGCAAGCAGTGGCGAAAAAACAGATTTAGCAGCCTACTTTAACCCTACGCAGGGCGAAGAGTTCACCCGGGCAGATTTTGCAGCCTTGCTCGGACGACCTCTGCAACAGCAACATTCAGCGCGAAAAGGCGAATACACCCTCAACACACCTGTCTGTGAACTGGGGGGTTCTTTTGCAGGTCGGTTTTTCATTAGAATAGTTGAAAGCCAGATCCGAAAAATGATCAGGGGAAAAGAAGAAACACCCACGGCGCTGCTCTTGCGTGAAATGATCGTTCAGATGCCTCTGCGTGGCCTGTTGATGCAGGGTGGTATTCTGACCCGGTCCCGCCTTGAAGCACTGCTTCTGGTCTTTAATGGCCACAGCTTAAAAGGACTAAAGAGCCTGTTCAGGCCAACATCGTCAAACCAGGCCAATTGACCCCCCTGGGTTGCTGTGATATTATCTTCAAATAATCCTGCTTAGCGGAGTGTAATTATGCAAAATCTCAAGCTGGTCAAACTCAATGATGATGGAAAAAGGACCCGCATCAAAGTTGGTAATATGGTTATTGGCAAAGATTTCGTTGTTATTGCCGGACCATGCGGGGTAGAGAGTGAGGAGCAAACCCTGCGTACTGCCGAAGCGGTGAAGGCCGGTGGTGGTATGATGTTCAGGGGAGGCGCTTTTAAACCGCGAACTTCACCCTATGACTTTCAGGGCCTTGGTCTGGAAGGGTTAAGAATTCTCGAGAAGGCAAAAAATATTACCGGGTTACCTATTGTGACCGAGGTAATTGACCCGCGCGATGTTTCCTGGGTCTGCGAATTTGCCGACATTCTGCAGATTGGAGCCCGGAATATGCAGAACTACTCCCTGCTTAAAGAAGTCGGCAGAGCCGGCAAACCAGTGCTTTTAAAGCGGGGCATGTATTCTACACTTAAAGAGTGGTTAAACTGTGCCGAGTACATTCTGGCCGAAGGCAACCACCAGGTGATCCTCTGTGAAAGAGGGATCAGGACTTTTGAAACTTACACCAGAAACACCCTCGACCTGAGCATTGTTCCGGCCATCAAAGAATTGAGCCATCTCCCAGTGTTGGTTGATCCTTCCCATGGAACAGGCAGGCTCAGCCTGGTTGAAAATATGAGCCTGGCCGCGATCGCCGCCGGGGCAGACGGCCTGTTACTCGAAGTCCACATTAATCCCTGCGAGGCTAAAAGTGACGCCGATCAGCAGTTAACACCAGAGCAATTTTCTGCCTTGATGCAGAAAATAACTCAGTTAAATAATTTTATGCGGAAAAAAGTTTTTAATTCCGCAGCTACAGGTGGGGATAGATCATGAAACTTGATGAAATCAGACAAAATATTGACTTGATCGATTCGAAGATACTTAAACTTTTTAACGATCGCATGGAACAGGCTTTGATGGCCAAGAGGTTCAAAGATCGCATTGAAGATCCACAGCGTGAAAAAGAAGTGCTCGAAAAAATATCTAACAACCCAAATGCCCTGCTGGAGAGCGATTTCAGTCAGGGTATCTATAATACCGTGCTGGATTATAGCAAAAAACTGCAGGAAAAAAATCTGATTATTACCGGTTTTCAGGGTGAACACGGCGCCTACAGTGAAGAGGCGATCAGGCTTTACAACAAAGATTACGTGACCATACCCTGCACTACCTTTAATGGAGTTTTTGAAGGGGTAAACAGCGGCATGTACGATTATGGTATTGTCCCCGTAGAAAATAACCTGGGTGGAATTATCGGGCCTGTCAATGAACTCTTGATCAGTACCGATCTGCAAATCATCGGGGCTATCGATATGCCCGTGCACCATTCCCTGCTCATGGTTCCCGGGACAGATCACCGTGAAATCAGGGAAGTTTACTCACACTCCCAGGCCCTGGCCCAGTGCCGGCGTTTTCTGTCGCGTAACAACTTAACACCCATACCCTATTATGATACGGCCGGCGCTGCCCGCATGCTTGCTGAGCAGCAGCCGCGCGGGGCAGCCTGTATTGCAGGCAAACTGGCGGCAGAACTCTATAACCTTACCGTTCTCAAAGAGAATATCGAAGACTTAAGCAGCAACCGCACCAGGTTCCTGTTACTATCGAAAAGTGTAAACAGTGTTGAGGGCAGCAAATGCACAATTACTTTCACCACGGAGCACAAGGCAGGCACTCTCTTTGGTGTGCTGGAACTATTTGCCAGTGCAGGAATAAACCTGACCAGGATCGAGTCAATTCCCAATGAGCCCGGTAATTATTCATTTTTCCTTGATTTTGACGGTTCAGTTAAAGATTCGGTCGTTATCAAAACCCTCGAAAAAGCCGAAGCTCAGACTTCCGGCTTCAGGGTGCTGGGTTGTTATAACGAAAAAACAGTAGGTTAGATAGCATCTGACATTTGCCGGGCAGGAGGCGGATTAATGGCCAGGGTAGCAATGATTGGCGCCGGAAGTGTTGTTTTCGCCAACAATATTTTAGGCGATCTGCTTACCTTTCCTGAGCTGAAGGATGACCTCGAGTTTTCTCTGCATGACATTGATCCCCAACGGTTGGCGGTATCCGAAGGCTTTGCCCGTCGTCGCATTGAGGCGGAGGGGGCCAAAGCTGTGGTAAGGGTAACTGATGATTTGCAGAAAGCGCTGGCCGGAGCCGATTACGTGATCAACATGGTTCAGGTTGGAGGCTTTTCAGCCACCCTTACTGATTTTACCATTCCCGCTAAATATGGTCTAAGGCAAACTATTGCCGATACCCACGGCATTGGAGGTATATTCAGGGCTCTGCGGACTATTCCGGTTGTTGTTGACATCTGCAGGCAGATGGAACAATATTGCCCGGAAGCCCTTTTAATTAATTATTCCAACCCCATGGCAATGAATGTCTGGGCTGCATACCGCGCTTCCGCAATCGAAACTGTCGGACTTTGTCACAGTATCCAGTTGACGTCGGCCATGCTGGCCAACTACATGGATATCCCGATTGGCGAACTGAGCTACAGGGCTGCCGGTATAAATCATATTTGCTGGTTTCTGGAGCTGTCTCACAAGGGGAGGGATCTTTACCCCCTGCTTTTTGAGAAAATGGAAGACCCGCTTGTCTATTCATCGGATCGCGTCCGCTTTGAAATCATGAAACACTTCGGTTATTTTGTTTCAGAGTCTAGTGAGCATATGGCCGAATATGTTCCCTATTTTATTACCCGTGATGATCTAATTGAAAAGCTGCAGATCCCCATTGATGAGTACCTGCGGCGCTGCGAAGAACAGGATCTGGAGTTTGCGAAAAATGAGGAAATAGCCACAGGCAGACGGGACCTGCCTCTGCACTATCGCACGCTGGAATATGCCGCTCCGATTATCCATGCCATTGAAGTCAACCAACCGGCCCTCATCTACGGTAACGTGGAAAATAGAGGAGTCGTAAACAACCTGCCCCATGGTTGTTGTGTAGAAGTTCCCTGCCTGGTCGATGCCAACGGCATTGCCCCGGTTTACAGCGGCGAATTACCCCCCCAACTGGCTGCGATCAACAGAAATCACATCAGTGTGCAGGAACTGACAGTGAAGGCTATTCTTGAGAAAAAAAAGGAATACATTTATTATGCCTGCCGGCTGGATCCCCTGGCAGCGGCAGTGCTGTCCCTTGAGCAGATCGACAACCTGGTCGAAGAAATGATCACCGCCCATAAACCTTACATCTTTAATGACTCAAAGGGGACATAATTTGGCCGGTTCAAATATTTATTATTTTTCCGGTACAGGCAACTCCCTTCACGTTGCCCGTGAACTGAAGCATCGCCTGCCTGAAACCCGCTTAGAATCAATCCTTTCTGTAAGAAGCGATCCAGCTTGGCACAGGACAGATCAAGGTCGATCATTACCATCACCCGGAAATCAAAAGCGTCAATCTGTATCACCCGGGATAGTTGCTTGTCAAATGTTATCTTCAAAACTTGATCAGTTGAAACTCTGTAATAGCAGGTAACAATGCCTATGCCAGAGAGGATTTATTTTGCATGAAAAAGTCTGTAATAATCATTATACTTATCTATAAAGCCATCTTCATTTCATCAGCCGTGCCGCTTCCATGGCCAGGTTGGACCGTTTAGTTTCGGTCAGGGTAATATGAGCGTGCAGAGGGCTGCCCTTCATTTTCTCGACAGCCCATGAAAGCCCGTTTGTCCTTGAATCAAGGAAGGGATTGTTTATCTGCTCCGGGTCGCCAACCAGAACGATCTTGGTTCCCTCTCCTGCCCGGGTAATGATCCCCTTGGCCTGTTTAGGAGTCAAGTTTTGTGCTTCATCGATTAAGATATACTGGCCCACGATTGATCGCCCCTGCAGGTAAGCAATAGCCTCTGTTACAATCTTTCTGGTCGTGAAAAGGTAGGCAACTTTGCCGTCAAGTTCATGTTCGTTGTCATAACGATCCGGATGAGAGTCCACCAGCTGCTCCAGGTTGTCATATATAGGCCGCATATAGGGAGCAATTTTCTCTTTTTCATCGCCGGGTAAAAAACCAATCTCCTCGCCCATACTCACATTGGGTCGGCAGATCAGCATGCGCCGGTAAATATTTCCATCGAAGATTTTTTCCAGGCCAACCCCCAGGGAGAGAAGCGTCTTCCCACTGCCTGTTGCTCCTACTAAAGTCACCATGGGGATGCTGTCGTCGCGTAGCGCTTCGCGGGCATATTTTTGCAGCAGGTTCAGCTTAAAACCGTAAAAATCAGGCCGGGTATCATTAAGCAATACCATTCGCCCTTCCCGGTAGCGGGCCAATGCTGTTTTTTGAGCGCTGCCTTCGGCTTTAAACAGAAAAAACTTGTTTACCGGGTTGGGTGCCCCGTTCCAGGGCACCTGGTTATTTTTATAGATGCTGTCGATTAATTCTTCGGGAACATCCTTTTCTTCCCATCCCCGATACTGTTCATCAATATCAAACTCGACCTGTTCATTCCTGTAATCCTGGGCCGGAACCCCTATAACGTCGGCCTTGATTCTTAAAAAAACATCCTTGGTAACGATGATTACCGGTTGATTTATTTTTTGAAGATTTTTTGCAACAGCCAGAATCCTGTTATCTCTCTTGTCATTTGGCCAGGAGCAGGGCAGGTCGGGGTTGTTATCTATAAAGTTCATCTCTACTCGCAGCTCGCCGCCATTGGGCAAAGTTACTCCATGGTTTAGTTTGCCTTGCGAGCGAAGCTGATCTAAAAAACGTACTACCCAGCGGGCATTGGCCCGGATTTCATAATCAGCCGCTTTTTTCATATTATCCAGCTCTTCCAGGACACAACCGGGAAGAACAATCAGGTTGTCCTGAAAACCGAGCACAGCATTTGGCGATTGGAGCAGGACACTGGTATCAAGAAGGTAAATCTTTTTCAAGCAATATCACATCCCTTATCATCATCCCACGATTTATGATAAAGATATTGGTATGCAGAAATAATAGAATGTTTCATTTGAACTAACTTTGCCCTAATGGTTTAGATGTTCTATATAATCACCCATTTCATAATTTTTTTTAACAGTCATTTTTCACCCTCTGCTATCAATTGTAATTAGTACTTATTATAACTTTAGAATCATATAAAACTATTGGTTTAACCTAAATTTAACATGTGGGTATTATAATATTTGCAACCGTAATCAGATATTTGATGTATCTATGATCAGGTTCAGTTTATAAACAACGCGATCTAAAGAAAATGGTTATCTTATCAGGGCAAGGTCGAAGGAAGGCATGTATCTGATGAAGGAGGATAAAAAATGAAAGGCCGAAGAAACAAGACGCTAAGAGTTATTGGTATTATTTTTGTTCTACTTTTAATTATCCTTGGAGGAGGTTATTTTGCTGCTTCCAGAGGACTGCCGGAGATGCAGGAAATTGTGATTAATGATGTGAGTCCGGATCAAATATCAGACGGAGTCTACAAGGGTGAATTCAATCGCTACAGGTGGACATACAGGGTGGAAGTTACAGTTCAAGGCGGAAAGATTGTAGCCATTCAGCTTGATAAAGGCGGCGCTTTGGAGAAGGAATTGACAGGTCGGATTATCGCCAATCAGTCATTGGATGTAGATATAAATACGGGGGCTACGGTTTCCAGCAAAGCCTTCTTGAAAGCAGTTGAAGCGGCCCTAAGCGGGTTATAATAACCGGCATATTATCTGGGAAGGGTTCTTTAGCAAGAAACGTCGGCAGATCAATTGAAGTGAGCATGATACTTTTAATTATGTCTATCGGTGAAGCAAAGGATGGTTAAACCCGCAAAGCCATTTTTTTAAAACATGGGCGAACCGGCTGAAGAAAGGCCACGCTATTAAACCTGGAGATATAATAATTGTCCTTATCGATGTGAAAAACGGCATTTCCATTCAACTAAAATTAATGTTTTTAATATCTTATGAAAGAATCTTTGATGAAATTACCTACGAAAGTGATGGTGATAACCAATGAATGCAGACGAACATCAAAAAAAGTCACCTGCGTGGTAATGGCCAGGCGAGGAGTATTGAGATGATTAATGCTTAAATGGAACAACATACTACCTAAAAGGTTTCTTTAGCAAGAAACGTAGGCAGAAGAAGTTATAATATTTAGAGGTTATTTGTAGATGAAGGCAATATTTAATCAAGGAGGGATAAGATGGAGCGGGGAAAAACCCATTTTGAAACAATAATATAGGATAATACGCCATATAGCTGCACCTGTATAATACCCTTTTACAACGAAGGATCAAGGATAATTAGTGTTTTAGAGGTAATTACAGAAGTTGCCGAGCTGTCGCAAATAATCTGTGTTGACGATGGTTCTGATGACCGCGCCTGGATCAGGGTTGCAAGCGATTATCCCCAAG
>CAZVLE010000033.1:0-10480 GCA_964627855.1 uncultured Syntrophomonadaceae bacterium | reverse complement strand
CGTGTCATAGTAGAAAACCAGATCGGGATAGCGTTCATACCTGGCAACATGGTGGCACTCTCCATCGACCATTTCAATATAGGGGTGGTAGTGGGGAATCGTCCTGTCCAGAAAAGCTTTAGCCTGATGGTTGATAAAACCCTGCGCTGTATCCATCAACAGAATTACCGTATCACTATTTACGTAGTCGCGGTAGGATTCAGCCATATGGTCCTTTATTGCACATCTGCCGGGGGTCTTCAGCCAGCAGTTCCAACAGCCAAGGCATGCAGTTATGGATTGATCTTTCAATCGAACAAGCTTTAGAGGTTCTTCATAAAGATCATTGATGGCTTCGCAAAGATCACTATTTTCTTTTTCGCTTATATCAAATAGCGTTTTCATTGACTTTTCTCCTGATTGAAAGGCCGGGCCTTCATGCAAGTCTACCTTGAAATAAATATCTAGAACGGGCATGCCTCATCATTATATCAGTAAATTAATAAAAACAGAATCTGATAAATCCCCCGCCCCGTCTCCAGGCCATATGCTTAATAAGTGGGTTGCAAGCATTTTAAAATAGGTTTTAACGGTTGCGGGATTCATCCCTTTAAAGATGCTGTTTGAGGTGGAGAGCATGAACATACTGCTGCCACCCTGTTCCAGGCAACAATCGACATCTCGACGGACTGCTATACTCTTTTTTGAAATCAAAGCTGGCAGCCATATCCATCTTCCTCCTAGTTAAGTCTACCTGAACAGCTCGCTAAACATTTCTTCACCATTAATCATTTAATATCAACCGCTGCGCCTATATGTGGTTTGCCTAATATTATTTTGCAAACGGCATTAAGGCCCTGAGAATTTTAGGCACAAACTGAAACGGCACCGGACCGGCTGTTATCTGGCTCACATCTCCTGCCAGCAAAAGATCCAATTGGGCACAGTAGAAGAGCCATGTACCGGTGGCTCCGGTGTGCCCGAAAAAAGCGGGGAAAGGGCGAATCGGGGTCAGGAAGCGCGGGGCCGACATGCGCATCATACCCAGACCGTATTCGATAGGCCAACCTGGACCAACGGGGCTTATGGAGAAGCCGAAGCGGTTCCATTCAGTGTGCATGAGTTTTACAGTAGCCGGATCATTAAAAAGATCGCCTCTAAGCAGGGCTCGCATAAATATAAGCAGATCGTCAACTGTGCTGAAAGGATCTTTAAAGGAGGCCATGGCCTGGGGAATATTTAAGGGAGTTTCTTTATACCACAGTGTGGCAGCAGGGGGAACAACACTGGCCGGCGATTTCCCCGGGTGGAATGTTTTTTTTAGGCCCAGGGGTTTGTAAAACATCTCATCAAATATTTCATGAAGGGGTTTCCCGGTCACTGCCTCAAGAATGGCGATCAAGAGCTGGTAATTAGTATCGGAATAGCGTACCTTCTTATTCTTTGCTTCGGAGGCCTGAGGGGGGAAGAAGGAAGAATTTACATCCCTGACAATACTGATGAGATCTTCCAGGGTCCACGACAGATCTCCTGCAGCAAGGATCTTGTCAAAGAGGCTTTTTTCATCACGCCGATGGATTTCAATGTAATCCGGAAGACCTGATGAATGGCCTAACAAGTTCTGCAGGGTGATGTTCTCTGTATAGTCCACACCCTTAAACCGGTGCAGGCCGTGGATGAGTTTTCCGGGCAGGTAAGTTGCCATGGGTTGTTCGATCGAAACCTGCTCCTGTTCATGGAGTTTCAAGATCGCCGCTGCCGTAAAGAGCTTTGTTATACTGGCAATCCAGAAAGGGGTATCTATAGTCATCGGAGTTTCATCGGGATAGGCTATACCTGCAGTGCCAGACCATTTAAAAGAACCATCCATACTCTCAATGGCTGCTACAGCATGATGGATGTGTCTGGTTGTCACCAGCCGCTGTAACTGTTCCTGGAGGATCTTTTCCAGCTGGTCCGATTTGGATGATAAATTAAGTCTGTTTTTGCTCTCTTCAGTATTCATTTTTCCCTCCTGTGAGTGATGTCAGAGTCTCAAGAAAATATGTGTTGAAATATAAAACCCTGAGTGTTCGAGCCTCACTAGCATATCAGATAATGGAGCTGCACAAAGTGCTGCAAAACTCCCTGTCTCTTTGTCAAGAAGCTACTTCTTATTCGTGAGTAAAACCCAGGTCATCTAAGTAGACAATTCCTGCAGAGCTCTCAAAAAGAAATCGAATTTCGGCAATAGCCCGGTGGTTAAGTAAGCTGTTTGCCGCTTTGAAATCGGAGAGCAAAAAAGTATAGCTATGAAATATTGGCTCTGCTAAAAACTCAACACCAAGCGGTTTTTTAAACATCCGGTACTGCGGCGGTGGCGGAAGGGTGCCGATATGGCTTAGCGCCAGCATTGCTTCTTCGCCGGCCTGATCTCTTAAAATTATTTTGAAGTCGATTGGCTCGCGGTTTTCTGATATGTTGGCCGCAGCAAAGGTCAATGCGCTTGGCTGCAGCGCTCCTGAAGGGTTTTCCGGCAGTCGTATAATGTAAGCAGCTTCTCCTAAATCTAGATAATCCCAGCTAAGACGCACACTTACTGTATCCCGCAGCCGCCCGGAACCCAGTTCAACCGGTTCTTCGCGCCATGAAAGAAAATTTAGCCCTTGAGCTGTACCGCCCTCAATGGTAAGCGTAGTCAGGTCCAGGTCTTCCCCGTAGTCGGCAATGGTTGTTCTAGGTCCTTCCAGGTGTTGAATAAAGCAGAAAACGCCCGGAAGCCAGCTTTGTTTGGTGGAAGGATCTGTAAACAGCTGCCTGTATTCGCGGCGATCCAGCAAAGTGTCGTCCAAAAAGCTGCTGATAAAAGTTTTGGCAGCCAATTCCTGCAGAGCAGGTGGCATAATATTGCTCCGATCGAGGAAAAGCCGGGAAAAGGTCTGGTCTATTCTGCCCCAGCGGGTGTTAAACTGCCCATGGTTGGCTCCATGGATATAAACAGATGCTTTATAGCGCTCGCTATCTTCTGTAAAAGATACACGGTCATATTGCATTGCTCCCTGAAAGGAACGTACATCACTATCGGCGGAACCTTGCATTACCAAATAGTTTAAATCGGTCAGCTCCGTTTTTTGCCTGCGGGGCTGAAACTGCCCGTCAGAGGGGGCAATGGCGATAACTGACTTGATGTTGAAGCCGAAGTCAAAGCGAATATCCCCGTTGCCCGGATGGCAGGGCAGATCATTAAAAGCGGCAGCTATGGCAGCGGCCTCGCCCCCTCTTGAATGGCCGATCAAAGCGATATTATCGGTGTCTATCAGACCTTCAAAGAGGTGGTCTTCAGTTTCATGCCAGGTGTGCCACAGCAAAAGATGGCGGAGCAGAAGGTAAGCGCGGGCATCATTTTCATTTTTTAGCCCTCCCAAGATGGCTTCGATGAAGCCGCCTGCATTAAGGAAATTTTGGTCTAAAGAGGCCACGATGTAACCACGGCTGGCCAGCAGTTCTCCCAGGTAATCATAGCCAGGATCAGAGAAGTCGTCCATCATGTGATTTCCGTGCACGATAAGCACCAGCGGGAAGGGCCCTCTACCCTCGGGGTACCAAACCCAGGCATTGAGGGGAACAGCATCAAGGCCGAAACCCCAATAGGTATTACGCAGCCAAAGAACAGGAGCCATTGGCGGATCGACCATCTTGGAAACATCGACAGTTGTGGTTAGAATACCAACCTCTTCTCCATATTCGCTGCGGTTTTTGTCGGTTCCGCTGCCGTAGGTCAGCTGGAGTACTTCATAAGGGCCTGTCTCTGCAGGGTGCTTAGCACCTGCCGGCGCTTGTTGTGGCTTCCCTGGGCTGAAGGCTTGATTGGCCAGATCATACGGCTGGCCGGGCCAGGCAAACCAGATCAGCAGAACAAATAAGCCCAGGCCTCCGGCAATGGCAAAAGCTGTTGCAGCTGACCGGGGATGCCCTTCTTTTTTTGCAGAGATCCAGGCGCCGATTCCTGCACCGAGCAGGGAGGCAGTGATAGTAAAGTAAACAACCACTGCTAAAACATTTACCGGCAAATGCACAGTGGCGAACATCAGGCTGGTCAGTAAAACCAGCGCTCCGAAAATGACCCAGCGGTAGGGCTGTTGCAATATCTGTATCCAGCCCAGAACTTTAACAATTAGAGTGCCTAACAGGAAGGATAAAACAAACAGTAGAATGGCAAATCCGAAGTTGATTAAACCGTTTAAGACACTGTATATGCCGGTGCCAATAAAAATGCCTAAAAACAATAAGGCAGATAAGGCTATCAGAGATATTGACGCACCCCGCCAGGCTTTTGGCCCAAAAATAAGGGTCTCTTTAAACAACAAATACTTTTTTCTTAGAGGGGAAAGTTGAGTGCCATCTGCTTTTTTTCCCATCATATTTCTCCTCATGATCACGTAAGCAAAGAATCTACTATTTGGTAGGGCGATTAAGAATAGGACTGATGACCAGGGTTGCAGCGAGGATGATCAAGCTGACCATTGGATACCATATTCCTACGATCAGGGCAATTACTAAAACAAAAATGCCTACAAACCAGCCAACCAGTTCCCCAGAAAAATATTTTCCGGTCAGCGGTTCGATAAAGGCACCGATGCGGTTAGCCCAAATCAAGATAAAAATGAAGGTCAGGTTCAGCAGAATAAAGGTGATGATAAAAAAAGTGATTGCCACTGTGGAATAGGGGTAGTTGCCGATTAAATTTGTTGGATAAGGGACGAGTATAACAACGCCCAGAAACACCAAGTTTAATACGATCAAAAGAGGATCCATCTTAATGAGCAAAGCCATATGCCTGTGGTGCTGCCACCAGATTATGGCCACCAGGGAGAAACTTAAGATCAGTGCCACAAACTGGGAAGCCTGGCCCAGCAGTGTTTTTCCAAGCTGGTCTGCCGGCACATTCGGAATATCCAAGGTCAGAACAAGCAGAGTCATGGCAATAGCAAATACAGCATCGCTAAGATTCAAAACCCGGTTAAATTCTATCGTATCTCTTTCATAAATTATTTTTTGCTGGTTACTGATGATTTCCCTCCGGTTATGTCTGAAAAATTGTCACTGCATAATTTTAATTTCGCGGCCCGCCCTGTTATTCCTTCATTTTGCCCTTGAGCTTTGCCGAAATAGCAAATATTTATAAATGTAAACTTTAAAAGAGGCCATAATAATATTTTGCTCCTTTTACCTGTTGATTTGCCTCTGACCAGAAAGGGGTTCCTACTATTTGTCCAGAACAGGCATCAGTTTTACCTGTTCTTCAAGAAAATATTTTTTCAAAGTTTGCCAGTCAAATTCGATGAACATTTTCGGTAAGGGTTCACTTTCGGCATCATCAAAGTAAGCGAGGCTCTTTATTATGTGGTAGTTGTTTATCTTCTTCCCCGGAAACTTGGCAGGCATATCTTTGATTATATCTTGGAGGTTTATATTGTGTTTTGCCAGGAAGTATAGATCGACAAAATCCTTGGCCGACCCGCGGTGGCTTAAAGCGGCAAGTTTCATAACAGCAATATCTTTTAACGATGCCAGCTTAAGCTCGGGCATATCAGGCGTTGTTACAAAATCATCAAGCAAAGGGTTGGGGTAATAAAGCCAGGTTATCCTCAAGCTGTCAAATATTCCATGCAGGGTTCCTTTTGCTGCGTCACTGGTTTCGAATGACTTCAGGTCTGACAGTTGCCGGGCCAACTGTTCGGGATCAAAGTGGTTAAAACAAAACCAGTCCAGATCTATTGATTGGCGATGTCCGAGGATAAGGGCAAGCGCTGTACCGCCGGCCATGTAACTGCCGGGTAAAGGCATATTATCAACTATTAATTTTAGTAAAGCCTTTCGTTCTTCGCCAAGTGTAGACCAGTGCAGCAAAGCTCTTCCTCCTTCAGACCAAAATAGTTTTGCCAGCACCTTATAGTCTTAAGTGAGAGGCTGCGCGATTTTTTCACAGCATTTTTTATTGTATCCCTATCATACTGATTAAACAACCAGGCTAATGCTTGATCATTGCCTTCATTAAGAATTCTGCTAATAATAAAAAGGTGGTGTTTATAACAATCAAGTTCGTCAAGCGCAATATCCCAAAAATAAACTTCTAGATAATCTGGTATAGTCAATCTAAGACACCACCTTATAACGGCTAATAATATTATACCATATTTTTACACACATTTTTTCGAGACGACATGTAAACAATAATGCTGCCGCCTCTGCTACCCATTGAGGCATTTTCCCATTTATAGCAAGTTAACATAGAGCATAAGCCAGACAAAGCTTAGACTGCTAACAGTTATTGCGGTGTAGTGAATTCGGCCCCCCCTGCTCCAGTATTTTTTTATCCAGGCGAGTACTGTAAAAGTGAGCATCAGTGCTGTGGCTAAAAGAATAAAGTATGGCAGTGCCAATAAAGAATCTAAAGCCGTGGTTCCTTCGATAAAAATCCTTGGTACTCCGAAGGCCGGGTGGATATCAGTTAATATGCCCACTAACCCGGAAATCAGGATCAGTATTAACAGGCAGGAGGCAACGACAGTAATCCTGGCGGCAAGTGCAGGCTTAGGGGCATTGCTTTTTTCTTTGCAAATTCGTCTCGCTGCTGAAGCATATAACCATCCGCCAACGGCAGTAAGCAATAACAGGACATTAACAGCGGTGATCATTCCGGCCAGGGCTGAACTCCCATACCACGGCACCCTGGTCATATTAAAAACCGGTCCTCCGGCAGCCATCATTAACCTGCCCTGGCTATCTTCTACGAATGCAATTTGTTCAATCAAGTTAGTCCCTTCTGTGTAGCGGGCTCTGTAGACCCCGGGTTCAATTTCAACAAACTGTTGAGGTTCACCGGTCAGGTTAAGGGTTAAATATCCATCCTGGTCTGCGCTAATATTTACTGCTGATAGCAGAGAGAAGAGTTTTATTGCGCTTGAAAAACTTGCCCGGGTGGGTTGGTATTCACCTAAATACGCAGCCGCATTATCAAGGCTATCTGCTGAAGGTACTAACTCTTTAGCTTTGTGGGCAGGGTAGTAGCGATCCATGAAGGCAGTAAAGAGGGCATCCCGCTCCATTCCTGTTCCGCTGTTGTAAGAGACAAAGAGTCCCACATTTTCTGTGGGAAGCAGGTAGCAGCCGGTGGCAAAAAGAAAAGTATTTCCGCCATGACCAATTACCCTTCTGCCGTTAATGGCTTCCTCAATAAAACCGTAAGTCATGCCGTCAACCATCGGGTGATGGGTAAGCTGCTGCTTGTGCATATCACGGGCAGTTGCCTCCTGCAAAATCCTGTTACCCTCAAAGCTTCCATCCTGCAGGTGGGCGATCATGAAATTGGCCATATCTTCCGCGGTGCTGCTCATGCTTCCGGCCGGCAGGGCACCGATATATTCAAAACTACCGGTGTGGTACTGCCCCATGAAGAAGTTATAGCCATTTGCCATATCTGAGGCCAGGTTGTCAGGTAAGGGTTGGTGAAAAGAACTTCTTTTCATGCCAAGTGGTTCATATATATTGATATCTACATATTCGGCAAAAGGTATTCCGGAAACAAGTTCTACAATATAACCGGCCAGAGCTGCACCGTAATTGGAATAAGCCATTATTTCCCCGGGAGGGAATACGCGGGCAGGAACAAAATTTTTCAGGTATTCTTCAAGAGTGGGCATTTTTTCTGCGGAAAGGACAAAGAGGTCTTCCACACTTTCTTCAAAACCTGCCGTGTGGGTAAGTAAGTGGGCCATAGTGATCGGCCCGGGGGTTACTGAGCTGCCATGCCCATAAAGTTGATCCGGAATTTCAAAATCAAGGTATTCATTAATATCTGTTTCCAGATCGATCAGCCCTTCTTCAACCAGCTGCATTACTGCCGTCCAGGTAAAGAGTTTACCGGTAGAGCCTGTCCGGAAAAGCGTTTTTGCCGGATCGACGGGGATGCGGTTTTCCCGGTCGGCATAGCCGTACCCTTTACTTAAGATCAGTTCGCCATCCTGGACCACGGCCAGGGTTACTCCCACAATAGTGTGTTCATCCATCTGGCTGTAAATTACACCATCCAGAAAAGCTTCCAGCCTGTCAGGATCATCGCCCGGTGAGGCTGATACAGTTTGAGATGCAAGAAGAAAGACAAAAAAGATTAACAAAGAAAACAGTTTGCCAGACATTTTCATCACTCTGATTCTCCTTTTCCAGGGTTAATCCTCTCCCTGGTGGTTATAATTTAGTTAAGCGCAAAAATCAATGCTCTGATAAGCATAAAAGTATTGAGTTAAAACCAGACACTAAAAATGTTAAACGATCAACTCAGATTTTGTAAAACGGTTTCCCACTCCCTATTTTTTGATATCCCTTTTTGCAATGCTCCCGGGAAGAATAATCACTAAGTCCCTTAAAGAGCTTGTGTTGATATATTTATATCAGAGACAAAAGGCTGAGGCACCTGACGAAAGTTAGGTTTTGGCCAAAAAGCATTAAGCCACGCAGGTAATAAAAGAATACCCCATCAGTCGACAGGATACTATTATTAATAATGCTATCAGAAATACCATAAACTGCCCGAAGAGCCGTTTGCTGAATTTCACAATCAGCCATGCACAGTAATTCACAGCTATAACCCCGACTTCTCGTTTTGGTTTTGGCACTAAGCGACGTAGCCCTTTCGGTCAGCTACCTTAGGCAGACCTTATTCCGATTATGCCCGTTCTATCAATTGGTGTTTCGAAACATTTATGGACAGTAGCTTTTATTCACTTAGGAGCCTCACCTAACAAGCCACTATTTAGTTTTGCTTCTGCCATTCGAAGCGACTTGGGCCGGTCTGTTAACTCTTCTCGTTCGTGTTCTAAGGCCTATAACGAAGAGATTACCCTGGCAGGGTTCCCTCCGATCACGACGTTATCACCAAAACTCTTTGTGACAACGGTGCCTGCAGCCACAACAACATTACTGCCGAGAGTTATCCCCGGTTTAATACAGGCCATGCCCCCTATCCAGCAGTTGTGACCGATGGTGACCGGTTTGCCGAACTCAAGCATCTTTTTTCTCAGCTCGGGATCAACCGGGTGCGTAGCAGTATAAATCCCTACCTGAGGCCCAACCATGCAGTTATCTCCGAATCGCACCTCGCATCCATCAAGAATTACGCAGTCAAAGTTCATAAAGAAATTTTCGCCAACAAAAATATTCCAACCATAATCACAACGAAAGCTTGGTTCTATCAGTACCTCCTTGCCAGTCTCCCCGAATAGTTGTTTTATAATCTTTACGCGCTTTTCCACCTCACTGGAAGGAGTGCTGTTGAATTGATCAGTCAGCTCTCTTGCTGACCTGCGCATTTCAATCAGTTCAGGATCAAAAGGATTATAAAGCTTACCTGTAATCATTTTTTCTTTTTCATTCACCTATGGATCTCTCCTCTGTGTGAAGTTAATTCCACACCGAATAATTTCCATGATTGCAAGCAGTAATCAACTTAGTTAACGATTGTAACCATTACAAGCTGAAGAGTCAACAAAGACAAGTACCTGCTGGAGACAACAACGCAGAAGAATAACACAGGGGGGGCCGAGTAGGCTATGGCCGCCACAGCCTACTCGGCCCCCCCTGCGTTGGTTGTTAATTAACGCCAGATTTTATCGACCCGATCAAAACTGCCGAGACGTAAATCCTCTTTTTGTTCTTTCAGTTTATATTTTTCTACCTTTTCAGAAGCAGATGTTCTGGGCATATCGCCTACATACTCGTAATAGCGGGGCACTTTAAACGGTGCCAGACGCTCGGCACAGTATTCAGCAAGTTCTAATGGTGGGATAGTTTCAACCGATTCGCCTTCAGCCGGGATGATATAAGCTTTAACTTCTTCGCCACGGACATCATCGGGCACGGCCAGCACCGCGGCATCTTTTACTTTCGGGTGTGAAACCAGGATGTTTTCAACTTCAAGGGTTGATATGTTCTCGCCGCTGCGTCTTACCATATCTTTTTTGCGCCCTTTGTAGTAGACCCAGCCGTCTTTATCCATGGTTACAAGGTCGCCCGTATGGAACCAGCCACCGCGAAAAGCCTCATCAGTTGCTTCTTGGTTCTTGTAGTAACCCTGCATGATGCCTTTGCCCCGCAGCAGCATTTCTCCGACCTGGCCGGGCTCAACATCTGTATCTTCTTCATCAACCACTCTTACTTCACGGCCCCAGACTGCCCTGCCGATACAACCGCTGCCGACAAGATGTTCTGCTTCAATTGGCACCATCAGGTCGCAGCCGGTTTCAGTCATCCCGAAGTTAGCCCGCCAGACAACGCCGGTTTTATCCTCCAGATCCTGATGAAGCGTAGTTGGAATTATGGTGCAGGCCATCAGGCGCAGACTGTGTTTTTCCCTGATATTGGGAGGCATGGTTTGGTGCAGTAAGTTGGCCATGATAGCATTACACCAGGTTACCTTGTAATTGATCAGATGTTCCCAGAAGCGGGTAGGGCTAAATCTTTTCAT
>CAZVLE010000032.1:0-16861 GCA_964627855.1 uncultured Syntrophomonadaceae bacterium | reverse complement strand
ATTCACGACAAGCTCGGTGAACGGGAGGCGACCAGACGAACGGCAGAACTTTTTGAACAGGTTGAAATTGATCCCGACCGGGTCAGAGAATATCCCCATGAATTTAGCGGGGGAATGCGGCAGCGAGTCATGATTGCCATGGCGATAGCCTGTAATCCGAAAATTGTCATTGGTGATGAGCCAACAACGGCGCTCGATGTAATGGTGCAGGCCCAGGTTTTGCAGCTACTCGAAAGCCTGCGCCGGGAACGGGAGATGGGAATGATCCTGATAACCCACGATCTTTCCGTTGTTGGCGAAACCTGTGACCGGGTTTCTGTAATGTATGCCGGGGAAATAGTTGAAAGCGGACCTACCGAAAATGTTTTTAACAGCCCTGCCCACCCCTACACCCGGGCGCTGATTGCCGCCTTTCCCAATATCGAAGGGGAGCGATACCTGGCCTCTTCAATCCCCGGTAACCCGCCAAACCTGCTCTATCCTCCCCCGGGCTGCCGTTTTCACCAGCGCTGCACTGAGGCCCTGGCTAAATGCAAAGAAGTCGAACCGCCGGTGATCGTTCTTTCCAACGGCCATCAGGCCGCCTGCCACCTGCTCAGGGGAGGGATGATCGTTAAATGAATGAACGCAAGGATAACGGCAAGCTGCTGTCTGTAAAGGGGCTGGAAGTCCACTTTGCGGCGCGCAGCGGTTTTTTCTCAGCCCTCTTCAGCAGGGAGACAGCCTACGTCAGGGCCGTAGACGGCATTGATTTTACGCTTGATCGTGGGGAAATACTCTGTCTTGCCGGTGAGTCGGGTAGCGGTAAAACCACCACAGGCAAGGCAACCCTGCGCCTGATCGAGCCAACAGGCGGAGAGGTGCTTTTCAGGGGAGAAGATCTGGTCCGTTTTAATCGCTCCAGACTGCGCCGCTTTCGCCAGGAAGGGCAGATTATTTTCCAGGATCCCTTTGAGTCGCTTAACCCTCGCCAGACGGTCTTTTCTACCGTTGCAGAGCCACTGGAGGTTAATCACCTCGTGAAAAGCCGGCAGGAAAAAGAGGATAGAGTTGCAGAGGCCCTCTGTGATGCCGGCCTGAACAACCCGGGCGAACTCTTCATGCGCTATCCCCATGAACTGAGCGGGGGGCAACGGCAGCGTTTGGCTATTGCCGGAGCCCTGGTTTTGAAACCTGACTATATTGTTGCCGATGAGCCGGTGTCGATGCTCGATCTTTCGATCCGGGCCGGTATTCTCAAGTTAATGGTAGACCTGCGGGACAACCGTGGCATAAGCTATCTTTTCATCACTCATGATCTTTCACTGGCCTGGCTTATTTCCGATCGCATCGCTGTGATGTACTTAGGTAAAATAGTCGAACTGGGCGGGGCCGATCAAGTGATCAAAGAACCGCTTCACCCCTATACCAAAGCGCTAGTGTCGGTCATTCCTGTTCCGAAGCGGGTATCGCTGGCCGGGAAAAAGTTGTTAAAAGGAGAGACTCCGGATCCGATCAACATTCCCCCGGGCTGCCGTTTTCACCCGCGCTGTCCCGAAGTGCAGCCCCGCTGCCGCGAAGAAGAGCCCCTCTACCGGGCCGTCGGTCCCGGGCGTTTTGGCGCCTGTCACTATATCTAAAAGCGAGCTGAACAACTATGAATGAAGTATACCTCTTACCGGTGCAGCGTCCTCTGGTAAGCCTGATTATGGCAACGGCACTCTTCAGGGCAGGGGACCGGGAAGCGGTTTTTTTAGATTCCTCTTCCCCGGACACTGAAATGGAAGCCCTGAAAATGCTGGCCGCTTCGCTGGAAAGCTCTTTCATCGATTTGACTGCCGATGTGGGAGTGCAAGCGGCCCTTCAGAACGCAGGCTTAAAGTTTGAAGCCCTGCCGGATTTTAGCCCGTCCGAGCCCAGCCTGCTGATAGAGCGATTCGGCCGGCCGGGGGGTTGGGTTATGGCCGCTGCAGATAATCCGGCCGACTGTTTAAAGGCTGCCCTCCTGGCAGTGAGACTTGGCTGTTACTTTATGCCCCTGGGTATGAAGGACCGCCTGCCCGGCCCGATCGGCACTGCAGAATCCCTTTACTTTCTGGGTCGGGAGGAATCACTGCAAGCCCTGATCGGCAAAGCTCAAGCTGCACCCGTTCATATTCTGGCCGATCACGGGGACTTCTTGAATTGTCTCAAGCAAAATGAACTTGATTCTGAATACCTGGTTCTCTATAACTCTGCCGACCTTGAGGGGGAAACAAGCCGGGGAGACTGTCTTGGTAAACTATGGGTTAAAGGACTCAGTTTGACAACCCTAATTCTGGCATCATACCGTGCTCTCGTTCCTTTTGATGCTGCCACAACGGAACCTGTTGCCGCAGAAATCGAAGCGAAGCTTAACCGCATGGTTAAAGACACAGGCCTTAAACCGCGCTTTCTGGCCGTTACCGCTTCGCCGGCGGTGATTCCTTTCTTTTACGAAGAAAAGAAAGCTATTGGCGCCGTTACCGAGGAAATGGTTCGGGATATTCATGTTCCTTTAAATAACGACCTCTTTTTCGACCTGGCCGAAGGGCGTTTGATGCAGCATAGCCCCGCCGGTCTTTCGGTTCAGCTGATCAGGACTAAAAGATACCAGCAAATCCAGGCCCAGGCAGGGAGAGAAGGTCAGGAGCTGCTGGTTATCAGCACGCCCCATGTCGATTCCGGCATTATTTTTGCCGGCGATCAGGCTTTACTTGATTGCCAGCTTATCCCCCCTCTAAGCGAGGCAGGATACCGGATCAAAGTTCTCCAGGGAGAAGAGGCTCATTACCGGAAAGTCGCCGAAGCGCTTACCAGGGCCGACTTTGTTCTCTACAGCGGGCACGGCGGCCCCGAGGGATTGCATACCCATGGTCGCTCGCTCAACCGGGATGATCTTGCCCTGCTTCCCCCGCAGGTTGTCTACACTTCTGCCTGTTCCACCGTGGCCCTTGTCCCTCACTGGTACTCATCAACAGAGGGTCTGGCCTGGGAAGGGGTAGCGGTTGATTCAGAGCAGGTTATTGGGCTCTCCTTTGTCGAGAAAGGAGCTCTCTGCTTTATCGGGGGAGCAACGATTGAAGATCTGCAATACAGTACCTCTATTTACGGTATTTTCATGGAAGCTCTTCTACTGAAAGGGTTGAGCGTTGGAGAGGCTTTACTGGCTACCCGTCACTACATCAGCCTTTTTGCCGCTACCCTGCTGCAAAAGAACCCTGCTGCCTACAATCGCTATCGCTGGGGAACTGCCAATGCCATCCACCAACAGATCTTACTGGGCGACCCGGCTTTTAAACCTCTTCAGAAACTGAAGGACTCTTGCAAACTGCCCCGGCAGGTTGAAAAGGCGGGGCAAAATGAAATCACCCTGACTGTTGATATACCGGCTACGCGTTGGCGCAGGGCCGGGGCCAGTGTAAACGAAAAAGAGGCCTCGAAGCACTATTACCGCTGCCGGCGGATAGAAGTTGACAGCCCCTATGGTGAGGATATTGTCAGTTGGGGAGATTATTACCGTGTTGCCCCGGATGCCGATAACATCAGTGATTCAGCGGTGATGTCCAGCTTTATTCAGCTTGCTGTTGAGCTGCCATCGGGCACCGCCCCCCGCTCCTTGCTGCTCACCGGGGTGGAAGCGCTGGAAAGCCGCTGCCTGCTCTGTGACAAGGAGGTTGAGCCGCAGGGGGATTTACTGGCTGCAACTAGAACCTTCAGGCTACCTTACCTCTTGCAACCACCCGTATTGCTGGACATGGGTGACGGCTGGCCTTTCAGTCTCGAAGTGGCAGAGCCCCTGCAGCGCCTGCACTGGCTGGCGCCGCTCTTGATTATTGATGAAAAGGAGCGCAGGGCTACCCGCCTGAAAAAGCTAATTTTTAAAATTGAACTTGTTCCCTGCAACACTGTTAAGGGGAAAATAGAGAAGTCGGCGGAAAGTTGCTCCTACCTGATCGGGGTGGGCTTTAAGACTGCAGGTCAGGAGAAGAAAGCTGAATCGGCTTCCACGCTTACCGGGGCTGTTTATGCCCTGCCAGGTAAGGATGGTTCATTTGCCCTTAACTGTGCCGGGGGAGATGCGCTTACCCTCTATCAGCAATTTCCCTTGTATGATCTGCTTGAAGCTTACGAGCCTCCGGAGGCAGGGATCATTCCCCTGGAATCCGCAGGAATGGTCAGGATCAACCCCGGCAAGCAGCCATCACTTAACCTGAAGGGGCGCCTGCTCGACAGCATCTCCGGCAAACCGGTTGCAGGCGGTCTGGTAAGAGTTTTCCGCGGTGAAGAGGATCCGGTGGGCGATCCGCTGATCGAAGCCTATGCCGCTGAAGCGACCAGTGATGCTGAAGGTGCTTTTTGCCTGGCTTTGCCGGCCGGCAAGTACATGCTTGCCGCTGCCGCCAGTCAACCCGGTCTGCGTTATAAAAGCGGGCGCTGGCCGGTAGAGTTAAAGGAGGGGGAAGATTCTTACCGCCTCTTTGCCCTTGATCAAGCCGCTCTGGTCCGGGGTCAGGTCATTTTAAGCGGTTACCAGCCTCCCGAACCGGTCGGTGTTGCTCTCAAAAGGTTTCCCCGGGTTGAAGGGCAGGGTTCCCTGACCAGGGTTCCCCTGAAACGGGACGGCAGCTTCGAGTGCCTGGTCAGTTTCCAGGAACGCTTTTTTATCCAGATTGAAGAGGAAGGTTGGCAGCCTGTGGAAGACGACAACGAAGGAAAGGGTTACAAGCTTGATCCGCAGGAGGTCCTCCTTCGCAACTATACCCTGCAGGAAGAGCGGTTATGATGAAAGCCTCTGAAATACTGACGGTCAAAGCTTCCGGCAGCCACTACAAGATCGGCTATACCGTCGGCAGGGCAGCGAAGAAGATGCTGGAAAAATCACTAACCGCTTACCGCGCTGCGCTGCCCCTTGAAGGCTGGAAGGGGCCCTTTGGGATAGATCAGCAATACCTGCAAGCTGCTCTCGAAACTTTTCCTCACCTGGTGGAAGAATTACAGGGGATCGCCGACGGGGCCAAACTGGATTTTGCGGAGCTCTTTTTTCTCAATGCCCTCGAAGAAGCCCTTGATTTAGATCCTCGCCAGGCCTGCACTTCCGTTGGACTTACTGATCAAAGGGGAGCCTGGCTTGGGCATAACGAGGACTGGTATGCCTTTGATACAGAAAATGTGATTGCGCTTTATGCCCGGCCACGGGGAAAGCCGGCCTTTATCAGCGTTACAGCGGCGCCATTCCTGGCTGCTGTAGGGGTCAATGAAGCCGGATTGGCCCAGGGGGTTAACAGTGTCGATTCTGTGGATACGAGAGCGGGTCTGCCGCGAATGTTCTCAGCCAGGGCAGCTCTTGAAGCTGTGAGCATCGATGAGGCTATTAAACTTGCAACAGCCGGAAAGAGGGCCGGTGGTTATAACCATCTACTCGTTCATGCTGGTGGTTCATGCGGCAACCTTGAAACAACGGCTACAGCTTTTAATTTCCTGCCCGCCGCAAGAGTTGCCTTTCACAGCAATCACTATTTAAACTCCCGGCTCGATGAAATGGCGGTCGGTGCCACAAGGCATTCTCTCAGTCGCTACGGCAGACTGCTGGAGCTTGAAGAGACTTTCACAGAGTCCCTGGCCGGCAGAGAAGTGATTGCCAGGGCCTTATCTGATCATCAAAATAGCCCTTATTCGATCTGTCGACACGGTGAAGAACAGGGTGATGGTTCGGCTACGATTTTTTCTGTCATCATCGAAGCGGCAACATTTACTGTTTATGCCGTGGCGGGAAACCCCTGCCATGGAGAGTACCGGAAGCTTCAGTTTTAAGCAAATCCAGACTTGCTGTGTGGGGGGAAAAAGAAATGAGTGATTATAAATCTATTGATACCCTGATCATGGAAGAGCAAGATCGCCTGCTATCGATTGCCCGGGAAATATATCGCCATCCGGAGCCGGGTGGGAAGGAATATTTTGCCGTAGATCTGATCACTGCTTACCTGGAAGAAAAGGGCTTTCGCCTGGAGAAAAAGGCCGCTGGACTGGACACTGCCTTTGTGGCAACCCGTGGAGGGGAGCAGGGCTATCATGTAGCCTTCTGTGCCGAGTATGACGCCCTGCCGGAGTTGGGACACGCCTGCGGGCACAACCTTATTGGTATCGCCTCTGTTGCGGCCGGGGTAGCCCTGGCCGGCGCCATGGGCGATTTGCCCGGCCGGGTTTCAGTAATTGGTACCCCGGATGAAGAGGGAAGTGGTGGAAAAGTTGACTTGGTCAAAGCCGGGATTTTCGATCAGGTTGATGCGGCAATGATGTTTCACCCCGGCTGTTCGACCCTGGTTGATGCCGAATCCCTTGCCTGTAGCGATTATAATTTCCTTTTTAAAGGTAAAAGTGCCCATGCGTCCTGCGAGCCCTGGGAAGGGCGCAATGCCCTTGATGCTGTCATTTTAACTTTTAACGCCATCAATGCCCTGCGTCAGCACCTTAAAGATGAGGTGAGGATCCACGGTATCATCAGTGAAGGTGGACAGGCGGTAAATGTGGTTCCCGAGAGGGCGGCAGCTTCTTTTTGCATCAGGGCAAAAGATAACGCTTACCTGGACAGCGTTGTTGAAAAGATTTTTAATTGTGCCAGGGGAGCGGCCCTGGCAACCGGCACGGAGCTGGAGATCGAATCAGGCGGCAATCGTTATGATGCCATGGTCAGCAACAAAGTGATGGCCGACCTATTCAGGGCCGGCCTTGAAGAAGCCGGTTACAGGATCAAATCGCCACAGCAAGAGGGGCTTGGCTCGATCGATATGGGTAATGTCAGCAGGGTTGTGCCCTCAATCCATCCCGTGCTGGCCATTACTGAAACATGGATACCGGGTCACACCCATGAATTCAGTGAGCTTTGCGATACAGAAGATGCTTACGGCGTTATGCTGGCGGCAGCCCGGGCCATGGCTGCCACCGGTCTGAAAATCATCGGTGACCCTGAACTCCAGCAGCAGATAAAAGAGGAATTTGCCAGGCAAAAAAAGAAAACTTAACCATCAAGATAAAAGGGTGTGTTTAAGTGACCGAAACAGTAATTGAACAAATCAGGCCAGATCTATTCCGGGCCGAAATCCCCCTGCCTCGCAATCCCCTCAAAGCGACAAATGCCTATATTATTAAAGGCGCAAAGAAAAATTTAATTATCGATACCGGCATGAATCGTGAGGAATGTAAAACTGCCCTGCTTGCTGCCCTGGAGGAGCTTGAGATTGACCTCAGGAAAACAGATTTCTTCGTTACTCACCTTCATGCCGATCACATCGGCCTGGTCGATGAACTATCTGCAGATGATGCGGTGATCTACTTTAACCGACCCGATGCAGAAATCTTTAACTATAAAGATCTCTGGCAGCTGGTGTTTTCACTGGCCGGTAAACACGGGTTTCCGGCAGACCAGGTTGAAGCGGCCATTGATTCGCATCCCGGCCAGCGCTACAGCCCTAAGAACCCCGTCAACTTTACCATGGTCGAGGATGGCGATCTGATCAGTTACGGCGATTATGAACTGCAGTGTGTGGTTACTCCCGGTCATACCAGGGGCCACACCTGTTTATACGAAGCGAAACATAAATATTTCTTTTCCGGCGACCATATTCTGGGTGATATTACCCCCAACATATCGACCTGGCTGGAAGACAGCAATCCCCTGGCCGCTTATTTTGAAAGCCTCGACCGGGTTTACGCCATGGATATCGAGCTGGTCCTGCCGGGGCACCGCAGCCTGATCGGCAACTGCCGCAAACGGGTTGAGCAATTAAAAGAGCACCATCACCACCGCCTCGCTGAGGTTTTACAGATCATCAGAAGCAATAAGCCGGAAAGCGCTTTTCAAATTGCTTCCCAGATGAGTTGGGATTTAGTTGCCGAAGGGTGGAATGATTTTCCCCTCATGCAAAAGTGGTTTGCCACCGGTGAAGCCCTGGCTCACATTATTTACCTTGAGTCGGAAGGCAAAGTGGTAAGAGAGATGGATGGCCCAACCATGTTATTCAGGGCTACTTGATTACTGTTTTTATTAACTGCAGGAGGCGATCAGGATCAGCACGTTTATATTATCTATCGATCAGGGAACAACAGGAACCACGGCAATTCTATGGGACCGGGAGAGCAATGCCCGGGCTTCGGTAAACAGGGAACATAAACAGTACTATCCCCAACCTGGCTGGGTTGAACATGATGCCGAGGAAATCTGGCAAAATGTTCTTCTCACGGTAGAAGAAGTGATCAGGGAAGCAGGGGTTTCTGTGGCCGACCTGGCTGCTATCGGTATTACCAACCAGCGGGAAACCCTTGTCTTCTGGGATCGCAACAGCGGCAGACCTGTAACACGGGCAATCGTCTGGCAGTGCCGGCGTACTGCGGATAAGTGCCGGCAGCTCAAGGAGGCAGGCCATGAGAAGATGGTGCGCAGCAAGACCGGTTTACTGCTCGATCCCTATTTTTCCGCTACAAAACTTAGCTGGGCCCTGGAAAATGATCAAGCAGTGAGCAAGGCTGCTGAAAACGGCAGCCTTGCCTGTGGAACGGTCGACAGCTTTCTGCTGTATCGTCTTACCGGCGGCAGGGTCTTTGCTACCGATTATTCCAATGCTTCGCGCACACTGCTCTACAACATCCACAGTTTACAGTGGGATCAGGATTTACTTGATCTTTTCAAAGTGCCTGCCGGGATACTTCCTGAAGTCATGCCCAGCAGTTATCATTACGGGGATACCGACCCTGCTGTATTCTTTGGTAGCAGTATTCCTGTCGGTGGTATCGCCGGAGACCAGCAGGCGGCGCTTTTCGGCCAGGCCTGCTACAGCCCCGGCATGACCAAGAACACCTACGGGACCGGTTCATTTCTGCTGATGAACACCGGTGAGAAGGCGGTAAGTTCACAGGAGGGGCTTTTAACAACGATTGCCTGGGGCAGAGATGATCAAATAGAATATGCCCTCGAAGGGAGCATTTTCATTACCGGCGCGGCTGTGCAGTGGTTGCGCGATGGACTTGGCCTGATCAGTAAATCGGCGGACCTGGAAGGGTTGGCCAGGCAGGTAGAAAATAATGGCGGTCTTTACCTGGTTCCGGCTTTTGCCGGGCTTGGTGCTCCTTACTGGGATCCTTTTGCCCGTGGTTTAATAATCGGTATTACCGGTGGCACCACTAAGGCCCATCTTGCCCGAGCTGTTGTTGAGGCCATGGCTTACCAGACCAGGGATGTTCTCGAGGTGATGCATCGCGAATCAGGACTACCCCTGAAAGAGCTGCGGGTTGATGGCGGTGCCAGCGTGATGGATCTGCTGTTGCAGTTTCAGGCCGACATTACCGCTATCAGGGTCAGCCGGGCGGCAACTTCCGACACTACAGCCCTGGGCGCCGCCTACCTGGCCGGCCTGGCCTGTGGCTACTGGGAAAGCACGAGCGAATTATCTGAACGCTGGAAAGAGAGCACCCTTTTCACCCCGCAGATGGCTGAAGAAACCAGGCGCAAACTATATAGCGGCTGGCTGAGGGCGGTAAAGCGAACCTTGCGTTGGGCTGAAAGCAGCGAAGAACCGGCCGGTCATGATTTTTCTTCCTGAGGGCCTGCGCTCAGGAGCAGCTGATCTTTGCCCTGGCTGGCAGGCTCAAAGAGGCCACCGGAGATGATCACTTTTAAACCTTCTTCCACTGTCATTTCCAGATCGATCACTTCCGATCGCGGGGCCAGGATCAGCATACCGGAGGTGGGGTTTGGCGTGGTTGGCACAAAAATATTTAAAGTATGGGCATGGGTTTTATCCTGTATTTCACCCTTGGAACTTCCGGTGACGAAGCCAAGCACAAAGAGGCCTTTGCGGGGATACTCGAGCAGGACGACTTTTTGAAAGGCCCTTTTGCCCTGCACCGAGAAAGCGTCAATAATCTGCCGGGCTGCAGTATAGATGCTTTTAATCAGGGGCAGGCGCTGTAACAGCCTGTCGTTGTAGTCAATGAGGCGCTTGCCGATAATGTTTGAGGCGATAAAACCGACCAGCAGAATCAAGAGAATGCCGGCGGCGAAGCCGATACCTGGCACGTGGAAGCCGAAGATTGCCTTGATCAAATCGCCAACTAGGTTATCCAGAAAACTGAAAATGAGAAAGAAAATATAGATTGTAATGGCCAGTGGCAGAATGGCGAACAGGCCTGCTGCAAAGATTCTTTTTAGTCTCATTTAAAGACCTCCCCGGCATTTTAATCACATTATATCATCAAACCAACGCTTCGAGAGGGGGGCAGATTGGAGTGGGATCTGCAAAATGAAGTTCTCAGCTAAGATGCGGGTTAAAATCTATGCCTTTGTAGTGATGATTATCATATTTGCCCAGCTTGCTGCGGCCTGTTCTTCTGATCCCTCTGATCTTCCTGATGCCACTGGCCCCGGTGAAAAACCCTTCAGTGAAGAAGTGCTGCTCAATGGCTATCTCTTTGAACTGGAACTGGCCCTTACCCCGTCCCGGAGAGCGATTGGTTTGATGGGCAGGAGGTCTTTGCCTGATGACCGGGGGATGATCTTTGTCTATCCCGATTCAGAGCCCTATCCCAGGGTGCTTAATTTCTGGATGAAGGGTTGTCTGATTCCCATTGACGTGATCTTTCTTGACAGGGAGGGGATTATTACGGCAATTCATCAAATGGAAGTGCCCTCTCCTGATACCCCCGATCAGGAACTGGTTGTCTATTCCAGTGAAAGACCGGCTCAATTTGCCATAGAATTAAAGGGCGGCCGGGCTGCTGAAATTGGTCTTGCTGTAGGCGATCGAATCATTCTGCGTACAGATTATTTGCTCGGTCTGGCTGAATAGCCTGGTCCAATTCGTTACCGGCTCATTTGCCAGGGTGTTGTTTGGTACAGTTACAACAGCGTCGGAAAAGGTTCTTACCGTTGTGCTTCTGAAATTTATATCTTCCACCGTGCCTTCCACACTTGGCGTCTCAATCCAGTCTCCGATCGAAAAGGGTTTATCGGTAATAATGACGATACCGCCAAAAATTGTTCTTAGCATAAAGAAGAACAAGAAGATGACTATGGCTATGGCTAGATTAATCAAAAAGGTTTCGTATCGACCCAATATATAAAAGATATAATCCATAGTTAAACTCTTTTTTTTAAGTATTGATCAAACTCTTTCGGTAAAGGAAGCTAAAGCCCTTCTTATTTCTAGAGTATTTGATCGATTGGGGTCCCTGTCTCGTCTCATCCCACTTTTATCTTTGTCTGAACTATATCTTGGTCGTAATTTTTATTACGTGAGGGTTATCAATGCATTAGGGTTTGTGAGGAGGTACAAATCTATGGCCTGGTTGTTTTTATCGAGAAGAGAGCTCTTTACATAGATAAAGATGGAGATTTTAAAATGAGGAATGAAGTAACTTTTGAAACCATATTAAAAATAGGCATAAAAATGGCTGGGGCGGTAGGATTCGAACCTACGCATGCGGGATCCAAAGTCCCGTGCCTTACCGCTTGGCCACACCCCAGCAACGATAAATATTAGTTACTATTAAGATTAAGATGGGGTGAGTGATGGGACTCGAACCCACGGCCTCCAGGGCCACAACCTGGCGCTCTAACCGGCTGAGCTACACCCACCGCAAATCTTTATCGCGCTGTTAATTTTAGCACGGGCCAACTGAAAAGTCAACGCAGAGGGGCACTTTTTGCCATAGCCAAGCCTTTTCTCACCAGTGGCAGGTATTGTATAATAAAAGACGAATCTAAAGCAAGGTTAGCCTCCAATATTGCTAAAGGGGTGGTTTTAAGTGCGATTCATCAGCGGCAGATTGCTTGTCGGCCTGGTCATTGTTGTTATCGGGGTGTTGCTGCTTCTCAATAATCTTGGTATTGGGGTAGAAGTCAACGTGGGGAATCTGCTCCGAACCTACTGGCCGGTAATTCCCCTCATTCTGGGTCTTAACTGGCTCTTCTTATCCTTTGGCTCATCTAAGCAGGACGAAGGGAAAAAGATTTATTTTTCATGGGGTCAGTTTATAACAGCCCTGATAGTTCTCTTCATCGGTCTCTTTTTCCTGGGGCGAAATCTTGGGTTTTTTGGCGATATTGATACCCGTATTTTTTGGAATACCCTCTGGCCGATCATTCTTATCCTGATCGGAATCAACCTTTTACGTGGTCGGGCATTTAGTGGAGGGGGAGGAGGGCGCTTCACTTTTATGGGCGGTACCAACATTGGCAGCGCCCAGCCCTGGAAACTGCAAAGCGGCAGTTATTTTGCCCTGATGGGCGGCATCGAAATGGATCTGACTGCAGCTGAGCTGGACGAAGGTGAAACCGTGCTGGATTTGACTGCTATTATGGGTGGGATCGACATGAAATTACCGCGAGATATGGCGGTTATCTATGACGGTTCAGCTATTTTAGGCGGGGTAACTTTCAAAGACCAGGAAGACGGGGGAATCATTGCCGGCAGAAAAATCGAAGATAATATCAGCGATTCTGCCACCAGGATCCTGCGCATTCAGGCCAGGGCAATTATGGGTGGTGTCGAAATTAAAGAAGTTTAAACTGAGTTAAACTCCTGCCACCCTGTTTTTCAGGGCGGCAAAAACTTTTTCCCGGGGCAGGTCGGGCCGCTGCCTGTGAATTTGCTCCAGGCAGAGCGAGGCGCCGTAATCCATGCCCTGGGCTCCACCCAGCAGCAGGACATCACCTGGACCTGTATCGGCCAGTCCGGCTGCAATGGCAGCGGGCAGCTGATCGTATAGCTCTAGTGCAATGTGGGCATTTTCAATTGTATTCTTGAAAATATGCAATTCTTCGTCTGTAACGAAATCTTTTTCCCCTACATGGCTTCTGCTGGTTGTGGCAATTATTTTGTTTAAACCGATGCGAGGTGCCCAGCGGGCCATTTCTTCTGCGTTTTCCCTGTTTACCGTAACTCCCCTGCTGCCCCTGATGGCATAAACAAGACTTAGCTTGTTGTAATCCATCATTTGGAGGGTTTCCAGGCTGACCTGTATATTCCCTGCATTACCGAAGTGATCGTCAATTACCTTGTAGGTGTCCTCAAAAATCAACTCAAAACGCCTTTCGACTCCGCCAAAAGTGTTGAGGGCTTTGCTGATAGTGGTTGCCGGTATATTTTGCAAGAGGGCGACAAGTATGGCAGCCATGGCGTTGTAAACACTATGCAGGCCAAGAACTGCCAGCTCAACCTGAAATGAGGCGGGTTGACCGGGCAAAAGGGCTTGTCCCTTTTTTTGTAAGGAAACGGTGAAGCGAGCCCTTCCTGTACTGAGGTCCAGATCAGAGACAGTTATATCGGCCTCCTGATTTTTGTAACCGTAGGTTAAAGTTTTAGCCCTGGTTTCATTAAGCAGAGGCGCAGTTAAAGGGCAATCAAGGTTTAATACAGCCCACTGACTGCTTTCTGCTTTACGGACTAATCCAGCCTTGGCTTCGTAATAGGCTTCGAATGAACCGTGCAGGTCAATATGTTCCCGGCTGATATTATTTATAACAACGATGTCAAATGCGACGTTGCCCACACGTTGCAGTTCAAGGCCCGAAGAAGAGACTTCCATGACGGCATGGCTAACTTTATTTTCAACCATTTTCTGCAAATAGCGCTGCAGGTCAAGTGATTCGGGGGTGGTCAGGTCAGCCGGCTGCACATCGTTACCTGCCTTGACTATAACGGTGCCAATCAAGCCTGTCTCCAGACCATGTTCCTCAAAAATATGGTTGATCATATAGGTTGTTGTTGTTTTTCCGTTGGTTGCGGTTACTCCGGTCAGGTTCAATTTTTTGGAGGGGTGATCATAAAAAGAATCGGCCAGGGCGGCCAGGGCCTGGCGGCTGTCGGCAACCCTGAATTGTGGAATAGGTATGTTATCCTGAAAAACTTCGACAACAGCAGCGATGGCGCCTTTTTTCTCGGCGGCCTCAAGATACTTGTGGCCGTCTGTTTTGTAACCCCTGATGCAGATAAACAGTGACCCTGGCGATACCTGGTCTGAATGGTAGGCGAGGTTTTCGACCTGCTTAATTGGATCGGACCTGCTTTCCAGTACGTCAATTGCTGTCATTAATTTTTCAAGCTTCATGATCTCTGCCTCCTGATCAGTAAATAAGATTATAGCAGGTGCTGACTATTATTAATCAGACTATCTTTGTTGTCAATTTCACTTTTAGTATCCCTTATTTACCGAAAGTGTCGTAGTCAATTGATTGCCGGGAAAGCCAGAACATCTTGTCCAGGTTGCCCTTATGAAGAGCCCTAGTAGAAGAGTCCGCTCGAAAGCGGACTCTGTTTGTCAGGCAAATTATTGGTCTTGACTATTCAGTTATTTCGATTGACTCTGTTGGGCATTCTTCAGCCGCTTCACGGACTTTTTCTTCATGCTCCGCCGGCACGGGGTTTGCTTTTACTTCTGCTATTTCATCTCCTAATTCGAAAACCTCCGGACAAATGTCCTCACAGATACCGCATGCGCTGCAATCGTCATTAACCTTAACCTCCATGCTGATGCCTCCTTATGATCATGATTGTTCTTTCCAAATGTCATTATTCGCTAAGGATTTCATTTCCCCTTTTTTTTTTACTTTATTTTTGTCTGATAGCCTTCTTTTTAAATTTTTTTCGCAACTGCTCAGTCTGGAATATGACAATTATGATTGCCCCTTCCAAGATATCCGCGCTGCCCATAAATTAGTAGAAGCGATTTAAGTGTACGGGCAGCGCAGTCACCTTGGAGCAACCGTACACTTAAACTATAGCGGAGCAGTTACTCTTTTTCAATTGAGATGCCATCTTTTTTTGATAAAATTTCCTTTTATTTATGTTCACTTAGCCTACCGGTTGTGGATAAGGGGTATTTAAAATACCCTTATCAGGTTTTACCTGTGGATAACCCTGTGCAAAGTGTTAGTAGAACAGGTATTTGTTTTTCATAAACGCCGTTTTTACAGGAAAATTTATTTTATTTAAGTAAAAATTGTTCACATAATATGTTTAACGTAATATGTTATTTGCCGTGCGGCCTGCTTAGCTTTCCCTATAAAATGTAAAACGATTGCCTATAAACTTCAACTATGGTATTAATATAGTTAATACATGCAAAGGGAGGGCTTCAAGTGAGTCGAGCTTTCATCTTATTTACTACCCTGACTTTATTAACAATCCTGCTGCTAACCGGGTGCACTACCGGCGGCTGATAAGTTCTGTGCAGGGTCAGTCTGACTCTGATTTAAGCATTAGAAACACCCCTTGAAACCGGTGGCTGCGCTTTTATGGCAGCTCCAAGAAGGGGTGTTTTTGTGCAGGTTATGATGACTTGCCATATCTGAGCTTTGCTCAATGCGCCTGTGCCGGAAGCATATTAAAGGGGTCTTTTACAACACCTGTAGGTCATCATTAAAAATGGTCAATTGCCTGAGCTGGTCTTTTTCTACAACAAAAGTGTCCTCGATGCCTACAGTGCCTTCACCTGGAAAGATGAATTTTGGTTCCAGGGCAAATACCATTCCTTCCTCGAGCGGTTGATCGAAGCGGGAAGCTATGACAGGCAATTCATCAAGCTCAATGCCCACACCATGCCCAACAAAGTTAACCTTCTCTACATAACCCATGAAATGATTACTCAAACCTGACTCGGCGGCCATTGTTTCTGCCTTAGCGTATAAGGCACTGCCGTTCTGGCCGGCTTTTCCTGTTTTGCTTATGGTCTGCTTGATATTAACAGCCTGCAGATAAGCTTCATTTAAATGGAGGGGCAGTTCGCCAATAGAAAAAATACGGGTTTGATCGACCATGTAGCCACCAAGAACAGTAACAAAATCAACCAGGATCGGTTCATGGCGCTGAATTATTTTGTCGCCGGCCCCCTGTGGGTAGGAAGGGTTAAGGCCGGACCCGCCGGTAGGACCGTCAAAGAAGCTTATTGCTGCTGCGTTTTCCCCACTAAGAATGTGTCCGTAGTAGAGCTCCTGGTTAAAACCACGCATGCGCACGGCGCCCTGGTGGCCCAGGGTCCGGGCGTGGTACTCCAGCCGGCCGGCCAGCTCAACCTCTTGCATCCCAGCTTTGATGATGTCCCGGGCATGGCTGAAAACTGACTCCCCGATAAGGGCGGCCTTTTCCAGTAAACTCAATTCGTAGGGTGACTTGACAGCCCTGATCTGACGAATCTGTTTCGATAGATCTTTAATCTTGTAATCGGCAAGCATTTTCTGGTAGCGAAAGTAAAGATTTGCCGGAAGCACGTCACTTTCGAGGCCAATTACTGTACCAATTGGAGCGGACTCCCTGATAATTTTTACCAGTTTATCCCATCCTTCGAAGGGAACAATTCTTTCCAGGGCGCTTTCTGCCCTGGCCCGGGTCAGCGATTTCTTGACTATCAGGGTCGGTTCACCCGCTGCCGGTATGAAAAGATGAGCGTTCTGGGCAGTGCCGCTGAAATAAAAAAGATCGGCCCGCTGGACCAGCAGGGCTCCGGACTCGTTGTTTTCCTGCAGTGAGGCTTGCAGTTTTTCTATGCGTTTTTCCAATTCTTCATGAGGTGTCATGATCTTCCCCCTTTGACGGCAAGGTCCCTGTACAGACAGGGGCGCTTTTCTTAATCATACCACAGCATAACAGGTTGATTAAGCCAAGCGCCCCGAGAGGTTAAGAGCTAAAAAGCATGGTTTAGGTTATCAGGCGCGCTCAAAAAGACCGGCAGCGCCCATTCCGCCCCCGATGCACATGGAGACAACACCGAATTTGTTGCCGCGTCGTTGCATCTCATGAAGCAGGGTGGCGGTCAGTTTAGCCCCGGTGCAACCCAGGGGGTGACCGAGAGCAATTGCTCCCCCGTTCACGTT
>CAZVLE010000031.1:0-8191 GCA_964627855.1 uncultured Syntrophomonadaceae bacterium | reverse complement strand
TTGTTAGAATTTTTCATGTGATCCTCTCCAGTACTTCCTTACCACCCAGTTTGACACTGAGGTAGATTACCAGGAGAACAGTGGCAGTGATCAAGGCTGCCATGGCTGCCCCTGCCGGTATATTACCGATTGTAATGAAATAATGCTCAACCAGGCTGCCGGCCATCATCACCTTGGCCCCACCCATCAGCATAGGCACAAGCCACTCGCCAAAAGCCGGGATAAAGACCAGGATAGTTCCGGCAAAGACACCACCTTTAGTAAGCGGCAAGGTAACGGTAAAGAACTTTTCAACAGGCCTTGCACCAAGATCGTCCGCTGCTTCAAGCAGGCTCTGGTCTAAACCGACCAGGGAAGCATATATGGGCAGGACCATGAAGGGTAGCCAGCTGTAAACAAGGCCGAGAATTACTGCCGGCTGCGTATATAAAAACTCCACAGGGGCATTGATTAGCCCCATATTAATCAAGGCTGTATTAATTAAACCGGTATGCCCGATCAATGTTCTCAGGGCATAGAGTCTGATCAGGTAAGAAGTCCAGGACGGAATAATGATCAGGAAAATAAAGAGGGTTTTCCAGCGGCCGCCATAATAAACTATCCAGTAGGCAAGAGGATAACCGAGCAGGATGCAGATTAGGTTAGTTAAAAATGCATAATAGAAGGACCGCAGCAGGATCAGGCCGTGAGCGCCCTTAAAGACAAAAATATAATTCTCCAGGGTAAAACCGGGCAGAACCTGTCCAAAGGAACCGGCCCGCAGAAAGCTGAAATATAGGATGATCATCAGGGGCGCCACAACGAAAGTGAGCATCCATAACCCCACGTGCCCCACATAGGGCAGGTGGGCTTGCTGTGAGAAATAGTTGTTGATTACCGGCCATATTTTTTTAAGCAAACTGCAAGGCACCTCCATTCCTGCATAAATAATAGACATTGCCTGCAAGTAGCAACGCGGGGGCAAAAAAATACCCCCGCATTGATTGAAAAACTATTCTTTTAACTCAAGCCATATTTCTGTCCAGAGTTCGTCATAGGGCGATTCCCACAGCTCGGGGCGGTCCCACTGGCACTTGGCCAGGTACTCTTCTGTAAGAATCATGCTGGGCCAGTTCCTGGCCTCCTCAGAGAGAAGATCGGGTACCGCAGTATGAACGGGGGAGTAAGCAACGTTCTCGATTATGCTGGCCATCACGTCTGGACGCCAGATATAGTTCAGCCAGAGGTGGGCTGCTGCCGGGTTGGGGCTGCCGCTGGCTATGCCGTTTGTGCCAAAGGCTACCTGGGTTCCCTCTTCAGGCAATACGCCCAGGATGGCCTCATACTCGCGGTTAAACCAGAATGAGTCACCGCCATAGGTATGCGATATATGAGCCTCTCCCTCAATGATCAGCCTGACCGGCCACCAATCATAGGCCATCACGTAAGGTTTTAAATTCAGCAGCATTTCTTTTGCTTCCTGCAGTTCAGCTGGATCTGTGGTATCAATCTGGTAACCTTTATAAATCAGTGCACAGGTTATAACTTCTTTCATATCGTCGATCAGTGTGAGTTTGCCCCTGTACTGTTCTTCGGGATCAAAAAGCACAGCCCAGGAAGGCAGCCTGGCATCATCAACAAAGTCAGAATTGTAGGCGTAGGAAAGTGCCGAAACATGGGTTGGCTTGGCATATTTCCAGCCTGGATCGCCATAGGTTGCCCCTTCCTGAAAAGCCCAGTCGGACATATAGGCACCGACATTTGGCACCCACTCGTCATTAATCTCCAACAACCCGCCCAGCTCTCTTAAAGTTACTGCCGGCCTTAAGCCAGTGTAAACCCAGTCATAGCCCACGGAAGGATTAAGGCTAAATTTGGCAATAACTTCATCTTCAGAGGCAAAATAATCCCTGACAATTTTAATGCCAAACTCCTGCTCAAAATTGCTGTAAATCTCCTCAGGCCACCATTCGGCCCATTCGTAGGTATTGAGCTGTCCCTCTTCTATTGCCTGTTCAAAGCATTCACGCGGAACCGGGTAGTAGCCTTCGGGAAGACGATCAACGTAAGCCTGGTAATCATCTGTTGCAGGATCTGCAGCATCGTCCACAGTTCCGCCACAACCGGTGATTACCAGGACCATTAGCAAAGCTACTAAAAACATAAGGGTTGATTTCCATTGCATATTCAATTACCTCCTGGTTAGTGAATAGATAAGCCGGCACTTTTCGGGTATCCCTTGTTTAAACCTTCTTTATTCTTTATCCTTGCCGGCTCACCTCCAATTATTTAACTGACAAATGCCCATATCATTTTGTATTCTGTATCTTGTATAAGCGCAATTTACATACCAACATCTGACCAGGCAAAATTCACAACAAAGCCTTATATAATCAGCTTGACCCGCGGGGAAAGAGCCAGGCAAACGCCGAATTTTCAGCACCCTGTCATGCATATCGGCAATTAAGGGCAGCAGCGGGTAGTTTTTTCAAAATTATACCCATACTGAGCAGTTTATAATGTCGGGCAAAAAAATTTAAAGGGAATTGCCTGCAATTGCCGAAATATCAGACATGAAATTGACTCTTAGGGCTATGCCACCGCTTAATCTTTAGCAAAATAAGGGGCATTAAAATTGAAAGGGGTGCCAAGTAAATTGTCCAGGCCCGAAAATATACCCCATGGGGCCATCCTGGAAAGCCTGCTTGACACAATCAAGGTGGGCATTCTGGTGATGAACAGAGATGGCATTATCGTCTTTTACAACACGGAATGTTCCAGGATAGACGGTCTCGAAGTTGGCGATGTGCTCGGCCGTCAATTAATCGAAGTTTATCCTTCGCTGACCACTGAAACAAGTATTCTTTACCAGGTCATGCGTACGGGTCAACCTATTTATAACACCACCCAGCACTATACAAATTTTAAAGGTAAACTGATTTCAATTGTTAATTCGACTATGCCGATTTATGATCGGAGCAAATTGTGGGGAGCCATGGAAATATCGCAAGATGTTAACCTGGCCTGGGAATCGTACGAAACCATACTGGATCTTCAGGCAAAGGTTTCTCCAAAGGGCCGGGAGAAGAAGAAACCGGCCAATATGCCGGTTGGTTTCAATGCCATTGTCACCCGTGACAGGGATATGAAAAAAATAATTGCCCTGGGCCGGCAAACGGCAAATATGGATTGCCCCCTGGTTGTTTACGGTGAAACAGGAACAGGTAAAGAACTTTTCATACAGGCCATTCACCACGAAAGCAACCGTAAAGACCAGCCGCTGATCACTCAAAATTGTGCTGCCCTGCCGGAGACACTGCTTGAAGCTGCCCTGTTCGGCACGAACAGCGGGGCCTTCACGGGGGCCCAGAATCGGCCAGGACTTTTCGAACTGGCTGACAGGGGCACCCTCTATCTTGATGAAATAATGTCGGCGCCTATCTCGCTACAGGCAAAACTTTTAAGGGTCCTGGAAGATATGACAATCCGCAGGGTTGGCGGAACCGAGCAAAAAAAAGTCGATGTAAGAGTGGTGGCATCCATTAATATGCACCCTGATGAAGCAATCAAAAAGGGCCTGCTGCGGGAAGACTTTTTTTATCGACTCTCTTACATGTTTATTGAGCTGGTGCCCTTGCGGAAAAGAAAGGGCGACATCCCCCTTCTGGCCAAGTTTTTCCTGGAGCAGCACGCTGCACTAACCGGTAATCGGAAGGAGATCACTTTGGATGCTTTGAAAATCCTGGCCGGGCACGATTGGCCTGGCAATGTCAGGGAGTTGAAGAATATTGTTGATAAGGTGGCCTCAGTAGCCGATACCAGCAGGATCGACGTTGATCACCTGGCTCAGTTGAGAGAAAGTTCCTACATCGGCCTGAATTACCCCTGGGACAGGCTGGAAATGGCCCAGGCTCCTGACAAAATCGCTACTGGACAAACCCTGCAGCAAATAGTAGAAAATTATGAACGGGATATAATCATCAGGGCCCTTAATCAACATGAAGGCAATCTATCTGCCGCTGCCAAGGCTCTCAACATCCCCAGGCAAACCCTCTGGTCAAAGGCAAAAAAAATGAACATCAAAACAAGCACGTTTTAGACCGAGTAGGTTATGCCAACACTGGCATATCCTACTCGACCCCTGTGTCCTGTGTTCCTTAATAGCTTCTAGATTATTTATTTTTCAGGTCAAACAACCTTCCTGGGTTGCAATAATATATTGTTCGAAGTGACGATCATATATAAAAGCAAAATCAAAACCAAGTCTTTTAGTCATAGCAAAGTTTGTCGAATCGTTATAAGAAAAGCTTTTATGATGGCTGCATAACTCCTGAGAATACCAGCCAGGCCAAGACACTCTTCGCCACCAGGCTTAAGATAATATAGCCTCTTTCACCGTAAAGGTAGTCTGCCCACCTGCCAACTTGCTTATATTGCAGAATCATATTGATCGGGAAGAGGTTAAAGAAAACAAAATAGGACCCGATTATGGCATAAACAAACCATGGCACTTCGGCGGGGTCGGCATTGCCCAGCGCATGCATAATTATGATGATCCAGGGACCGATACCGGCTATACTGCCAAAAACAAAGGGCGACCAACTTACCTTATCTGTGTACTGGTTAACTTTTTCCATCAGCAGGCCGAACCAGTTCATCGAGGCATTAAGCAAAAAGATGGCGATGAGAGCTCCGATATCATAGACTCCGAATAGCATGGCGATGAGAATAATCATGAGCGATGAACTTAGTGAGTATTCATACCAGCGGAATATGTTTATTCCCCGCTTCAGATCACGATTATAGATTTTGTTGGTTTTCGGCATAACGATAATGAAGTGAGCGATGGCCGAGAGAAATAGGAAGAATGACACGAACATACCGAAAGGCACTTCACCGATCTGTTCGGGCCTGGTTACCAGGCGCATGATTTCGGTGTCGAACTCGAGAAAGTACGACCAGACCGGGGTTTTAAAAGCTTTAATCTGATCAATTGAAAGGGCAAATATGAGCATCAAGGAGCCCTGAATTAAGTGAAGCAAACCCATGACCAGGTTGAAGCGCTTCAGGTAGGCGAAAGTAATCTGCCGCGGCTTTTTCTTTCCTTTCCCTCCTTCCAACTCGGCAATCTTCTGCTTAAGTTCCCAGTTTGTTCTCTCCAGTTCTTCGCAACTATCTTTTTTTTCATCTGATGTTCCATAGTCATCTAAGTAGCGACCATCCTGCCAGGTTCCAACCAAAGTGGTTCCATCTGCATAGGTCAGGATTCCCCTGCCGTTTCTCCTGCCGTCTTTCCATTCCCCGTTAAATGTGCTGCCATCAGCGTTAGTTAATAAACCCAGTCCTTCTGGTTTATCATCAAGCCATTCACCAACGTACTTAGTACCGTCAGGCCTGGTCCAGGTTCCATAACCGTTTCTCTTTTCATTTTTCCACCCGCCTTCATACCTTGACCCATCCGGATAAGTATTGCTGTGATTGCGCATTAGATCACTCCTAAAAATCATACTAGTTATCTGTTTACTTTACATTCTATATGATTCAAAAAAGTTTTGCTACTACATTAATTCAGGTTTAGTGTTTTGCGATACAATGCCAGGTTTAAGCTTTCTACTATCCCTGTTTATCCATTAACTAGTTAAGTCTTTAGCTGTGAACTTTATTCTTCAAGCAGAAATTCCGTTAAAACGGTATTAATACTCTCAGGGTTTTCATAATGTACCAGATGACCGCCGCCTTCTATTTCGTGGTATGCAATACCAGGGATCGCTGCTTTAATGTTGGCTATTGAGTCATCCATAATTACCATGTCAGCGGTACCCCAGGTGAGAAGAACAGGAGTACCTGTAGCGGCGACTTTTTCATAACGGGAAGTAAAGTCTGAAAGGGAATCTCCGCGAAGGTTTGAGAGCCTGGCCCGTTTGAAGCCTTCGTACGTTAGCTGTTCACGATACCTCTCAGTAAATTCCGGAGGGATAGCTTCAGTATCTGCAAATACTTTTTCCGGATAATTGAGGTTAATACGGTCAAATGCTATACTGGCTATATAGTCGCCGACTACGGGTAGCCTTACCAGGCTGATCATGGCTTTCATGGGCAGTACGTTGATAAAAGGCGAAAGCAGGGCCAGCCTTTTTACTTTTTCCGGGTGATTTGCGGTGAATTCAACTGCAATGCTGCCGCCCTGTGAAGTGCCTACCAGACGCACCGGGCCTTCTATGTTAAGTTCAGAAAGCAGCTCGTAAAGCTGGCGGTCATATAGCGCTCTTGAGTAATGCACATCAGGCCGGTCCGAGAACCCGAACCCGTAAAGATCATATCTAATGACACGAAAACCGGCATCTGTGAGCGCCTTGACATTGTTGTCCCAGGAAAATAAAGGCGCCGCATTGCCATGCACCAGTACCACAACCTCTCCATCTTCAGGGCCGCTCAAATCGTAATGAACCACGCCGTCGGAAAGCTGCAGAAAGTTCAATCCCAATTCAGCTCGAACCTGATCATCCAGCTGTTTTTCCTCAAGGTTCCCTGTAATAAGGGGAAGGAGAAAAAGAAGAACCACCAATGCTAATAGAACGATTAATGCCTTTTTCATCGCGCCTCCTGTTATGCTTGTATTGTAATAAAAATACTGATAATTTAAGGCTTGATCCTCATTTTTGCAAGTTTCTTTTAATAATAATTCAGCGGAGTTAATGTTTTTCCTGCACCAGCAAAGCAATAAGCATTCTACGCTTTCATTCTTAAATTTGAGTATGTCAGAAAGGTTTACAGCTATTGATTGATCATCCGGCCGGGTTCCACTTTTTTAGAAGCTCTAGCCTCTTTTGAAATATTGCCTTAAATATGGTTAAATAGCTTTAACGACGATGATTGCTAAAGGAGCGTGTTTAAGTGGATAAGAATAGGGGATTTGTTATTAAAGTGGTGGTGGCAGCAACTTACCTGGCCATGATCATTGTGAACGCCCTGGCCAATGCAATACCGATTAATGGAGTTACAACCGGAGGTGTATCTAATTCCTACCCCGATCTATTTGCACCGGCATCAATAACATTTAGCATCTGGGGTTTGATCTATATCCTTCTGGCCGGTTACACCTTTTACCAGTTCGGTTTATTCCAGGCTGACCGTGGTGCGGCTCGTGAGGAACTTTTTCAGAGTGTGGGAATCTTGTTTGCTATTTCCTCCGTAGCCAATTCATTATGGATCTTTGCCTGGCACTATGACGCCATCTGGCTCTCGCTTCTTTTCATGATTGTTATCCTGGTTTGCCTTATTATGATTGCCAACCGATTACGGGAAGAAGAATTTTCTACACAGGAAAAGATTTTCATCAGACTGCCTTTCAGCATCTATTTTGGCTGGATCACTGTAGCTACCATAGCCAATGTCACAACTTTTCTGGTTAGCATCGGTTGGGGAGGTCGCCTTGGCGCAGGCGATCAGATCTGGATGGTGATAATTCTGCTGGTCGGGGCGGCAATTGGCATTGCCCGAATGAGATATGACATGGATATCGCTTACGGTCTGGTGGTTCTCTGGGCTTATGCCGGAATCCTCAATAAACATATTTCACCTAATGAGTTTGCCGGTCAGTATCCGGCCGTTATTATATTCGCCATCGTCAGCATAATTTTGCTGGTTTTAGCTAAAGTATTGTTTTTTTATCCGGGCTTAAGAAAGGTCGCTTAAGTCTAAATACACAAAAGCAGTAAAAGCGGAGCTCATGGTTGCCTTAAGCAAGTGCGATTGCTTGCGGATAAGATAGGCAACCTTTTCTTTGATTGAAGCCCCTCATGGCAGGTATACCACCAACTATCAAGCGAAGCGGATCACCCGCGGTGTGCGAATCAACAACCTGGATAACATGCCTATAACCCATTATAAACCTCCTTCCTGAAAGCGCGTTCCAGATCGATTAGGCTGAGCTCTCACGGGCAGGACCCCTCAGAGAACCTTGTTTGCGCAATTAACACGCACGGCTATTCACAAGAGCATTCACTTAAGATATCCAAGAAGTCCTGACCCGGTATCATAGGTATTTACATAGACCTCAGCACCGGGTATTGGTATTGTTTTAGCAATAGATTATTTTGTGCCAATTGTAGTGTTTGCCCTAACCTTGCCTATAACACCACCAGTAGAACTGACTTCTAACTTTTAAGCTGAAATCCGACAGACTGAAGAGTTGCCTGTAATACCGTAGTAA
>CAZVLE010000030.1:0-13723 GCA_964627855.1 uncultured Syntrophomonadaceae bacterium | reverse complement strand
GTTGGAAAAGTAGATCCAGTTGCCAACCTTGCTGAGGTCATAGCCTCTTGCATCGCTTAGAAGAGTTTTTTCTTCACCATCAAGCCCGATTTTGTAGATTCCGGAACCGGTCACTAAATCGAGAACCACATAATAATAGATCCAATCGTCAACAACATTTAAAAACATAGGTGCTGCGATTTCATCAACAATGGTGCGCTCAGTGCCATCGGTGCGTATCTTGACTATATCTGAGTCAGACACATAATAAAGCCAGTCTCCGATGATATTTATATACATGGCTTCTTCTTCTACCAGGATCTCTTTTTCACTGCCATCAGCCTTTATCTTCATTAGTCTTGTGTCATCAGGCATGCTAAGGTAGAACCAGCCGTCGCTTTCTACGACGAACCCACCGTTAACAATATTGCCCGTTGTATTGCCCCGGGTCTCAGGTGGCATTTCAACAGCGGTTTCTTCAGCTTCCTCAGTCAGGGCGGTGGTTTCTGTTTCAGCGGGTGTCTTTTCGGATCGATCAGTAAAAAAACTATATGCAAATATGGCTCCACCAATGATAATTACAGCTAAGGCTGCCAGTGCTATGACAAGTTTTTTCTTACCCTTTTTGACTGGAACAGGAGTTGCTTGGTCCAGAAACGGAGGGGTAGGAGCTGATGGAACGGCAGGGGCAGGAGTAGTTCTATCCGGCCCGGCAATTTGGTCAGCAGGTTTTCCAGGTTGATCATTTGTTATAGAGAAGTCTTTTGGCCCCTGATGTGGAGAAGAAAATGTTACCGGCTCTAAGTCAGAAAGGGGTGGTGGTTCAGGTTCGTTTGGAGAAAAAGTATCAAGTTCTATTGGTCCCGGGTAAAGTGGTGGTGATTCAGGTTCCTCGTGGGGAATACCCTCGGCTTTCACAGCCCTCGGCGGAAGAGGTGGCGGGTGCTCTTCAGCAATGTGGACCTGTGAGCCCTGTCCAAAGTTTGGGGGTAAAAATTCAGCAATTTGATCAACGCGGGCCCATTCTGTCATACCTTCTGTCCAGGCCAGGGTATCAGGTCTTACCATTCCTGTTTCGATATTTCGTGAAATTTCTTCCCTGTTTAGTGGTCCTATTCGCTTATTATCCAGATAAATATACCAATCTGCCATTACTTTTATTACCTCCCCGGTGTACATTTCTATTCTGCTAACCTGGCTAGCTAAATTCTATCAAATAACTGTGCCTTTAAACAGCAATTTCAAGATTGACTTGTTGGAACAGGTCAGAATGCCATATTCTCATTATAGCATCATAGCTTACATATTAAAATTTTTCAGATTTCTTTGTACCGTAAGATCTAAGCATTTTGTAAATGTTTAGATATAGTTTAAGTGTACCTGTGCCAAGGTACCCGGGCTTCTCATACACTTAAGCTGCTCCTACGAATTTATGGGCAGCGCGGATGCCTTGGAAGGGGCAATCATCCTTTCTTTTTTCCGCAATAATTAATCCCGAGGCTGTTCTGCTATACTATCGCCGGCAAGGTTTGGTGCTATATCTTCTATTTCGGTCACACAGTCGGTCTTGATTTTTCCTACCAGGAATTGCAGGGCTTCTATAACGCGGGGTCTGATATCGCCGCCAATGATGACATACATGATGTCATCGCCAATTTCTAGTTTTCCCTCATTAAGCCACACCTTAAGGTAGAATATGCCTTCCATCCTGCGAGTTTCGGCGATGACTTCGTCAACCTTCGCCGCGTCATAAGAAAATTCCAGTCCCCTAACCAGCGAGCCGTCATTAAGCCCATCACGAACTTGTGTTTTAGGTGTTTGGCGAACAATACCGTTATGGACCAAAAACATTCCTACTTTGGCAGCAGCAGGATCTGCCTTGGCTTCCCTGAGCCAGGCATCAATTGAAGGTGAAGTTTTTTTGTTGTTTTTAGCGGTCATAGTTTTAAAGGCTCCTTCTGTTGATTGCTCTTAAAATCCTCTTAATGCAGTGTCTTAGAAACCTAATTCTTCGCCAATGATGATAACATGGAAATCAGAATCATCAGGCCGTTTATGCATTATGCAGGTAATATTGCAGTTTCGATAGTTAGACCGGCAGTCAGTGCATGAACCTGTCTGGTTGCAGGGCAAATCTTGTTCGTATTTAATATTATTCATCTCTGCTGCCACGAAGCGAATTCTTTCTAATCCTGCTTCCAGATTTTTGACCAGCTTGTTGGCCCCGGCTATAACAATGATCCGGTCTGAACCGTAGATGCTGCCGGCCACCCGGTTTCCGGTGCCGTCGATATTTATGATCTGCCCGTCCATGGTGATCGCATTGGCGCCGAGCATGAAGATATTGGCAACCAGGTATTGCATCAGGATATCGCGTACTTCCTGCTTATTGCCGACAATTTTGACCCAGGGACTTTTATTTTCAAAGGCGTAATTATTAACAGCGCAAGTGTGGGGAATGGCTACACAGTTTTTATTCTCCAACTCTTCATCCAGTTCGAGGGCAAAGATGGTGTGTGAATCGCCAAAACCGATGGTGCTATCATCGGGAATAAGGCTTAGAACAAGTTTTTTTGCTTCCACAACGGAATCGCAATAGTGGGCTTCAAAATTATTCTTTTTCAAGTTCTTTACGGCAATAGCACCCTTTTTTCTCAGATAGCCTTTTTTGATGTTGCTCCTGTCATGCTCCTCTTCTTTCAATTTTGGCATTTTAAAATTGTGTAAATTAAGCATTATTTGTTCTCCTTTCAAGGAATGGTGCAAAAGCTTGCCCGGATACTGTCATTGTAAATGTATTGGCTGTTTATCATAATACTATCTTATTTTTACAGGATAAAGAATAGGTTTGTGCGGAATTTTCATGGCCCACAGCGTTGGTTGCCAAACCGGCACTTGTTCAATTTCCGGTAAAGGTTTATTATAGACAAATAACTTTTTGATTTAATAACCCACTTCGGAACGGGGTTGATGCTGAATGGAGCAACCGTTTTATCAAAAAGCCAAGATGGCTAGCTTGGGAATGTACAGCCCTAACCACGAACACGAAAACTGTGGGTTAGGGTTTTTAATTAACATTAACGGGGAAAAAACTCACAGCATTATCAGTGATGGTGTCTCAGTCCTTAAAAAATTGCTTCACCGGGGTGCCACCGGCGCAGATGATAAAACAGGCGATGGTGCCGGGCTGCAATTTCAGCTGCCCCATCGTTTTTTTGAAAGACTTGCTGCTGAAAAAGGCTGGGTACTACCTGAACCAGGCTTTTATGGTGCCGGAATGGTTTTTTTGCCTGCTGAACCGGAATGCCGAGATCGCTGCTGTAAGGCGATTGAAAGGTCTCTCCATGAGGCTTCATTAGATTTAATCGGTTGGCGGGACCTTCCTGTTAATTCAGAGTGTCTTGGGCAAGCCTCCAGATATAATATGCCTTTTATTCGCCAATGCCTTGTTAATGGGAGAGGTCTGGCGGAAAATGAGTTGGAACGCAAGCTCTTTGTAGCCCGCAAGCATGCCGAAAAAGAAATCAGTTCCACTATAGGCGAAGCGGCTGCCGGGTTTTACGTGACCAGCCTTTCATGCCGGACAATCGTCTATAAAGGTCTCTTGATGCCCCGGCAGGTAGAAGCTTTTTATCCCGATTTGCGAGATGAACTGGTCGAGAGCGCATTTGTTATTGTTCACCAGCGCTACAGCACCAATACTTTTCCTTCCTGGTCGCTCGCGCAGCCTTTTCGTTATCTCTGCCATAACGGGGAGATCAATACCCTGCGTGGTAATCGCAACTGGATGGCATCGCGTGAACGAGATCTGGAGTCAGAGCTTTTCGGTTCGGATCTGGAGAAAATAATTCCGGTTCTTGAAGAAGGGGTCAGTGACTCTGCCAATCTTGATAATGCCCTTGAACTGATTCACAATGGGGGACGCTCGATTGAACACTCCATGGCTATGCTGATACCCCAGGCCTGGGGCGATAAATATCCCATTGGTCCGGATCTGCGCGGCTTTTTTGAATACCATGCCGGAATTATGGAACCCTGGGATGGTCCGGCAGTCGTTGTTTACACTGATGGTCATCGCGTCGGGGCTATTCTTGACCGCAACGGCCTGCGACCCGCCCGTTATACGGTAACCAAGAATGGCTTTATGGTTTTTGCCTCCGAAGCGGGTGTAATGGATCTGCCTCCGGCAGAAGTTTGTGAAAAAGGTGCCCTGCGCCCCGGCGAAATGCTGCTGGTTGACCTGAAAGAGCAGCGTCTTTTTAAGAATACTGAGCTAAAGATGCGCCTGGCGCGCCGACGCCCCTACCGGCGTTGGACGGCGGAAAACCAGATCACCATCCACGGTTTCTTTAACGCCATGGCACCGCTTAAGGTAAACAGCGCTGATTTGCTGGCCAGGCAGAAACTTTTCGGCTATACCCGTGAAGACATAAACCTGATTTTAAAACCGATGGCTTTGGAAAAAGCTGAACCGGTCGGGTCGATGGGGGCAGATCAGCCCCTTGCTGTGCTTTCAGAAAAACCGCAACTGCTGTTCTGGTATTTCAAACAGTGTTTTGCCCAGGTTACCAACCCGGCGATTGATCCGCATCGTGAAGAGCTGGTTATGTCACTGATGACCTTTATTGGTTGCCCTGATAACTTGCTGAGCGAATCTCCCCGGCATGCCCATCTGATCAAACTGAGCCACCCGATTCTTTCCAATGAGGATCTGGAAAGGTTGTGCAGCCTTGAAGAAAAGGGTTTCAGGAGTATGCGCCTTAAAATGCAGTTTTCTGCATCCGGTGACGGGACAAATCTCTTAAAAGCACTTGATCAGCTTTGTAACGCGGCGGAAGAAGCAGTCAGGGCCGGTTTTGGACTGATTGTGCTGACCGACCGTGAGCTTGATCAAGCCATGATGCCCATTCCTTCGCTACTGGCTGTTTCCGCGGTAAACAGGCACTTGACCGGTAAACGGCTGCGCACAGGGATCGGTATCCTGGTCGAAAGCGCGGAAACACGAGAAGTGATGCACATGGCCCTGTTGCTGGGTTACGGTGCTTCCGCCATCAACCCTTACCTGGCCTTTGAATCGATTGCCCACCTTGCAGAAAGCTCACTGCTCGGCAAAAAACTTTCAACACAGAAGGCCATGGAAAATTATGTGCTTGCCCTCTGTAAGGGAATCTTGAAAGTCATGTCCAAGATCGGCATTTCAACCCTTCGCAGTTACCGGAATGGGCAGGTCTTTGAGGCGGTCGGTTTGAACGATGAACTGATCAATCGCTATTTTGAGGGTACCGCTTCCAGGATCCAGGGCCTCGGGCTTAATGAAATAGCCAGGGAGGTTAACTTACGCTACGAAGAATACCGTAATTTCGAGGAGACTGACGATCGGGCCAGGCTGCTGCCCTCAGGAGGGCAGTATGTTTATCGTGTTGACGGTGAGAGGCACCTTTGGACGCCGCAATCGATCAGCCTGCTCCAGCATGCCGTAAGAGCAAATAACTTTGAACAGTACTTACAATACGCAGCCCAGATTAATGACCAGAGCGAGAAACAGTCTACCCTCAGGGGGTTGTTAGCCTATAGAAAGACAGCGCCAATTGCGCTTAACAAGGTGGAACCGGCTTCAGAAATAGTCAAACGTTTTGTTACCGGAGCCATGTCTTTTGGCTCGATTAGCCCAGAGACCCATGAAACCCTTGCCGAGGCGATGAACAGTCTGGGCGGGAAAAGCAATTCCGGCGAGGGAGGAGAGGATCCTGAGCGATACAGGCTGAGTGAAGACGGGAGGAATCTCTGCAGTGCTGTTAAGCAGGTAGCAAGCGGGCGCTTTGGAGTGACGGCCGAATACCTGGCCAATGCTGATGAGATTCAGATTAAAATTGCTCAGGGAGCCAAACCGGGAGAAGGCGGACAGCTTCCCGGGCACAAAGTTGACAGAATGATCGCCAGGGTCAGGCATTCAACCCCGGGGGTCACCCTGATTTCACCGCCACCTCATCACGACATCTATTCGATAGAAGATTTGGCCCAATTAATCTACGATTTACGCAATGCCAACCCGAACTGCAGGATCTCTGTTAAGCTTGTTTCAGAGGTTGGAGTCGGCACGGTTGCTGCAGGTGTGGCTAAAGCTCGCGCCGACATGATCCTGATCAGTGGTTATGACGGGGGAACAGGAGCTGCGCCGTTATCATCAATCAAGCACACGGGAGTGCCATGGGAGCTGGGGCTTGCCGAAGCTCAGCATACTCTGATCCTTAATGGCCTTCGCAGCAGAGTCAGATTGCAGGTTGACGGCGGTTTAAAAACGGGACGGGATGTGGCCATTGGGGCAATGTTGGGGGCTGAAGAATTTGGGTTTGCCACAGCTGCCCTGATTGTGTGCGGTTGCGTGATGATGCGTGATTGTCATTCCAACTGCTGCCCTGTTGGGGTGGCAACCCAGGATGATCAGCTTCGCAAGTTTTTTAGCGGTAAACCGGAATATGTGCGAAACTTCATGCTCTTCGTTGCCGAGGAACTTCGCCTGATCATGGCCGGTCTCGGTATAGCCAGTGTTGATGAGCTGGTCGGTCGCTCTGATCTGCTGGAGCAAAACCGAGCGATCGCTTTTTGGAAAGCGCGGCAGGTTGATTTGAGCCGCATTCTCCATCGTCCTGCACTTAAAGAGGGTCAGTATCGCTGCAGCACAGCGCAGCCGCCTCAGCTTGAAGAAGCTCTTGACTACAGGCTGTTACCCCTTTTAAAAAAGGCCATTGAAAACGGTGAGCCTGTCGTGATCGATTCTCCCATTTACAACTGTAATCGCACGGTAGGCACGCTTATTTCTTACCACATGGCTTCTAAATATGGCAATGCAGGGCTTCCTGATAATACAATCACCCTCAACTTTAAAGGCTCTGCCGGGCAAAGTTTCGGGGCTTTCGCAGCCCATGGTTTAACTCTGAAACTGGAAGGCGAAGCCAATGATTATATTGGTAAAGGGCTTTCCGGTGGTCGCATTATCCTTAAACCCTTCAGGGAAAGTACTTATGATCCCTCACAGAACACTATTGGCGGTAATGTCTGCTTATATGGAGCAACTGCGGGTGAGTTCTATGCCTGCGGCATGGTTGGGGAGAGGTTCGCCATCCGTAACAGCGGCGCCTTTGCCGTAGTCGAGGGAATTGGTGATCATGGCTGTGAATATATGACCGGAGGTCGCGTGGTTGTTCTTGGCCAAACGGGAGTTAACTTCGGGGCCGGTATGAGCGGCGGGATAGCTTATATCTATGATCGGGCCGGTAAACTCGATTCTAATTCTAACCTCGATATGATTGACCTGGAAACCATCACTGAAGAGGAAGATATCCTGGAGCTGCAAGCACTCCTGAAAAAACATCGGCACTATACTGGTAGCCGCCTGGCTGGTTATATTCTTGAGAACTGGGATGATTGCCTGCCCTTTTTTATCAAAGTCTTTCCGATGGAATACCGCCTCTCGCTTGGCAAGATGAGCCGTGAAGATCAGGCTGTTGAGCGAACCCGGCCACAGGTAAACTAAAGCTTTTTTGAGGGAGAGGATTGCGAATGGCTGAGAGAGACAGCTTTAGAGTTGAAAGAATTGATCCTGGATATCGGGAGATCACAGAGCGCCTGCTGGATTTTGCCGAAGTAGAAAAACAGCTCAGTGAAGAACAAATCATAACGCAGGCTTCACGTTGTATGGGTTGCGGGACTCCTTTCTGTCACGCTTATGCCTGTCCCCTGGGAAACCCGGTTCCGGAAATGAATGAATACATTACCCTGAAACAGTGGCAGGAAGCTTTGAAGTTACTCTTGTCAACTCACCCTTTCCCCGAGTTTACGGCTCGTATCTGCCCTGCACTCTGTGAGGGTTCCTGTGTTCTCAGCATCAACGAAGATGCGGTGACAATTCGCCAGATTGAAAAGGCAATCATTGAAATGGGTTTTGAGAAAGGCTGGATCAGGCCCAGCTGCCCGGAGAAGCGCAGAAAGGAGCGGGTAGCAGTGATTGGCTCGGGTCCTGCGGGTCTGGCTGCAGCGGAGGGGCTAAACCGCAGAGGCTTTATTGTAACGGTCTATGAAAAGGATTTAACCCCGGGCGGGCTTTTAACCTACGGTATTCCGAGCTTCAAACTGGCGAAGCAGGTTATCATGCGGCGCATTAACCTGATGAAAGATGAAGGGATTACCTTTGAATGCGGCATTAGAGCAGGAGAAGACATTTCCTTTAACTACTTAAATCGCCACTATGAGGCGATCATACTGGCCGGGGGTTCTGAGCAACCCCGGGATCTTGATATTCCGGGACGTCACTTAAACGGCATCCACTTTGCCATGGATTTATTGAAGAGCCAGAACAAGCGGATCCTGGAAGAACCGCTAAAACCTGAAGAAAGCATCTGGGCAGAAGATAAACGGGTTGTAGTTATCGGAGGCGGAGATACCGGGTCAGACTGTATCGGCACAGTTTTACGTCAGGGAGCAGAGCGCGTTGACCAGCTCGAAATAATGCCCCGGCTTCCGGCTGAGCGCGGCACTGACAACCCCTGGCCGCTCTGGCCGCTCATTGACCGGGCATCAAGCAGTCACCTGGAAGGCGGGTTGAGACGCTGGTCTGTGCAGACTAAGAGCTTCGAGGGCAACAGCAGCGGCGAGGTTTCGCGGTTACAGTGCTGTGAAGTAGATTGGAAAAAACAGGATGATGGCAGGCTGGCTCCGTTTCCGGTAAAAGGCAGCGATTTTTCCATTGAAGCTGACCTTGTTTTCCTTTCTCTCGGGTTTAGCGGGCCCGGTCCTGATCCGCTGGTTGAAGCGTTGAGACTGGAGCGAGATGCCGCGGGCAACATCAAGACAGATCATTGTCACATGACAAGCCACCCCGGACTTTTTACCGCCGGTGATATGGCCCGTGGCCAGTCCCTGGTAGTGCGGGCTATTGCAGATGGGATGCAGGTGGTGGATGATGTTACTCGTTATCTTGATTCTAATCCTTGATCAAAACGGTTACTTCTATTTATGTCTAGAAAATTGATCTGATTTGCTATAATCCAGAGCTGTGAATATTTCAGACGAACGATCTGAGAGTGGCAGCTTGCAAAAACTAAAGCTACAAGTAAAAAAACAGGATAAAATTATTTGACGGGGCACTAGCCCTAAACGATGAGACAATTCAGCACGGCAGGGGAGGTGCTACTCTTGAAATCTTACCCGGTTTCTTATATCCACTGAGACCGGGAGTGGCATTTAATCATTTAACACTTATTGTAGCTACTGGTGAGGGCATCTAAATCTTATTAGTACTCCCGGCTACGGCAGGGAGCCCGTAGGCTTTTAGTCCCGCAGCCAGGGTGATGATTTTATTCTCCCAAACCTTTCGCTCCGGGGGTTGATAACCTTCCAGAACGTAAGGAATGCCTAGCGAACAATATTTTTCAATACCCAGACGGCGATAAGGCAAAAGCTGAATTTGGATAACACTGTTGCCCAGCTCATTGCCAATAAAGTCTGCAGTTACTTTTATATTCTCGTCATTGTCATTAAGACCAAAGATGATGGGGATGCGGATGATCAGAGGTATATTTTCTTTTGCGGTTGCAATAATGTTGTTGAGAATTAATTTGTTGTCAACACCTGTATATTCCCGGTGTTTTTCCGGATCCATATGCTTGATATCGGTTATGACCAGGTCGGTATAAGGGTAAATCCGGTCCAATACAGCCGGGTTAACATGATGTTCAGTTTCAAGGCAGGTATGGATGTCCCGACTTCGGCATTCTTTTAAAACAGCCAGACTGAACTGCCATTGCACCAGGGGATCGCCGCCGGAGAGGGTGATGCCACCTCCGGAGCGCCTGTAAAAATCAATATCAGCTAAGACCGTCTCAACAACATCTGCAGCGGTGTATTTCTTACCCCAGGTTACCAGGGCATTGGACGGGCAGACTTCACTACAAGCCAGACAGCGCGTACACATAGCCCGGTCAATTGCCGTTACCAGGCCTTGCTCTATGGTAAAATAATCGGCCCCACCTGGGCAGGCTTCAAAACAGAGACCGCATTTATCCACTCCAATACAGCGAGCTCTATAAACGCCTACCTCTGGATAAGGTTTCAAACTTTCAGGGTTACTGCACCAGCGGCAATGCAGGGGGCACCCTTTTAAAAATACTTCCGTGCGAATTCCCGGGCCGTCGTGGACTGTAAATCTTTGAATATTGGTAACAAAACCTTCAGTTTGCAAGTCGTCTGGCGTCATGGATTTAATTGTCAATACCTCTTTTTTAGTCCGACTGGCTAATCAAAGGAGAGTTCAGTTCTGCCCATGATGTCATACTGTAAAGGTTTGCTCAATTCTACAAAGAAAGCACTGTAGCCCGCCACCCGCACCAGGAGGTACCTGTAATCCTCCGGATTTTCAAGAGCTTTCTCCAGAGTCTCCCTGCCGATAACGTTAAACTGGCTGTGCATCCCCTTGCGGTCAAAATAGACTTCCAGCAAAGCAATCAGGTTATCGCGGCCGACTTCACCGGAGACACATGAAGGTGAAAATTTCCAGTTAAGAAGGGTGCCGTTACCTGCCCTGATATGGTCCAGTTTGGTCACCGACTTGGCAATAGCGCTGGGGCCCCTGACATCATGCGAGCCTGCCTTTGTATGAACAGGGCTTATACAATCAGAAACGGGCTCCAGGGCTACCCTGCCGTCGGCTGAAGCCCACTGGGTTAACCCCAGGGCGACATTGGCCGAAACTGAGTATATCCCGGGCAGGTATTTGCCGCCCCGTGAGTTGGTCCGATTTTCAACATATTTGCAGTAAGTGTCAGTAGCAAGCCGGGCCAGTTCGTCAGCATAATCATCGTCATTTCCATAGTGATGAACCTTATCACTATTGACCAGGGCATAAAGTACTTCTTCTCCCACCCAGTTGTTTTCCAGGGCGTTGAGGAAATCTTTGGCCTTTACCTTTTGCTCCTCGAAGATCAGTTGTTTAATTGCAGCCATTCCGTCGGCGGTGGTACCCACACCTACGGCCTGCGGGCCGGTAAAGTTGTATTTGGCTCCACCGGCGGATACGTCAACGCCTTTCTCCATGCAGTCGTCTATCAAGTTTGATAGATAGGGGAGTGGCTTCAAGCGCTGGTGAACCTGATCCATTACTTCGATGCCCCGGATCATCAGGTCGACCCAGTAGGCCATCTGCTTGTCATAGGCCTCAAGAACCTGATCAAAGGAGGTAAAATCGGTTAGCTTGCCGGTTTGCGGACCGAGCCTTTCGCCGATACCACCACACTGTTTCCACCGATCGCAGTGTTGGCCGCAGCCGATGCAGCGACCATCATTGATGGCCAGCTCAAGGATCTTGGCAATGCTGAAATAGGCTGCATCGTGCCAGCCGTACTCCTTGCCTCCGGAGTCGATCTCCACGCAGCCGACCACATGGTAGTTTCTTGAATCCTCCAGGGTCCTTCCAGCCCGCAGGGATGCAGGAATGGCCGCCTGGTCGTTGAAAACTTTGGGTTGACCGGTACCTATGCGGATCACATTGACAGTCTTAACCTTCAACTCCCAGGGTGTATTCTCGTGCCAGCGTACTGCAATCCAGGGTGCACCCGAGCGGGTGTGGGCAATGGCATCAAGACACATGAAAGTTAAATCGTTAGTGGCGTCGTTTCCTTCTTCGTCTATGCCGCCAAGGGTGATGCTATCTCCGCCCATACCCCTGCCGGAGTTGGCAATTACCGTCATCCTGTCCCTCAGCTTGGTCCACCACAGGTGTTTGATGAAGTAGATTTCGATCAGTTCCTGAACCTCTTCTTTCGTTATCCTGCCACTTTTAATATCCTCACTATAAAAAGGATACATAAACTGATCGAAACGGCCAATAGAAACAGAATGGCCGTTCGATTCAATCAGAATAATGGTGGTAGCGAGGTAAAGCAGCTGTAAGGCTTCCCGGAAGGTGCGCGGCGGGTTCTCGGCCACCCAATCGCAGGTGGCGGCTATTTGTAAAAGCTCCCGGCGACGTTCTTCATTTTTTGCTTCACCGGCCATTTTACTGGCTAAAAGGGAGTAACGTTTGATATAGTTGGCAGCTGCTTCCAGGGTAATCAACCCGGCCCGGTAGAAATCTAATTTTGTCTGTTCTTCCTCTTTTTTTTCCAAGGCGTCCATCTTTTCCCGAACCTGTTTTTTTAACCCTCCGAAGCCGTGAGTAAAAAGCTTTTCGTAATTGGCCTGGAGGTGACCAATCCCCCCATACATAAATAGATTAAGCAGGTAGAAGCCGCGTCCCAGGTTAGTGCCTTTTATTTCTTCTTCAGATAGCTCAGAGATAATTACTTCATCGATCGATTTACCCTTCCAGTATGCAGCGACCTCTTTGATTTTCTTTTTAGAATGCCTGGAAAGGTAGTACTGATCGTGCAGTCTTTTTTCGAAGGGATAGTTATCAATTTCATCCAGGACCCAGTTCAATGAAAATTCGGGGAAAATAGGTGCGCACTTCATTGGTGCTGCCATTTCACCGACTATCAGCTCGTCCTCGGTTATTTCTATCTTAATATTATCGAGGACGTTAGCCAGGGCCAGGGCGCACTTAACAATCTGTGTTTCATGTTCATGTTTTCTATAAGCCTCCGTCACGAGGTAGGCTCGATGATGGTCAATTGAAAATTTGCTTTCAAGGACCCTTTTCGTAAAGCGATTTACCCTGGGAAATGGCGACGTATCTTTTCCCATATGGCCGTCGGAAACCGGCCATTCCTGATCGAAGGGAGTAATTCCGATCGGTTTTTCCTGCACAGCGGATTCAGGTGTCATATGAATACCCCCGATTTTTTATTTTCCTTCAAACTTTCGATTAATTGATGCCTGATTATGACAAATTTATCCTTTTGTCATAATTGACAGGGCTTTAGAAAACCAGGCAAAATCTTTGAAGTTGCCTTCGATAACCAGTTTTTCCTCCGTCAGTGCTGCCAGCGAAGCTTCCTCATTATCAGAAGTCATAACCTTAAATGCGGTGTCTGGATCAGCCCAGACCATGGCAAAATCGGCTTCATGAACTCCCGGGATTGAAGCAACCTTGCCTTTATTTAACTCATAGAGCCGGCCTTGCCTGTTGTCTGCAGTTTTAATTTGGGCTCTAAGTGTTTTATCCTGAATATAAGCTATGAAGTCCCGGTTCCTTTTGGAAGCGCTTTTCAGCTTGGAAGAAAGCAAAAACAGCAGAAGTTTAAACTTCATCACCTATCACCCTACGCTAACAATAGCAATGTTAATTTATTCTGTCAACTGGTAATTTTCTGCAGATTAACCGGGCAGCCGGGCTTGCTTGGAACAATACCGAGAGCCCTCCGGCTCTCTATATTATCAAGCATGAGCCGGCTTTTTTATCAGGCCTTCGGGAATGATATCCCTGTCAAAAACATCTTCCAGTGTTTCTGCCCGGCGGATCAGGTCAACCTCGCTACCACTGACCAGCAAAGACGCCGGACGGGGCAGGGCGTTGAAGTTGCTAGCTGATACTTCCTGGTAAGCGCATAGATCAAGCTATCAGGTAAGGTAAGAAGCTGTCAAATAAAAGGTTTAGATTGATTTTTAACGAAGTCTGTTAATTAAAAGCATAAAGTCTTGATAAGGAGGTTTTTAGAATGCAGTTGATTTTTCAGGGTATTATCTTCTTTGCTGTATTTGGATTGTTCTGGTACATCGCGGCAAGTAAGAACATTTTTGGCTTGGGCAGGAA
>CAZVLE010000029.1:0-7958 GCA_964627855.1 uncultured Syntrophomonadaceae bacterium | reverse complement strand
GGCACGCCGCCAGCGTTCATCCTGAGCCAGGATCAAACTCTCCAGTTTATGCTTGTTATCCAGCCTAATTATCTAGACCGGCTCTTAAACTATTACGCTCAATCCTTAAACTCTACACTGACCATCACAAGGTCTCTTCTTCTTTCTCAGGTAATGGATTCAATACCATTGCCCGATGAGACCCTTCCTTACCCTGTTCAGTTTTCAAAGAACGGAATCGCACTGTACTGATATTTAAGTGCAAGAAATATATTAGCACAGGGGGTATTCACTGTCAAGATGCTAAAGACTCTTTTTTGCTTAATCTTAACTATTTCTTAATATTTTTTTCGGTTAGAAAGTTGCTATGAATAAAGCTTGAATAGAATAAATGTTAAGTTAATGTTGCAAAAATACAGCTAAGGCCTGCAGGATTGGTATTATTTATGTGTAACTATATGTTGGAGGGAATAATAATGCACAGTTCTTCTGAGCATAGCCAGTCTCCTTTTACTAAACCACTGCCTGACTCTGTAAACTCAAAATTCACAACAGCGCTCGGGCGTTTGCATATAAATGGCCCGGTTAGTCCCGACCGTTTAGCACAGCTTCGATTAGCTGAAGGTTTGAGTTGCTTCAGAAGTTCTTGTCGCCAACATGATGCCCTGATTGATTTAGCAGGAGAGCCTGACGGTCTGATTTTTACTGCCAGCCTCGCTAATATCATCGTCTCGTATGTTTCATTTCAAATCCCCGATTATCCCTGGTGGCAAAAACGCTGCTTACCTGAATTATTGGAACTGGGAAGCATTGAGACTGACCCAGCATGGCGGCAAATGGGCCTTGGTAACGCCATTTTAAACAATCTCTTCAATAACCCTGATTTCACTTTTTTTGAAAACCTCATTGTTATTGCTGTCCAATTCATACAGAGTTGGGACCTAAAGAATAGTGGAATGTCTCCATGGGCTTACCGCCAGTTAATGATTGATCTTTTTAAAAAATATAACTTCCTTACCTGGGAAACTGTTGATCCGGAAATAAGGGAACACCCCTGCAACATCCTTCTCGGCCGGATAGGAAAGAATATTTCTCCGGAGCAGGTTACACTTTTCACCAGTTGCTGCCTTGGCACAGAATAAAGATTTACGACTAAAAGGATTAAGAGTTAATATTTTTCTGGAACTACAAAAAATGTTGCCTGAATTTTGAAGGAATTTCTTTTATTTTGGAGAATATAAAACATATTTTATTCAAAGGAGGCTTAATTTATGACAGATTCAGATCATGGAGAAATATTTAGCGAAGAACATTTGAAGCCTTTTTTACCTTCAGATATTTTTAAGGAAAAAGCGCTTGTAAACGATGACCAAATTTACGAACAAGCTAAAAAAGATCGTCTTGCTTTTTGGGCAAAAATGGCTGAAGACCTGCAATGGGGAAAAAAGTGGGAGCAAGTTCTGGATGATAGTAACCCACCCTACTTCAAGTGGTTTGTAAACGGCAAACTAAACATATCGACAAACTGTCTGGACAGGCATTTAGAAAGCGGCAAAGGAAAAAGAACCGCACTTATTTTTCATGGTGAGAATAACGATAGCATAAAACTAAGTTTCGAAGCATTACTAAACGAAGTGTGCAAGTTTAGCAATGTCCTCCAGGATCTTGGCGTAACAAAAGGTGATGCCGTTACCATATGGATGCCAATGGTTCCTGAAGCAATTATCGCAATGCTATCCTGCACAAGAATCGGTGCTATCCATAGTGTTGTGTTCGGGGGATTTAGTCCTGACGCTTTAAAAGACCGCATCCTGGATTCGAAGTCAAAGATACTCATAACTGCTGATGGCGCCTACAGAAGAGGCAAGACAATCCCCATGAAGGTAGCAGCTGAAGATGTCCTGCCTGATTGCCAAAGCATCGAAAAAGTTATTGTTGTTGAACGCACCGGGACAGAACATAACATGGTTAAAGGAAGAGATCTGCTCTGGAACAACCTTATGGCAAATGCCGCAGACAAATTTGAGCCTGTGCTAATGGATGCCGAGGATCCACTTTTTATTCTCTATAGTAGCGGGACTACCGGTAAACCGAAAGGCATCCTCCATACTAGCGGGGGATACCTCGTTGGGGTAAATACAACCTTTCGCTATGTATTCGACCATCACGAAGAAGATATCTACTGGTGCACTGCAGATATTGGCTGGATTACCGGTCACAGTTATATTGTATACGGACCATTATCGAATGGCGCTACGGTTTTTGTTTATGAAGGTACCCCTGACTACCCAACCCGGGATCGCTTTTGGGAGCTGATCGAGAAATATAAAATCAGCGTTTTTTACACGGCGCCAACCGCTATTCGTTCTTTCATGCGCTGGGGGAATCAATTTCCGGCAGGGCGCGATCTATCCAGCCTGCGCTTACTTGGATCTGTTGGTGAGCCGATTAACCCTGAGGCCTGGTTATGGTATCACGAACATATCGGGAAAGGTAATTGTCCAATCGTAGATACCTGGTGGCAAACTGAAACCGGCATGATCATGATCACCCCTCTGCCGGGTGTTACTCCCCTGAAACCAGGTTCGGCTACATTACCTTTTCCGGGAATTGAGGCAGATGTGGTCGATGACCGGGGTAAATCAATAGAACCGGGACAGAGAGGGTTCCTGGTCATTAAATCGCCCTGGCCGGCAATGCTAAGAACACTTTATGAAGATCATGAACGCTATGAATATACATACTGGAAACAGTATGAGGGCCTTTACTTCACAGGAGACGGCGCCTGGAAAGATTCTGATGGTTATTACTGGATCATGGGACGCGTAGATGACGTACTAAATGTTTCAGGCCACAGGATCGGGACCATGGAAGTTGAAAGTGCCCTTGTTGACCACCACTCCGTTGCCGAAGCAGCTGTGATTGGCAAGGTGCATGAAATCAAAGGACATGCCATCACTGCTTTTGTCACTCTCAAAGAAGGAGTGGAAGGCAATGAAGAACTTGTTAAAGAACTTAAGAGTCACGTCGGTAAAAAAATCGGGGCCATTGCCAGACCCGAAGAGATCTTCTTTACCTACGAACTGCCGAAAACACGGAGCGGGAAAATCATGCGTCGACTTCTGAGAGATATTGCCGAAAACAGAGAACTGGGCGACGTAACCACATTAATGGACCCGCAGGTGGTAGCTGCTATCAAAGACGGCTTCAGCGAAAAATAAAAATATGATCAGTAATGGCTATAATAAGTTGAAAAAAGTGTCTGACACTTTTTTCAACTTATTTGTTATGTCAGGGTGATGCGGGCAAATTTTCTTTTACCTATCTGCATAACCAGCTCAGCTGGATCTTTCAGCTCCAGTTCGATGGAACCGACAGTTTCTCCGTTAACCTTAACTCCTCTTTGCTGGATAAGACGACGGGCTTCACTTCTGCTTGCTGCAAGGTTTGTTTTAACCATCACATCTACTAAGCCTGCGGGAACAGAAAAGCTGAATGAAGGCATTTCTTCAGGCATCAGCCGCTGCTGAAAAACCTGTTTGAAATGATCTTCCGCTTCCCTTGCAGCTGAATTACCATGGTAAAGAGAGACTATTTCCCGGGCAAGACGCATTTTTGCATCACGGGGATGAATCTTATTCTGTTCAATCTCCTCTAAAATATTTTTTATTTCTGCCGAAGTAAGAGCAGTGGCCAGGCGATAATATTCTGGCATCAACTCGTCGGCTATTGACATTGTTTTACCGTAAATCTCGTCTGGAGGTTCAGTAATTCCAATGTAATTTCCTAAACTCTTACTCATCTTTTGAACACCATCAGTGCCTACAAGAATAGGCATGGTGAAAGCTACCTGTGGTTCCTGCCCGTATTCACGCTGCAACTGCCTACCCATGAGCAGGTTGAATTTTTGTTCGGTCGCACCAAACTCGATATCAGCCCTGATGGCGATGGAGTCATAACCCTGCATTAAGGGATAGAAAAATTCATGGATGCTGATCGGAATATTCTCCTGGTAACGTTTCGAGAAGTCCTCTCTTTCCATCATTCTTGCCACAGTCAGAGACGAGGCCAGTTTAATTACATCAGCAAATGTTAACTTGGCCAGCCACTCACTGTTGAATACCATTTCGGTTTTTTCCGGGTCCAGGATATTAAAAATCTGATCCTGATAAGTTCTAGCATTGGCACGTACCTCTTCTTCAGTAAGCTGCTTACGGGTTTCGGAACGACCGGTTGGATCTCCAACCATACCGGTAAAATCACCGAGGATTATTATGATATGGTGACCCAGTTCCTGAAATTGCCGCAGTTTATGGAGAACAACAGCATGACCCAGATGTAAATCCGGTGCAGATGGATCAATGCCAAGCTTGCAGCGAAGCGGTTTATTTTCAGCAACGCTTAATGCCAGTTTATTTCTGAATTCCTGATCAACAATTATTTCAGCAGTATTTTCAGCGAGAATTTTATATTGCTCTGCTGCACTCATAAAGCTCATCAAAAGATACCCCCATCATACTATTGAGTAATTTTCACCATGCTATTTTATCATAATTTTTCAACGCTGAGACCATTTACTGCAGAAGTAAGATAAAAGTTAGGGTTTCGCCAGTTTAATGCAGCAAAAGCTGCCTTAATTTGTGCTTTGACATAATCGACTGCTTTCTTTTCAAGCAGAACCAGGGCACATCCACCAAATCCAGCTCCGGTCATTCTTGCACCAAGGACGCCATCGACTTGCATGGCAATATCGACTATGAGATCAAGTTCAGGGCAACTCACCTCATATAGATCTCGCAAACCGGCATGAGAACGAACCATCAGGTAGCCAAATTTATCAAGAGCCCCTGCTTTCAGGGCGGTGACTGCCTCGTTAACCCTGTTGTTTTCTTCAATAACATAGAGGCTCCGCTTGTATAGCACCCCGGACAATTTTGATTTGGCTGCCTCGATTTGATCCAAACTGACATCGCGCAGGGCTTGAAAGTTTTTTCCATGTATGACCGCCAGCTTCTGCACTGCCTCTTCACATTCTTCCCTGCGGCGGTTGTAGGCTGAAGAGCTTAAAGCTCTCTCCACCCTGCTATCAACAACCAAAAGCTGATGGTCTTTTAGCTCCAGTGGAATTAATTCGTATGCAAGGTTTCGACAATCAAGGAAAAGAGCCCTGTTTTCCTGGCCCAGTGCTACAGCATACTGATCCATGATGCCGCACTGCACTCCGACAAACTCATTTTCTGCTTTCTGGCAGAGCAGGGCCAGTTCTGCCAGTGAAAAATTACAGCCATTAGCTGCAGCCAATGCCCCGGCAGTAGCGAGTTCAAGTGCTGCAGATGAGCTCAGACCGGCACCAACAGGAATGTTACTTTCGATCTTCAATGTCGCGCCTTCAAGGTTACACCCCTGATCTTCCAGGGCCCAGCAAACACTTCTAATGTAGTCAATCCAACCCGGGTCGCCTTGAAGCGGTCTCAAATGATCAAGAGAAAAGGTTTGCTCATCATTATATTCTTTTGCATAGGCGGTTATATTGCGATTGAGAGCAGGGTTTTTCTCTCCGGTCAATTTAATGGCCAGTGATATGGCCATGGGCAGAACAAAACCCTGGTTATAATCTGTATGTTCACCGATCAGGTTAACCCTACCCGGTGCAATTGCCTTGTAGATCAAGAATAATCAACTCCATTTACTACTTTTCTGATCTCGGCTGCCTTTTCTTCAGGGAGCGAGTCGTTGATAAAAGTACCCGCCCCCTGTTCACAACCTGCCAGGTACTTTAATTTTTCGGCATCGCGAAGAGGTGGGTAGAACTCGAAATGAAGATGACCCAGGCCATTGCCATTTTTGACCGGTTCCTGGTGTAAAACCATTATATAGGGAAAAGTTTTTTTGAAAAGAGCATCATAACCTCTTACCAGACTCTGCAAGATTTTTGCAAGATCTTTGATTTCACGGTTAGTAAGTTCGGCCAGGTTAAGGCGGTGTTGGCGACAATATAGATGCACTTCATAAGGATAACGAGCTGCAAAGGGCACGAAAGCGACAAAGCTATCATTTTCTATAACGATTCGGCGGCCATCTTCTAGCTCGTCCCTGACGAGATCACAATAAAGACATTGCTTTTCCCTGTCATGATACTGACAGGCCAGCTTTAATTCAAGGGCAGGAACAGGAGGAAGATAGGTGAAACCATAAATTTGTCCGTGCGGATGGTGTAAAGTTACTCCTACCTCGGAACCCCTGTTTTCAAAAATAAGCACATATTCAATTTCTGCATTTTCAGCAAGAGACAGATAGCGGTCACGCCATACTCTGATCAAAAGGCACAGCTGGTTGATGGTAAGGGAACCCAGGCTCCCCGAATGCTGGGGAGTATAAACCACGACCTCGCAGATACCCTCAGCAGGTGCAGCCGGGAAAGAAAAGCTATTATCAACAGATGGCTGCGGTGGATGACGGTGAAAGCTGGGAAAGCGATTTTCAAAAACGGCAATTTCAAAATTTTGGCGCGGTATCTCTGTCTCAAATCCATCGGGTTCAGTGGGACAAAGAGGACAATAGTCTCGTGGCGGTAGAAATGTTCGATCCATGCGATGGGTAGCAGTAACAATCCATTCGCCACGATGACGATTCCACCTAAGTTCGGACATGATTATCAATCTCGCCTTTATTCTCGGAATCATTTTTCGTTGCCAGGGAATAATAAATCAGGTATCTTCCGTCATCCTTGTATATGATTTCTTTAATTAACTCAGGGTCTGTCGGCATAATATTTTATCATCTCCTCGCCATTACTATTTCGCAGTATTAAGGAGACTTTCCTGCCTCTACTTATGCATGCTAAAATAATAAGTGGGTAACTGCAATCAAACAAATAAAAGGTATAATATCACTATGGCCATCTTAGAAGTTAACGACTACGGAAAGGTAATTGAATTTAAAGTTGCCAGGACAATTCTGGGCCGCCCACTATATTATAACCATTTTTATTATGTTGATGGGCTGTTAATAGATTGTGGCCCTCCACATGTCGGACCTGAAATTATCAAATGTCTGAAGAAGTTTCCTCTAAAAAAAGTAGTAATTACTCACCAGCATGAAGATCATAGTGGTAACTGTAAACTTATAAAACAAGCATTTGACGTTCCCATTTATGCTCACCCCGGCACAGTCAAGGCAATGGCTAATCCCCCTTACATTCAACTATATCGCCAGATAATGTGGGGCAGACCTCCTGCAGCAGAGGCAAGTGACGCCCCTGAGCTTATCAAAACCTCAAATTTCCAATTCAAGGTTTTCCACACTCCGGGACATTCATTCGATCATATCAGTTTCTTTGAACCGCTAAATCGCTGGCTCTTCTGTGGCGACCTGTATCTTGGGGAAAGTTTAAATAGCTTCATGGCCGGTGAAAATATTGTCGATCACTTAAATAGCCTCCATAATATGATCTTATTAAAACCAACTGTACTGTTTTGTGGTCTAAAGGGCAGGTTAAACAATGCTACAGAAAGACTGGCCCGTAAATATAATAAATGGCTTGAAATTTGTTATCGGGTTAGAAAACTTCATGAAACCGGCTTGACCAGAAAAAGGATATTACAGGAGGTATTTGGTGGAGAAGCACTCTTTTACTACTTTTCTCAATCAAACTGGGGTAGGCAATTTATGCTGGAATCAATTATTGATAACATCGATTTCTTTAAAAATGAGCAAAAACAAGAACGGATAGAATTTAGCTAAATTACAGCAAGGAACCGAGCAAGCTGATAAGCCGAGTTCTGTTCTTTCCCTGCTTTGCAAATAAGCCTGAAAAGCAGCAGTCATCTATCTTCGATACCAGTTACCTGGCACCTCCAGCGACCTAACCCGAGGAGTCAGCGGGCAACCTCATCCCCCTCCTATTTGGTCTTGCTCCGGGTGGGGTTTACCTAGCAAACCGGTCTCCCGGTTTCTGGTGCGCTCTTACCGCACCGTTG
>CAZVLE010000028.1:0-4181 GCA_964627855.1 uncultured Syntrophomonadaceae bacterium | reverse complement strand
ATGATGAAAGCAGCGAAAAGCCTGGCTGAGCGGGGCGAAGAACCGACCATGGAGCAGGAGGAAGTGCGCAGGTTCTTTGAAAAGTATGGCCACCGCTCTAATGTAGAGGTTGACATCGGAATTCCCAGATGGGATGAAGAGCCCGAGTACGTGCTTAACCTGATCAAATCCTATATTGACAACAATAGCTACGAGCAGGGCTTAGAGAACTTCTACCGGGGTGCCGAATTAGCGGAAGAAGCTATCAGAAGGATTAGCAAGAATCTTGAAAGCGCCGGTAAGAAGAGACTGGCAGTTCAAGTGGAGAGGCTGCTTAGAAACTACCGGGAAATTTTTGGCTTAAGGGAAGAATCCAAATTCTGCATGACCAGGATATACCATATGGCCCGCAGGCTGTTAATTGATGTTGGTGAAGAACTGAAAACCAGGGGTATGATTGATGACCCAATGGATGTTTTCTTCCTTGAATACAGAGATCTATATGGACATGAAAAATTGCAGGATAAAGTTAGCGCTAATAAAGAAACTTACAACATCTATATGAATTTAAATGCGCCCCGCCTGTTGAGCAGTACAGGAGAAAGCATTTATGCGGCTGCAGAAGAAGTAGATGGTGCCCTGTCGGGCACTCCGGTATCTGCAGGAGTCTATGAAGGAATAGCCAGGGTGCTCTCTTCGCCGGATGAAAGTACGAGAATTGAAAAAGGCGATGTATTGATAACCAAGGGAACAAACCCGGCCTGGACCCCACTATTCCTCAACCTGGGAGCAATAGTTATGGAAACCGGAGGCCCCATATCGCACGGAGCGGTTGTAGCCAGAGAATATGGAGTGCCTGCCGTTGTCGGTGTAGGAGAAGCGACAAGCCTGATCAGGGATGGCCAGAAAGTGCGGGTTAACGGTGAGACCGGACAGGTTGAACTGCTGGACTGAAGTTTTAGAAGTGGTTAAAGCTTAATTGCTAACGAAAAAATAGATGCCCGCACCTTTTCCGGGTGGAGAGGGTGCGGGCAGATAATAGAAGAAAATCAGTTTTAGGGGTGCTGAAAATGAAGAATAAGAATATGATAATTTTAATCATCAGCTTAATAGTGGTAATGATGGGTTACGGGATTGCCATGCCGGTGCTGCCCTTTTATATTGACAACATGGGCGGCAGAGGAATCCATTACGGGCTGTTAATTGCCTGCTACGGGATCATGCAGTTAATATTTGCCCCGGTCTGGGGAAGTTTATCGGACAGAGTTGGCCGTAAACCGCTTCTGCTTCTGGGTATGGTTGGGCTCGGTACAGCGATGGCGTTTTTTGCCATATCTACTCAGCTCTGGATGCTATATGCTGCCCAGCTGGTCTCAGGGGTTATGTCCTCGGCAGCACTGCCTTCAGCCCAGGCTTATGCCGCCGACATCACTTCGAAAGAAGACAGGGGTGGGGCAATGGGGAAGATTGGCGGCGCTATCGGCATTGGCGTAGTCCTGGGCCCGGGAATAGGCGGACTATTAGCTTCAATGTCCCTTAACACCCCGTTTTTTGTGGCTTCCGCTTTTTGCCTGTTAACCTTCCTGATAATCCTCATTGGATTGCCGGAGTCATTAGCCAGGGATAAAAGGGTAGCTAAAGCAGAGATAAAGTTTATGCAGTTTAAGGGAATGTGGCAGATGCTTTTTACCCCGATAGGTTTTGGCCTGGTTGCCGTATTTATTGCCATATTCGGTCAGACTATATTTTCAAGTGTATTTGGATTATATGCTATAGCCAGGTTTAATTATGGACCGGAACAGGTGGGTACATTCTTAATGATTATGGCTCTCATGTATGCCCTGGCCCAGGGTTTGATTGTTGGCCCCTTAACTAAGAAGCTGGGAGAAGAAAGGGTAATTACCTTTGCTTTTATCGGTTGCTCTATCGGTTTTGCCCTTATTATGCTTTCGGCTACATATGTAACCCTGATGCTTTCAATGAGTTTTTTCATTTTGTTAAACTCACTGTTAAAGCCATCTGCCCTGGCCTTTATATCAAAGCATGCTGAGGGCAGCCAGGGTCAGTCAATGGGGATCGCAGAATCTTACATGAGCCTTGGCAGAATAGCGGGACCCCTCTGGGCCGGTACGGTTTTTGATATTAATCTACTGTTTCCCTTTGCCAGCGGGGTTGTAGTTTTCCTGGTTACTTATATTGTTACTCTTGGCTATAAGAAAACAAAACTTTGCCAGGATGAAGCTACTTCTTCATAGCCACCGCATATTTCCAGGCCTAATTGAGTGTATTAGAGCCGATTCCAGCATTAATTATGCAAAAGATAAATAGAAATAGAGTAACGGGGGAACGTTTGGGTTGACCCCAAACCGTCCCCCCTTTTGGTGAATTTCCCTAAATTTCATCTTCTTCTCCTGCCTGCACTGATTGCTACTTCCCAGGATGCATACTCCGCTTCAGATTCCTGCAAGGTTAATTCAATATCCTGCCGGGCTTCCCCGTAGGCTCGGGGAACCAGCTCCTCAGTATTTTCAGCAGGGAAAGGAAGCATCAATGCTACCGGCTTGCCCCGATAGGTTATAACATACCGTTCTCCTTTCCTCAATTACACTTAAGAAAGCAACCAAAGAAAGGATCGGCGCAATTTGTAACGTCCTTTGCCGGGTTAGCTTGCTCTGCCGCTAAATAGTGTAGTATTATAATCCCAGCAGAAAAGCAAAATTCCGAACTAATAATTCAGCCCTTTATCAAGGAGTATTCAAATGGCAAATAAAGACCTGATTGAAAATATTGCCAGTTCTGCCGCTGACACAGAGACCTGCCGAACTATAATCAGGGGTGCGGCTCCCGCTTTTCTTAACTCATGGGCGGGCTCCAATCCTTTGAAGCGGCTTGTCGCGTGGTTTGTTTCTAAAAGTATTATTAAAAGTTTTGCTTCAAAAGAGAAAAGGGTCTCCCCCCCTGAAAACGAAAACGAAGTTAGCAATGAGGCCAGGGAAAACTTCAGGTGTTTTATCGAAGCTGTTGATTTCGGAGAACTGAAGGAGGCCCTTGACAGTTCATCTGTCCGAAGCGGCCCATATATAGAAATGATCAATGAAGAGTTGTGGAGATATCCGGCAAAGGTTGTGTGCATTCTTTCCATGCTGCCGGCGCTTTCAAACATAGCCCTGAGAGGAGTAAGGGAAACAGCGGCTCCGCTTAACCGGATGGCACCTGACCTTCTCGCTGATGTAGTAATTTCTCTCATCAGAGATGTTGACACGAAAGAGATAAGCGGCATTGTAAATGAGCTCGCTGAGTTGGTAAGGAAGATCCATACAGGGAGCGCGCTTATCGGCGAGCCGGGAAGGCCGGCCCTGCCTGAGCTCTTTGAAAAGACAAGCAGTGATGTAACTGAATCATTAGATATACCTCTGATTCTTAAAGCATCTCTGATGCTGGGAGAAATAAGGGGGCAGCTTGACAAAGCCATAATCGACGCTGTTAACAGCAACCCGGAACTGATGAAAGAAAAGCTCACGAGGGAGTTTCGCAAGACCGCGTCATCAGCAGGCTCCATTGAGAGAACCCTTGATTCTGTAGAAAGAAGTTTCAGCGATGACGAGCTTGAAGCGTTAATCTCCGGCGGCCTTGCTGAACTAGACTTTCAGGAGCTTGCCTCTAATATAAGCCGCTTCTGCGAGATCATTAACCGGATCTATGAAATTAACCCTGATATTATTAAAGGCCTGCTGTCTCAGTTTTTTTCATCCCTTGATACCTTTGAAGCCGCTGAAACAGTGTCCCTGATCGCAGCAGATATTGCTGAATCTGCTAAGCCGGCTGCACCGGTTCTTCTTCCGCCAATCCTTAAAGGATTCGGGGATATCATCTCTTCTGCCAGAGCAGAAAACCCTGAGGAGATGAATGAAGCCCTTGATTACCTGAACAGATCCCTTCAGGGAAAGGAGACGGGCCATGAATAAATTTATTGAAGCTGTATCAACTCTTGAAAACAGTTATATTAAAGACTGGAAAAGCAAAGGCGGCAGGGTTGTTGGCTACACCTGTTCTTATGTCCCTGATGAGATTCTTCATGCTGCCGGACTGCTCCCTTTCAGGGTGCGCGGTTTCAGCGCAGCTGATACCACCATCGGGGATACCTACTTTGGCCCGTTTATCTGCAGCCTGCCGAAATGTATGCTTCAGCTTGCGGGGGAGGG